>JALOLT010000139.1 GCA_025455775.1 Fimbriimonadaceae bacterium
GCCAGTCGGCTCTTATTCAAGTCATCATTGGCACGATCGGCGCGATGGTCTTTTTTGCTGCGATTCCCCTGATTTTGGGATCGCTCAAGGTCGAGCCACAGTGGCGGAATGATACGCAGCAGGTTCTTGTTCTTTTGTCTTTCTCGATCCCCTTTGTTCTGTCGGCCGGTGCTTTGCGGGGCGCCCTCGAAGGGGCCCAAGCCTTTGGGATCGTCAACTTAATCAAAGTTCCGACGAACCTCACAACCTATTTGGTTCCCTTGATTGGTGTATCGCTCGGTTGGGGCGTTCCCTTCATCGTCCTTTGCTTGCTCGTTTTCAGGGTCGCAAACACAGTGGCATATGGGGTGGCATGCCTAAAGATTCTCCCTAATCTGACCAAGACTTGGCACTCCCGCTCAATGCCGATCGGTCAACTGTTTGGGTTTGCCGGGTGGGTGGCAGTAACTGGGCTCCTGACGCCCTTGCTGGTGCAACTAGATCGCCTGGTGATCGGATCAGTTGTCTCGGTTCGGGAAATCACTTTTTTCCAGACTCCGTACGAGCTGATCAACGGGCTTTTTGTGATTCCTACTGCGATCTCTGCTGTCGTCTTCTCAGCGGCGAGCGGCCTGGGTGACAACGACACTGAGAGTCTTGTTTCTCTCGCAGAAACCCCGCTCAAACTCATTCTCGCGACTCTTGGGCCACTGGTTGTCCTTAGCATTGCCTTTGCAGGGCCTGTGATGCAGTTTTGGCAAAACGGAGAATTTGGCGACAGAAGTGGCCCAGTCTTGCAGTGGCTTGCCTTGGGTTGTCTCATCGCGGCAGTTTCTTGGGTGGCAACCAGTTTGCTCAGTGCAGGGGGTCGCCCCGACCTTGTTGCGAAGGGGCAGTTGGCAAATGTTCCAATTTACGTGACAGCCCTGTGGTTCCTCACAGTCAATTTTGGGGTCGTTGGAGCTGCGATGGCCTTCGTGATCCGAGTTGCTTTTGATGGCATCTGGCAGTTTTGGGCCCTCTTCCGATTAAGGCCTATGCTCAGCGGGCCCATTCTCAGCGCACTGGGTAAGGGAGCCGTACTCCTGGGTGGATCCACCGCTCTGGTGATGGCCTTTGCCCTTGCCCAAGGGGTCTGGGCGGCCGGAGGTATCACGGCCGTGGCTGTGATCTTCTTCACGATGGCCTGGCAATGGCTCCTGAATGGAAGGGAGCGCACCTTTGTTCGGGGGTTGTTGGGGCGATGAGCAATATCCCTGACTTTGCCTGGATTCTGATTGGACTGGGCCTCGTAGGAATCGCCTTCGCCTTCCTCCGGGAACAAAACTTCCGGATTGCGATGCTCTTGGGTTTCGCCGCGATGGGAGTCATGCTCGTTCCGGGAGTCCACATCGCGTTTCTGCCGGCTCTCCTCATTGCCGGCCTCGTCTTTGGCCATCTTAAGCTCAATCGCCTTCCGATTGATCGAGTCTTTTGGGGGCTCCAGGCTGGTCTCTGGGTCTTCTATCTCCTGAGCAACATCCTCAACGACTTTTCCCTTGGAATGTTTGGCAGGGTTGTTCTGAACGGTCTTTTTGCTCTGCTGATCGTGCTGTGGCTGCGGGATCAACGAGATACGAAGACGATGATGATCGGCCTGATCGTCGCTTTTTTGTACTCCGTTCCGATCGGCCTCACTGCCTTCTGGGGCTACATCCCCCGCTACTCGTTCTTGAGCGTGAATGACCCCCTAGATGCTCCCAGGTTTGCCGGCCTTTTCGGCGATCCGAACGTAATGGCCCTGCTCGGATGCTTTGTCTTCATGGTGCTTTTAGATGACGTGGTGCACCGCCAGCTCTTCAAGAGTGGAACCTTTTGGAAGATTCTCTTCATGGTTCTGATCGTGATCCTCATTTTGGCTGGCGGCTCACGATCTGGGATCATCAACCTTTTGACAGCCGTTCCCCTGTATCTCGTCTTTCAGTTTAGGAACGCCAGTCGCGCAGTCGTCAAAAAACTTACCTTGGCGACTGCGTCAGCGAGTGCTGTGGTTGTCTTGGTTCTGGCTCTCACCCCCTTCGGCGAGTTGGTCTACGATATGACAATCGGGCGAACCGCAGACGAAGGAGGTGCAGAAACGAGAATTGGACGCACTCTGAGCGCGGCACTCGTCATTGCCAACGACTATCCCCTCGGGGTCGGAACCGGAATGACAACTGCGAGGGCCGATTTTGCCGAAGGAATCACAGACCGGGTGCAACCGCACAATTCTGTCGTCCAAATCTTGGTGGAGAACGGCTATCTGGCAGCTCTTTTTTTGGTGGCGAGCGTGGTCTACTGTTTCTTGAGGCTCGCCCCCTTGGCTTGGCGAGGCCAAAGGATTTGTGGACTCGACGCAGGAGTCGTTTTTGCCTCTCTGGTTGGTTGGCTGTGGATGTTCAACGGCTATGACCTCTCCTGGATTCAAATAGGATGGTTTATACCGGCGGTGGCGACCGCCATTTGGCTGCGAGGAGAGGCTCAGCCAAAAGATCCCAATCGGGAAACGCAGGGGGCTATGACACAGTGAAACTACTTTATTGCACCTTCGCCTACTGGCCGGAGAGGCACGGAATGGCGCAAGCCGCTACCCAAAAAATCGCAGGGCTCAAGCGACGCGGCTGGGAGGTGGAAGTCTTTACGAGCCCCCTCCCCAATGGTTCCCCCCGTCCAGTCGTGGACGGGGTTCCTGTTCAAACCTTTTGCTTTACGGGAAGAGGTGCCTTTGGGAGCCCCTTCCGGGGCGAAATCGCCGAGTATCGCCAGGCAGTGAGAACCAGCAAGGCAAATGTGATTATCACGGAAGGATGGGAACATCCTTTCAGCGAGCTCCTCGCGACCGAGAAGCAACAGGTGCCCCTGGTTCACGTGAGCCACTCTACGAGTTCACTCTATCAAACGCCGGGGTTCGGGGGAATCTTCCGCCGCTTGGCTTGGCAAAAATACGTCTGGGAACTACCCAAAAAGCTCAAGACGGTCGATCACATCGTCTTTCTCACCACCCAAACCGACCACACTAGGTTTTATGATCGCTTTGTAGCGGAAAAAATTGGCATCACCCACTTTTCAACGATTCCAAACGGCTCTGACCTAACAGAGTTTGCCCAGGTTTCGCGGGACGCCAAGAAGCGCTATGGGCTTGAAGGGAAGAAAGTGATTATTCTCGTTGGCAATTTCCAACCAGGAAAGAACCAGGGAGCCCTTTTGGAGATGGTGGAGAGGATGGGTGACCCGGCAGTCGAGGTTCTTCTCCTCTCAGGATTTGAGTCTGACTATGGGGACAGGTTGCGGGAACGATTCCGCCACCTGAGCAACGTCCGGTATCTGGTCGCTCTCCCGCGAGAGGAACTCCTGGCCCTGCATTACGCGGCAGACCTCTTTGTCCAAACATCGATCAATGAGTGCCAGCCCTTGGTTCTCCTTGATGCGATGGCAGCAGGTTTGCCATTCCTGGCCCTCAACGTTGGCTGTTGTCGAGAGCTTCCTGGCGGAAAAGTTGTCCAAACCCTTGCGGAGTTGGAAGAGGAACTCCCGAAACTCCTGAACGACCCTGTGGAAAGAGAAAGGTATAGAATCCTGGGACTGGAGGCAGCCAGCACAACTTACAATTGGGAAACAGTCTGCGACAGGTTCGACGCGTTGCTCCGGTCAGTGGTGAGCCAGAACCACAGACCCTAAACCTTCTTCGAGCCTCGTCTCCGGTATCCAACCAACAGCCTTGCAAAGGGCCGAGACATCCGCGACACTCTCGCGGATATCACCGGATCTGGCTGGGGCGAACTGAATGGGGATCTCATCTCCGATCCTTTGGGTGAGCAACCTGTGGAGATCCAGCAAGGTTGTGCCTTCGCCTCGTGCCACATTGAAAACTGCTTCCTCCGAAGGCTGACTCGTGAGGAAGTGCGAAACAACTCTTGTGAGATCATGAACCGAAACGTAATCGCGCGTCTGGAGCCCATCGCCAAAAATGGTGATGCCCTTTCCGCTCAGGGCTCCTTGAACAAACTTGCTTATCACACCTGAATAGGGTGAATGAGGGTCTTGCCCAGGGCCATAGACATTGAAGAAGCGAAGACTCACGCTTGGAAGTTGGTAGAGAGATCCATAAATGCGAAGGAGCTGCTCGGAAGCCAGTTTGTCCAAGCCATAGGGGGAGAGGGGAATCACAGGGTCACCCTCCGCCACCCCCGCCCTTGCTGAGCCATAAACTGCTGCACTGCTTGCAAAGATGATCTTGCGTCCCCCTGCCAGTCGCGCTGCCTCAGCGACCGCGAGGGTGCCGCCATAGTTGATACTGTGGGTATGAAAGGGGTCATCAACGCTTTTCTTCACGGATGGTTCCGCTGCCAGGTGCACAACCGCCTCGCAATCCTCCACCACTCCCTGAATTCCATCTAGGTCGCGGACGTCGCCAGCGTGGAAGACAAAGCGTCCGTCCAAGTCATGGAGCCGTTCAAGCCGCCCGCTGCTCAGGTCATCCAGAACGACTACTTGCCTCCCCTCCGCTACGAGATGGCGAACCAAGTGAGACCCAATAAAGCCTGCCCCTCCCGTCACGAGGATTTTTTGGAGCGAACGAGGAGCAACGGACATAACTTGATCCTACCAAAGTCGGGGCCTTTCGCTTTGAACTAGGGGCCGGAGGGTACTTCTCGGTATCCTCTGCGACGTCATGGTAGTTTGGCTGATCAACCCCTATGGTCCGATTCCTGGTGAGGCTTGGCGGGATTACAGTTTCGCCATGATGGGGGACGCTCTGGCAAAAGCAGGCCACCAAGTGGTTTGGTGGACCAGCACCTTTGCCCACCACTTTAAGACCCAGCGGACAGAAGGTTGGGAAGATCGCCTGATTCAGCCTGGCTTCGTGGTGCGGCTTGTCCCAAGTCCCAGCTACCAGCGGAACATCGGCTTGGGGCGACTGTGGCGCGATATTGTTTTTGCCCGAAAGTGCTACCAGAGAGGACAGTCAGAGCCTAAACCAGACGTGATCGTCTACTACGAAAACCCGATTACTTTGGGTTATGCCTCCTTTCGCTTAGCCCAGCATCACGACTCTGCTGTGATGTTCGACCAGATGGATATCTGGCCAGAACTTTTTGAGAACGCCTTTCCTGCTCCGATTCGACCCATTGTGCGGCTTTGCCTCACCCCCATTTACCGAAATCGCAAGTCAACCTATGAAAACCTGACTGGCGTGATGGCTCTGGCTCAGCCGTACCTCGATTTCCCCCTTGGAATTGCTCCTGGGCTGAGGGCCAAACCTCACGGAGTGGTTTACAACGGCATTGACGTCGCGGAGTTTCGACGCTTGATGCAAGAACCCCTGGATCTCCCTAATCTGCCAGCCAAACGAGAGGGTGAGACGTGGGTGGTCTTCGCCGGCACCCTCGGACCAAGTTACGATATCCCTGCGATCTTGGAAGCCGCTCGCCAGTTTCACTCCGAACAAGCAAAGATAAGATTCATCTTGGCGGGAGATGGGCCCTACCGACCCTTGGTGGAAGCTGCCAGCCGCGAACTGGAAACCCTTAGCTACGTTGGAAAAATGAAACCAGAAAAGCTCTGCTCCCTTTACAAGCTTTGCGACATTGGCTTAAACGCATACAGCAAAAAGAGTAATGTTGAAATGCCGGACAAAGTCTATGACTACACAGCAGCCGGATTACCGGTCGTGAACAGTCTCACGGGGGAAGTGAGTCGCGTGCTCAAGGATCACAAGGCAGGACTGCAATACGAAGCAGAGAATGCCAAGTCGCTGAAAGGGTTAATTGGAATAGTGGAACTGAAGATTCGGCAGGATCCGACGAAGGCGATGACCACGGTCGCGGCATGGAAGAGATGTCTGTATCGGACAGGGCATCT
>JALOLT010000002.1 GCA_025455775.1 Fimbriimonadaceae bacterium
GATGGAATTCAGAAAGGATCAGTGGCTTTTGCTAGGAGCTGGCTTCGTGAGCCTGCTCTTTATCCTGGTTCCTGTGCTCCGCCCCTTTGCCCTTCCCCTGATTTATCTCAACACCCACCTTCATGAGTTGGCCCATGCTCTGGCGGCCCTAGGGACAGGGGGCAGGGTCGATCACATCGCAGTATTTGCCAATGGGAGCGGCGTTGCCCTCACTCTCGGAGGAATCGACTGGATCATCGCTTCGGCTGGATACCCAGGAACTGCCCTCATCGGAGCAGCTCTGATCTTGGCAGGCGGGTCGGAGAAGGTTGCCAAGGGAGCCTTGATTGGCCTTGGCTCAGCCATGGCCTTGTCGCTGGTCCTGTTCGTCCGGGGCGATTGGGTCGGAATCTTAACGGCGCTTGTCTGGATCGTTCTCCTTCTCGGCTTGGGTGCTATCCTCAAAGGGCCGGTGCTTATCTTTGTGATCCAATTCTTGGGCCTCCAGTTGGCCCTCACGTCGTTCGAGTCCATCGCTTATCTTGTCCAGATCAGTGCCCTCACCGAGACTCGTTCCGACGCGATGAACATGGAAAAAATGACGAGAATTCCGGCAGTCGTTTGGTCGGTTCTGTGGGCATTTCTGTCCTTGGCTGTCGTGGCGATGTCGCTCAAAATGAGCTGGAAAGGAGGGGTCGTTGAAAGAACAGCGTGAGCGCTGGGGACTGCACGGAATCGTCCACGGAGGTTCCATCCTCACCTTAGTCTCTTGCCGATACCAAGTCGTGGAGTTCAGCAACAGAGAGGCTCTTTGGACTTACGAATTTGCCTCTGCCCTTATTTTAAATGGCCTCTGGTGGGGGCTATGGGGCGGGGTTGCTGGCTACTTCCTTGGCCTCGCCCTCTGGGCCTTCGTGTGTCAGGTGTTCAGCTTAGCGGGATGGAGCCACGGTTAACCCTAAACTTAGACAAGCCCAACGATCTCCCCTGCCTCGTTTACGTCGATTGACTTGGCGGCAGGCTCTTTCCCCAGGCCAGGCATCAACAAGATGTCCCCCGCCACTGCCACTAGGAGACCAGCCCCCAAACTGGGCCGGAACTCGCGAATGTTGATCGTGAAGCCAGTTGGTGCATTTATCAAAGATGCGTCGTCACTGAAGCTGGATTGAGTTTTGGCTACGCATAAAGAGAGTCCCGCGATTCCATGTTTTTTGCACCACTTCAGGCGCCTGGCAGCTGCCTCGCTGAGCTCGTATCCTTCGCCTCCGTAAACCTTGGTCACCACCTTGTGGAGTCGCTTCTCGACAGGGTCGGCAGAAGTGTAGAGAGGTTTGAACGAGCTGGGAGTTTCGATGGCTGCCTTAACCCCCTCTGCGAGGCCCCGACAGCCCTCGCCTCCCCTGTTCCAAGGATCCGCCAAGAACGCCTCGATCCCCAAGCCCTTTGCGAAGGCTAAGATCGTATCAAGATCCTTCTTTGAGTCACTGGCAAAGCGATTCACTGCGACAACAACAGGAGGGCCATATTGCTTGAGGTGGGAAACGTGGCGACGCAGATTCTCGAGTCCAGCGGTCAAATCCCCGGATCCGTGGTGGGCAAGAGCCCGAACCGTCGCGACCAAAACAATCGCGTCTGGCCCCCGGCCCAACCTTTCGCACTTGATGTTCAGAAACTTTTCTGCCCCCAAATCCGAGGCAAAACCAGCTTCTGTCACCACGACATCTGCCATCCCCAGTCCACACTTCGTGGCAATCAAAGAGGAACAGCCGTGAGCGATATTGGCAAAAGGGCCACCATGCACCAGAGCCGGGCCACCCTCCATGGTCTGAACGAGATTCGGCCGAAAAGCGTCCCTCAGGAGGGCAGTCATCGCCCCGTTGGCCCCTAAATCCTTCGCCAAAATCGGCCCACCCTCGAAGTTCATCCCGATCATGATGTTGCCAAGGCGGGTTTTGAGGTCAGGCAGGGAAGTCGCGAGGCACAAAATTGCCATGACCTCACTGGCAGGCAGAACGACAAAGCCATCTTCCCGAGCGAAGCCATTGGCGGATCCCCCCAAGCCGACAATAATCTGGCGCAGGGCGCGGTCGTTCATATCGACCGTTCTGGGCCAGGTCGGACGCCGCTTATCCGGACGTGGCTCGTGGCCGTGGTGAAGATGAGCATCGAGCATCGCGCTCAAGAGGTTGTGGGCGGCAGAAATCGCAGGGAAGTCGCCGTTGAAGAAGAGGTTGATTTCCTCCATTGGGAGAACTTGACTGTAGCCCCCGCCGCAGGCTCCCCCTTTATTACCAAAAACTGGGCCCAAGGCTGGCTCGCGAATCGCAGGTAGAGCCTTGACCCCAATCTTCTGCAGCCCCTGGGCCAAGCCAACCGTCACTGTCGTCTTCCCCTCACCAGCTGGCGTGGGCGTAATGGCAGTGACGAGGACTAACTTTCCTTGCTTCTCGCGGGTGAGGCGATCCACCCCTTCGGTCGTTAACTTGCCCTTCGCTCTCCCCAGCGGCTCAAAATCTGTGTCGGAGAGGCCAGCCTGGGTGGCGATTTCGATAATCGGTTTCACGCTTGCCGACTGAGCGATTGAGAGGTTGGTAAGTCCCATGAAGAACCTGATCATACAACCTGAGAAAAGCTGAGGGGAATTGGGGAGAAAGAGTCGCCAAGGTTTCGGGAGATCAAGGGGGGCACTTTGCCATACTAACGCTGGAAATGGCTGTTCTGGTAGGAATCTTTGGCATTGCACACGTCCACGCTCCGAGCTTCGTCGGCTGTTGCCAAGCGGACGAGCGCGCTCGAGTTGTAGGAGTCTGGGACGGAAATCCCGAGAGAGGGAGAGACTTCGCCACTCCTCGAAATCTGGCTCACTTTGAAAACCAAGAGGAGCTTCTGGGCCAGGTGGACGCAGTGGTAATCTGCAGTGAGAACATCTACCACGGGGCCTTGATCGAAGTCGCAGTCAAGGCAGGCAAGCACATTCTTTGCGAAAAGCCGATCGCCGCCACCCCTGAAGAAGCGAAAAAGATTTCCGATCTCGTGCCCAAAAGCGACAAGGTATCAATGACCTCCTTTCCCTGCCCCTTCTCGCCCACGTGGCGAGCCGCAATGGCGAGGGTGCAAGCAGGAGAAATCGGCAAGGTGGTAGCAGTCTGCGCCACGAACCAAGGAACATGCCCCTTCGGCTGGTTTGTCGAACCGGAACTGAGCGGCGGAGGAGCCATGATTGATCACCTCGTCCATGTCACAGATCTCTTGAACAGACTCCTCGGCCCCAATCCGCTCCAGGTTCAAGCCCAGGTCGGCAATAACATCTATGGCCAAGAATGGGAAGATACAGCGATGGTGACTGTCAGCTACGGGGGCGGTGCGTTCGCGACGATTGATTCCTCCTGGAGCAAGCCAGCGGGATACAAGACCTGGGGCAACGTAAAGCTCAACATCGTCGGGGAGCAGGGAGTCATCGAGCTGGATCTCTTCGCTCCTGGTCTGGACTATTACTCCGACCGCCATTATCACCTGGGGGTCGGTGCCAGCCTTGATGCCCTGATGGTGGATGAATTCCTGAGTGCGATCTTGGAGGACCGGGTGCCAGAGGTAACTTTAACAGATGGTCTCCTGGCCTCGCAGGTTGCCCTGGCTGGCTATGCCTCAGTTCGGCAGGGCGGGGCGGCAGTTTCCGTCCGCTCGCTTTCTTAGGTTGTATTCTGAGGGCTTTTTTGCAGCTTGCGCCAGGGCTTGCCCTAGGGGGAACTTTTTGGCTTCCGACGCTGGCCCCGGAGCACAACGTGACAGTTGCGACACCTGGCCTCGTAGCTCTCAGTGGCTCCGATCAGTATGATAGGGTCGTCCCAGTGGGCAGGTTTGCCATCGATGATCCGTTGGGTGTGGCTGGCAGGCTCGCCGCACTGAACACAAATCGCCCTTAGCTTCACGATCTCATCGGCAACGGCAAGCAGCATTGGCATCGGGCCAAAAGGCACTCGTCGAAAATCCTGATCCAAACCAGCGGCAATGACCTCTTTCCCAGAGTCTGCAAGGCCTACCAATATCTCGACGATCGAGGAGTCAAAGAACTGAACCTCCTCCACCAAAATCACCTCCGTTTCTGGCCTGATGGCTTCCAAGAGATCAGGGGTGCTTTTGACCGGAACAGCCTCGTGTTTCACCCCCATGTGGGTCACGACTGCCTCGGAATCGTAGCGGTTATCAACGGCTGGCTTGAAAACTTGCACCTTTTTCTTGGCGAAAAGGGCACGGCGAGCCCTGCGAATGATCTCCTCGCTTTTGCCGGCATACATTGATCCACAGACCACGGCCAAATGCCCCCTTTTCTTCACTCAGAATCTCCCGGGTTCTCCATGTCTGTTTCGAACATCTCTTCCATTTCGTCACTCAAGTCGTCGTCCATTGCCTTGCCAAGCTCTCTCATGAGCCCCCTCATTTCCGCACTCGTTTCTGGGTCAGATCTGTGCTCTAGGTTATCGGCAATCTCATCGATTCGTGTGTCTTCACTCCGACCCCGACGGAATCGACTCACCAAGCGGCGAATCTCTTTGCTCCCACATGAGGGGCAAACTTCATCGTCTGGCTTCGCAACCACCCCGATCAGGAGCGTGAACTTCGTTTGGCAGGCACTGCACCGATACTCGTAAAGAGGCATAAACCGACTTACAAGATTACCGGTTAGAGAGACAAAACTCTTCCCAGGCTTGCCGAATCGCCAGTCCGAACCTCTCTGCGTACCCTTCCCCATCGCAAAGGGGGCTCGCCAAGAAGTTCGCTTGCTCATCCTTTTTCTCCTGGAGACGAGCGACGAGGCCTTCGACAGCAGCTAAAAATTCGTCCTGGTTTCTTGCGGCACGCTCAGGGTGACCCAGGCTTGTATTGATGGTGAGCCCTACTCTAGCGTGGTGGATCTCGCCCACCAAACAAACGGTTGGTACTCCCATCTGGGCGAACTCGAGGGTGGTTGTCGTTCCATGGTAGGGAAAGGTATCGAGACAGATATCGACTTTGTTCGCCATCGCCAGGTGGTCGCGGTAGGTGGTTGTGTGGGTGTGGATGTCCACTCGTCCTCTTTTAACCCCTCGGCTTTCGAGATCGCTCAGGAGAGACTCCTTCACGGCAAAATCGCTAAACGACTGGGACTTGAGCAGCAACCGTGACTCTGGAAACTGGCCAAGAACCCTTGCCCAAAGCGAAAGGGTTGCTGGGGTGATTTTGCTCAGGACACTAAATGACCCGAAGGTCAGGCAGGTTGCCTCGCGCTTTAGAGGGATGTCGAGATGCCTTGGGGCGAAGCACATGAAAGGGGACTCGAGGGAGAGGGGCTTTTCAGAAATGGTGCGACCGGCTATCTCTTGGGGGTCGGTCAAGTCGTCCACGAGGCGGTAGTCCATGGCAGCCACACCTGTCGTCGCAGGGTAGCCAATCATCGTGATCTGAATCGGGGCTAGGCGGGTCGCGAAATCCCACAACCTGCCTCCCAGTGTGTGACCGGAAAGGTCGATGGCGATGTCCACCTTATCTTTCAGCAGCGATTCCCGAAGCTCACTGTGGCTATCAAGCGTCACATTCCGCCACTTTTGGCAGAGGTCTCTGATCTCCTGCGTTACAGAATCTTCGACCAAGGAGCAGCTGTAGCAAATGACCTCGAACTCGGCTCGATCGAGGTGCTCGAAGAGGGGCTTGGCAAGGCGCATGACTGAATGGTCGCGATAGTCACCAGAAAGGAAGGCCAAGCGGAGCTTTCGGTGAGGTGATTTGTTCACGAAAAAGGAGTTCCTTTCCCGTGGAATCAAGTGCCGAAAGACCAGTCGGTGGTGATTGAGAATCTCCTCCGGGGAGACTTTATCGCTGTAGAGCATCGGCCACACAAAGGCACTTAGAAGCTCGAAGTTTCCTTGCTGATCTAGGGCAGCTTCCCTCAAAACCTCCAGTGCCTCGTCAACTCTTCTCATCAGAACAAGGACCCTGCTCAGATTGATCGGCGCGTAGGGCCCGGGGGAACCCAATTCAATGGAACGCCTTAGGGCTGTCTCAGCTTCTGACAACTTGCCGGCTTGAAGCAGGGCGACACCATATCCATTCCAGGTCTCGCCGTCCTCTGGCTTGATTTCGATCGCCTTTTGGTAGGCTCCTAAGCTCTCGTCACTGCGTCCGAGTTGGGATAGGGCGGAGCCTAGATTCGCCAGCAGCCCAACATCATCTGGCACCAGGGAGAGGGCTTTGTGGCATAGATCAATACACTCCCCCAGCTTTCCCAGCTTCAACTTAACCGGAATGAGAACGCTGAGGGCGAGGAGACTGTCTGGCTCGGCCTTCAGACGTTGGGTTCCCAACTCTTCCCCCCGCTTTGGATCCGATTCCCACTGGAGCTCTTGGAGCAGGTCGCGATCAGCCATTTTCGTATGCTACCTAGCGAGATCGGGAGTACACTTTCGAACGAGTCGGCCGGGTGACGGCCTCAGAACTGCTTGCAGACTCTGGGGAGGAAAGTCCGGACTTCACAGGGTACAGTGCCCTGGGCAACCAGGGGCGGGGTGACCCGACGGAAAGTGCAACAGAAAGTAAACCGCCTTGAGCAATCAGGGTAAGGGTGAAACGGTGCGGTAAGAGCGCACCAGCGCTTTGGGCAACCAAGGCGGCTTGGTAAACCCCACTGGAAGCAAGGCCAAATAGGGAGGGGTTGACGTGACCCGCTGACCCTCCGGGTTGGCCGCATTAGTCAAATCGTCACACAAAGACAGAATCCGGCTTATAGGCCGACTCACCTCCCAAACTTCAGCACATCAAGGCTGGTTCTCGTCATAATTGGGGCGATGACGAACGTTGCGCAAGTGTGGGACGAAGCACTCCCAGAAATCATGAAGGGAGTGACTGGCGTGGGCGTCTGGACTGCCCTGAAAGCAGCCAAGCCGATCGTCTTTGAAGAAGGCGTCTTTGTCTTGGGGCTCGATTCTCACGAGTCTGAGCTGGCCGGCCATTTGCGCTTGCCCCATTCTCGGCAAACGGTCGAGACAGTAACTGCCCGCCACCTGAATTCGCGCGTCACGCTCCGGATCATCAATGGCACGACTCTGCACGACTGGCAGACAGAAAAGAAGCGAGACGAAGAAAAGCGAAAACTCCAAGAACAAGCTGTCGCCCGCCAAAGAGCCGAGATCGCAGCCGGGAAGTCTTGGGACACAGTTTATGAGCAGCTCAGCCGCGAATATGCGGCCTTGCCGAATCGCTCTCTTCCCCAGAACCGGGCAAGATTCTTTATGCAAGCGGTCCAAATTGTGGCTGACGCCCTTCTGGAAACACCGATCACTGATGATCTCGCAGAACGGCAATATGCAAGGTGCTTGGAGCGAATTTCGCAGTATTGTGAGATTCCAAGCGTTTTTGTCGCTCTCAAGGTGCTCGAAAAGAGCTTCGAAGGCTAGATGCATCAGCCTTACCTTTTGATCCTGGGTTCCGGCACCAGCAATGGGGTGCCAACCCTGGGGAAGGCTTACCCTCCAGACTTTCTGGCAGACCAACGCAACCACCGCACCAGAAGCTCATGCCTCCTGGCTGGGCCGGGGGGGAATATCCTTGTTGATGCTGGGCCAGACATGAGACACCAGCTATTGCGCGAAGGGATTCTGGATGTGGAGTCTGTGATCATCACCCACACCCACGCAGACCACATCATGGGCCTCGATGATATCCGGGCTTTTTGCCTGAAATATCAAAAACCAATCCCTGTCTACGCGTCACCAGAATCTCAGGCGGACATCGAGCGCATCTTTCCCTATGCTTTTGCTGAGTCCCGCCCAGGGATTTGGGTACCGAGGCTTGAGTTTCGAGAGATCCGCCCCCAGCTCGCAGTCGCTGGCCTCACCATCCACACGTTTTTCGTCGACCACGGATCCTTGCCCTGCCTCGCTTTTCGAGTCAACGACGTGGCTTACCTCACTGACGTCAGCCATATCCCAGAGGGCGTGATGCCTGCCTTGAGGGGCCTCAAGACTCTCGTGCTCGATGCAGTTCGGTTTCGGCCCCACCCAAACCACTTCCATTTTGAAAAGGCTCTGGAGGTGGCGGAAGAGATCGGAGCAGAAACCACCTACCTGACCCATCTGAGCGACGACTACCACCACCCTGTGACCGAAGCAACTCTCCCGAAGGGCATAAAACTCGCATTTGATGGACTTAACATCCAACTTTAACCTTTTGTTCGCAAAAACCTAACGCTATTTCGCAAGTTTGCCCTAATGTAATGAGCCATACTGACCCAGGATATTTACTGTGGCGACCAATTCTTCTGGCCAGATTGGCTCTGGATTACCCAAGCTAGCAGCTGGAACTTTGGCGCTCGTCGCTTTGGGTGCAAGTGTTCTCTCGGACGCAGACCCGGTTGTGACAATGGTGAGAGGCGCAGCAGCCTTTGTCATTGGGCACCTGGTCGGTTCGATCATCGTCGTCCTGCTGAATCAGCCGCAGAAGAGCGTTCAGCTAGAAGTCGTTGAAGGCCGAGAGGCTCAGAACACAGACCCCCCCGAGCACGGGCAAGCCGCTTGATATTCCTGGCAACGAGGTTTTTTGAATGCCCCTGTCTCCTGAACACTTGCAACGCACTTGGATCGACTACAAAGTCTATAAGAGCCAAGAATCCCGGGTGGAACTTATAAACCACTACTCCTATTTGGTGAAGATTACAGCAGGGAGGCTTGTTACCAGTGTGCCAGGAGGTCTCGACCGAGAAGACTTGGTGAGCGCCGGCGTCATCGGCCTCATCAAAAGCGTTGACCAATATGATCCCACTCGCGACGTCAAGTTCGAAACTTATGCCATCGCCCTAATCCGGGGTGCAATCCTCGAAATGCTTCGCGATGAAGATTGGGTGCCCCGCTCCATTCGTGAAAAGCTGAAAGCTCTGGATCGAGCCACGCAAAAACTTGAAACTCAGCTTGGCAAACCTCCCGCTGTTCGCGAACTAGCTGATTACATGGGATTGAGCGAACAAGAGGTGGGAGAGCTCCAAGTGAGAATGGGACGCACCAACGTCTACAGTCTGGACGACATCGTGGGAGGGGGCTCGAGCGATGGCGACGATCACATCCATTTCATCGAGATGATCGTGGATCACGATTCAAGTCCCGGAGATGAAGTCGAAGGAAAAGAATTGAGGCGAATCCTTGCAGGAGGCGTGGATCGACTGCCAGAGCGCGAAAGACTGGTCATCGCCCTCTACTACTTCGAAGGTTTGACCTTTAAAGAGATTGGCAAGGTTTTGGGTGTCAGTGAAAGCCGGGTCTACCAGCTCCACACCCAAGCAGTCGGACGACTTCGAAATTTCCTACGAGAGGAGGGTGCCACTCAAGTGGCATAACCTGCAAAGGACGCCAAGGAGGTTCCACGATGGGCGACGTCGCAAAGGTGCGCAGCTTGACATCTACAACTTTTGGCCGCGAACACCCCCACATTAATACCAATCCCGATCACAAGAAGAGACAAAGCCAAGGCAAGGATCCTGGCCCAGAACTTCTTCAGGATCAGCTAGACTTGCACGAAGAAAACGGCCCAGAAGAGGGTCGGAAGAACCTGACAAATGCCCCAGAAGGGAACGGGATCGACATTGCCGCCTAGTGGCATGGCACAATTTCTGCACAGGAGTTGTTATCTCTACTATGGGATCGAGCACAAAGCTCGACATCGCAGGGACGGAAAAAGGATGAATTTGAGAAAATCAGTACTGTTGGCTGGCCTCGTGGTTAGCGCATTTGTTGTGACCGGCTGCAACCGCGAAGAAAGCGTGGCCACGGTGAACGGCGAGACCATCACCATGAAAGAGTTCATGGAACACGTTAAGACGAAAGGCACGATCCGCGTCACCTTCCCGAACGGAGGGCCCCAAGTCGAAGCTCAAATCGCTGACACCCTTGCTTATCAGGCAACCCAAGACCTGATTAGCCGCAAAATCCTTCTCCAATTGGCAAAGGATGACAAAGTCGCTCCAACTGCCGAAGACGTGAATAAGGAAATCGAATTCCGCAAAAAGCTCCAGCCTTCATTTGTGAGCAACCTCGAACAAAGAGGCTTGAGCCTCGGAGGAATTCGTCGCGCCATCGAAGTTGAGTTGGCCCAAGAGAGAATTCTCACGAAAGATATCAAGGTCACTGACGCCGAAGTAGACGCCTACATCAAGAACAACCCGAAGGAATTCGTAGATCCTGCCAGAGCAGAACTTATCTATATTCGTGCCAACACGATCGAAAAGCGGGAACAGATTCAGCGCGAGCTCGACTCCGGCAAGGCTTTCAAGACGGTCGCAGCAACGATGAGCGATGACCCGAATGCAAGACGAAGCCAAGGCCGTTTTGCCGAAAGCCGACTTGACGCCTTCGCCCCTGCCCTTCGATCCGCGGTGGACGCGACTTCCGTCGGGCGAACGACCGAATGGCTGATGGATGGCACCTCCTCTGTCAAGTTCATGGTTGATTCCAAGACTCCCGAGAAGCCTCTGACGATCGACGAGACCCGCAGAGAATTTGTCCGGCGCCAAATCGCCATCAACCGCGGTCGCCAAGCCATTGACCTGCCAAAGCGAATCGCAGAAAGAGTCAAAGATGGCAACGTGAAGATCACTGATCCAGTTGTCAGCCGATTGTGGGACGGATTCGTGAAGGACGTCCAAGCAGAATCAGCTTTGCCAACTCCCTAGTTCAGCGCTTCCCTTGTGGGGAAAATTCGCGAGCCCTCGGAACGATCCAAAGTTCCGCGGGCTCGCTCTTGCTCTGACCCCGCGGGAATCGTTGAACAAGGAGAGCTTCAAGGAAAAATCTCTCGTGATCTGGCGAGAGGGAACAGGTTTGGGAAGTTCTGCTGCAGCTAACGAGTTCGGAGAGAACAGGCCTCGGGCTACGAGCGATTCAGGGTGTGCAAATTGACTAAGCTGGCAATCAAGAACCTACTGAGAGTTCGTGAGGCTCTCTTGCCACAGAGTATCCCCTAGTTACAGAAATCCATGAACTGTTTTATCCCAAGGTTTTCAAAGAGATCGTCATACGTAAGGTGCCCAATTCTTGTTCCTCCTGTGCTAAACCCCCAGTCCCATTCATAGTCGAGCCCACAGGGCGGAATAGGGACAGATTTCAAATACTGAGGCACCAGCACCGTTGTGTTAATGTCGTCGCAATCTGCGTCTCCTGTGTCGGAGCAATAAAGGAGCCTTGCGTTATTAATCGCCTTGAGGTCAGCCCTGGCCTTTGCGAGACGCACGTCCCCTCGCGCCTGTTTGAGCCCGGGAGCAGCGATGCTGGCCAGGAGCGCAATAACACCCACCACGACCATGAGATCCGCCAAAACAAAAGCCCGTCTCAATTGAGGTCTCATAGGATTCATATCGGCATTTTTTCTGGCCCTGCTGTGCAGCCCAGTAAAAGAAAACCTGTGCGATACCAAAAGAGTTGGTACCGCACAGGCGGAAGCGACAGACCCAAGAACCGACTTAGCTGTTCTTGCGGCGTCGTCGCGCAGCGATCATTCCTGCGCCAAGGGCCAGAGCAGCCATGGTGAATGGCTCTGGCACTGCACTCGAAGTAAAGCTTGCTGTGTAGGTGGTGGTGTTGGCGGTTGGGCCAGGTCGAGCATTTGCCAAGGCAAAGCTGAATTGGCGTGAAGTCCAGCTCGCCGGGCCAAATCCATCGACCGCAGTTCCGCTAAATCGGACATTGTTGGTTGCACCTTGGCCACCGAAGAGGAGGCCATTAAAGAAGGTGGCGGAATCCCAGTCGATCTTGAGGTACTCGCCAGAGGCATCGCTAAAGGAGACGCCGCCAGGGCCAGCCGTGAAGAGCCCTGGGATCGCACCAGGAGTCACAGTCACTGGAGCCATCACGATTGAGCTATTCGCTCTGGTGGCACCGCCCAGTAGGTGAACCGTCATGTTGCCAGGAACAGGAGAAACTCCAGGAGTTGCTCCAGCGGTGGAAATCTGGTTCAGATTCTGGTCAAAGAAAAACATCGGAACGACTGTTCCGCTCGCACTCGGATCTTGCGCCGTTGCAACGGTGAAGCTGGCCGACGAAACCCCCGCCAACACCACCGAAGCAAGCCCAATGGCAACCAATCTTTTAAGCATTTAGTTTAAGTCCTCTTCAGTCGAAAGTAGGCAAGTCGCTCCAGTGAGACTTCTGCCCCTCAACACTGGTAATCATATCTGATCTCTCCCTCTCGAAATGGCAGAAGGGAACAAATTCCAAGCGCAAGCCTAGCGAAAGCAAAGAAAACACGCAAAAATACTTGCCTTCAGAACCCTCTGAAAATTCTTTCACAATTTCTGCTCACCTGTGGCAAAAAGCCTTCACTATTGGTATACTAATGTCTGCCAGTGAGGCGAACAGGCTCACTCTGGCGTCCAAATTTTTTTGAGGAAACCAATGCCAGCCGATAAGAATTCATCCAACGACCGAGAGAAAGCTCTTGAAATCGCCCTCCAACAGCTCGAAAAGTCATTCGGCAAAGGCTCCGTCATGCGAATGGGCGGGAATGAAAAGGAGCAAATCGCCGCCATTTCGACCGGATCACTGAGCTTGGACATTGCCCTTGGAATTGGAGGAATTCCTCGCAGCCGCATTACGGAAATCTACGGCTCTGAGTCGAGCGGTAAAACGACCCTGGCCCTCCATATCATCGCCGAAGCCCAGCGTAACGGCGGCCTCGCCCTCTTCGTTGACGCAGAGCACGCATTCGACACGGAATACGCAAAGAGACTCGGAGTGGATGTGGATCGTCTCTATGTTGCCCAACCGACCACGGGAGAGGAAGCCCTCGAGATCATGGATTCTCTGATCAAGTCCGGAGCAATGGACATCGTGGTTCTCGACTCAGTCGCTGCCCTTGTTCCGAAGGCAGAAATCGAAGGCGACATGGGTGATGCCCACGTGGGAATCCAGGCAAGAATGATGTCCCAGGCTCTCCGAAAACTGGGTGGATCAGTCAACAAGACCAATACTGCCGTCATCTTCATCAACCAAATCCGCGAGAAGATCGGCGTTATGTTCGGCAACCCAGAAACGACCCCTGGTGGACGAGCCCTGAAATTCTGGGCTTCCTGCCGGCTCGAAGTCAGGCGAGGGGAATTTCTGAAGAACGGACCAGAAGCCTTTGGTGCCAGAACCAAAATTAAAGTAGTTAAGAACAAAGTCGCTCCCCCTTTCCGAAGTGCAGAGTTCGACATCATCTTTGGAAAGGGGATCAGTAAATCAGGGGATGTTCTGGATCTCGCCGTTGAGCACAACGTGATCGCAAAGGCAGGAACCTACTACAACTTCAAAGAAACCAGACTAGGCCAGGGCCGCGACAATGCACGCCAATTCCTGGACGACCACCCAGAAATTCTGAACGAGGTTGAAGGACTTCTCAAGGCAAAGCTGGCACCAGATATCGCCCCCGAAAAGGCATTGCTTACTGAAAATGGAGTGCCGAAGGCCCTCGACCTCTAAGGGCTGAAAGGAATTGGGAAAGGAAGGCACAACATGCCTTCCTAATCCAGATCTTGCCTGAATCTCCCTGTGCAATGGCCAAGCCCAAGGACGCCCTGGAACAAGCACTCGCTTTACTCAAATTCAAAGATCTCACTGAGTTTGAGTTGCGCACCAAGCTATCCCAACGAGGCTATCCCGAAGCCGAGGTCGAACGAGCCCTTGCTTCACTCAAGGCCTACCACTACCTTGATGATAAGCGGGTGGAAAAGCGAGAAACGGAGCGACTCGAAGGAGAGTTGGCTGGTCGCCAAAAGATTGAGGCCAAGCTCCAGCATCGAGGCTTGAACGAGGCTCAGGTGGAGACTGACCTCCAGAGCGAAAAGCAAAAAGCCTTGAATCTCCTAGGCAAGCGAGTCAAGCCAGGAGACTCCTTCGCCAAGGCAGGGAGGCTCCTGGCTGCCCAAGGCTACGAAGAAGAAACCATTCGAGAAGCCCTGGAAGAGTTTTTCCCAGATCAGTCAGACTGGAATTCTTGACGCCAGAACTTCTCACTGCAATCCTCGTGATTGGGGCCCTGACCGGGGCTGCCTTGCTCATGGCAAGGTGGGCTCATGGCTTGGTTCAAAACACGATCAAGGCAGGCGAAGCGAACCTCGCCCTCCTGCGGAAGAATTTGGAGGACGAGAAGGAAACAGTTGCCAGCGAAGCAAAGATCCTCCAAGCCTTACGAGGCGAGCTCGAAGAACGAGCCGAGGCCCTGCGGGGGCGAGAAGAACTGCTGAAGGCCGAGCACAAAAGCCAGTGGATCAAAGAAGCCAAATATGAGATCCAAGCGGAAATTGACGAGATCCAGAACAAAGCAATGGATGACCTCTGGAGATCCCTCGAGTCCGAAGCTGAAAAGAGACTGATCACAGCCATCCAGCGTCGGACTGCGACTTTAGCAACTCAAGCCACAACCGTAACCGTCGCTCTGCCCAACGAAGAAATGAAGGCTCGTTTGATTGGGCGAGTTGGGAGGAATATAAAGGCCTTTGAGCAAGTTACTGGAACAGACCTTATCATCGACGACACCCCTGAGTGCGTGACGATCTCGAGCTTCGATCCCAAAAGGCGGGAACTGGCAAAACTGACCCTGATGAACCTGATGATCGATGGGAGAATCCATCCGGCGAGAATTGAAGAGCTCCACAAGAAATCGGTTGAGATTCTTGACGAAAGCCTCGAGGAAACAGGAGCAGAGGCAGCCCAGCGCTCAAAAGTGGCAGGCCTCTTACCAGAAGTTCTCCGCACTCTTGGAGAGCTCAGATTCCGAGCCAGTTATGGTCAAAACGTTTTGGAGCACTCGGTCGAAGTCGCGGAACTCGCCGGGATGATCGGAGCCAGCCTAGGCCTCGAAACTTCCCGGCTCAGGAAGGCAGCCCTCCTTCATGATATCGGGAAGGCCTTGCCCACAGAGTGGGGAGAAGCCCACGCATTGGCAGGCATGAAATTCTTGGCTCATCATGGAGAAAAGGACTCTGAGATCCTGAACGCTGTGGGGGGACATCACGGAGAGATTCCATCCGAAGGATGCCTCAATCCCCTTGTGATAGCTGCAGACCAGCTCAGTGCTTCGCGCCCAGGGGCTAGGCGGGAGAATCTAGCCCTCATCACGGAACGTCAAGAAACCCTCGAAGCCCTGGCCAGGGGCTTTCGGGGAGTCAAGGAAGCCTACTCGCTCCAAGCTGGCAGGGAATTGCGCGTCTTTGTGGTTCCGGAAGAAATCGACGACGCAGGGGTCAGTCGCCTCGCTCAGCAGCTGGTGAGGGCAATTCGGGGCCTCAAGGAGTATCCTGGGCCGGTTCGGGTGACCGTCTTTAGGGAGACAAGGGTGACCGAAGCAACAGGGTAGTGCTGGATTTTTGGCTTTACCAGGTTTGAGGTTGAAGAAGATGGATCATAAGCCAGGGAATGACTGTTATCGAATTCTGTTTTTAGGTGATGTCGTCGGGCGTCCCGGGCGAAATGCTGTTCACGAATACATGAACTCCTTGGTGAATACCTTTCACCCCACATTTGTGATCATCAACGGCGAAAACAGCGCGGCAGGAGTTGGAATCACTCCGGACATCGCCGAAAGCTTCTTTCGCGAAGGTGCCGATGCGATTACTTTGGGAAATCATGCCTTCCACAAAAGGGAGATCGAAGCCTATCTCAACAAGGATAAGCCCATAGTTCGCCCCTGGAATATGCCAAAGGGAACCCCTGGTAGAGGCTTTACGATCCTCGAGAAGGCTGGGATACGCCTGGCAGTTGTCAATCTCTGTGGCAGAGTCTACATGGATCAATATGGAGACCCCTTCGCCCTGATTGACGAGACCTGGCCTAGCTTCGAGGGGGCCCACGTCTTTATTGACTTCCACGCAGAGGCCACCAGCGAAAAGATCGCCTTCGGTTTTCACGTCGATGGTAAAGCGGCAGCCGTGGTTGGAACTCACACCCATGTCACGACAGCAGATGAGCAAATCTTGCCAAAAGGGACGGCTTACATCACAGATGTGGGGATGTGTGGCCCTTGGCCAAGCGTTCTGGGTATGGATCGGGAGATAATTCTTCGCAAGTTTCGCACGACTTTGCCAACAAGGTTTGAAGTTGCTGAGGCTCCGGGTGTAATCTCTGGGGTGATCGTAGACGTCTTAAAAGAAACAGGGCGTGCGACCGACATTCGGCGGGTGCGCCGACCCAAACAAGGCGACGACATATGATGAATAAAACCCTTCGCTTGGTATTTTTGCCAACAATGGCCCTGGTTTCATTGGCGGCTTTCGGCCAGAACCTGTACGAATCAACAAGAACCACACCCGACCAGGGGATTTCTCTGCGATCCTGGGGGGGTGGATTGGTCTCTGAGACCCAAGAAATGGCCTTTGAAGGGGCTGGTTCGATTCGGATTTCCTCCCGGAACTTTTTCCAGGGCGGGATTCTGAATTTTTCCCGGCCCGTCAATTTGAGCCAAGCAAGAGCCAACAAGGATAACTTGTTGCACTTCACGATTCACGCTGGCGCGACCGGAAACGCAGGCACTGGCCCGATGGGGCCGATGGGGCCTGGCAGAGGCGGCATAGGGCCAGGCACTATGGGTGGCCCTGGCACGATGGGTGGCCCTGGCGGTTTACCTGGCGGTGGCCAGCGAGGACCTGAAGATGATCGTGGCGGATCTCCGATGGGTCCGGGAGCAGGCGCGGCAGCCGCTCCGACCTCCATGCAGCGTTTGAGAGTGGTGATTGCTACCACAGATGGAAAGCGAAGCGAAGCCTACCTTGACGTAAGAAACCTGCGCGGCGACGAGCGGGGCTGGTTCCGGGTTGGAGTTCCTCTCCAGGCGATCAATGGCTTCGATAAAACGAACGGCGAAGTTTCATCCATATGGTTAGGAAGTGACGTGAGTTCGACGTTTTTTATCGGCAACGTTCGCATCTTGGCAGATGCGACGCCCATTTTTGCTGACGTCAGCCGCCGCGAGTACAACTTGGCCCTTGGGGACGAGGTGACCTTTAACGGAACCGCCACTGGTGGTGCGAGTGCCCTCAAGTTTGAGTGGGACTTTGCCAATACTGGTGCCTTTGTTCCAATGGCAGAGGGTTCGGCTGTTCGCCATCGTTTCCGCCGCCCTGGTGACTTCGTGGTCGTCTTGCGCGTCAGCGACGTCTATGGCCTGAAAGAGCCCTACACGGTTCGGCTGAACGTAACCGTTAATCCGTAGGTTGACCAGGAATCAGACTCGAGAAAGCTTCATCATGATGGACAGGCCCGCCCCCGACCCAGAGGGCGGGCTTAAATCTTTATATCACCCGAGCAGTCTTCGTGCTCGGATCTTTACAGGTGTTACCCTGGGAATGGTCTCCCTGGGGATCGTTTCTGCGACATCTTCCTGGGTGATCTTGGGCCTCTTGATCGTTGCCACTTGGTTTTGTGCCAGCGAAGCGGCAGACTTGGTCTGCCAGCCCCGCTGGATTTGGCTGCTCCTGACTTTTGGGTGCGTTTTCGCCAGCCTGTTAGCCGGAACCGCCACGGCTGCCTACCTGAGTGGTGCTTTGTCTGTGGTGGGAGTCCTGGCATTGTCCCTGCGCTTTTTTAACCAAAAGGTTAATTGGCTTGACTTTCTTGGTGTTGGTTGGGTTGCTGGCCCGATGGTGGCAGGGATGTGGCTCCATTCTTTAACGGCTGGCACGCCGACTGGGTGGTTTGCCATGAATGGCCTGGTTTTATGTCTCGTTCCGATCTGGATCGGTGACACGATGGCCTACGTGATCGGAAAGAGCTTTGGGAAGACGAAGATGGCTCCCCAGATCAGTCCCAAAAAGACCTGGGAAGGAGCTGGCGGCTATCTTTTGGGGAGTGTTGGGTCTGCTTTGGTGCTGGGATTGATTACGAACTGGCCCCTCATGGCATGTCTTGCCGTTGGTCTATCGGCCGGGGTTTTCGGTCAGCTGGGTGATCTTTTCCAATCGAGCCTTAAAAGAGCAGCTGGACTAAAGGATAGTGGAGCACTGCTCCCGGGGCATGGAGGAGCTTTGGATCGATTGGACTCGTACCTGCTCTCCGTTTTGCCGAGTGCGCTTGTGCTGCTTGCCACTTATCCTTCTTTGTTTCACGTGAAACAATAGGGAGATACTTGCATGGAATCTTCGAGCATCGTTTCTGTCGAGTCTCTGTCTAAAGAGTTCCGCCTCGCTGTTAAAGAGCCAGGCGCCCAGGGGATCATCAAGGGCTTGTTTCGGCCTCGTCACAAGACAGTCCAGGCAGTGACAGATATCACGTTCTCGATTCAACCAGGGGAGATCGTTGGCTTTCTCGGCCCAAACGGGGCAGGCAAAACAACCACGATCAAGATGCTGTCTGGGATCCTTTTCCCGACCTCTGGCAAGGCGACTGTCCTCGGCTACACGCCTTTCGATCGAAAGCCAGAGATGCTCCGCCAGATTGCTCTTGTGATGGGAAACCGGCAGCAGCTCTGGTGGGATTTGCCGGCTTGGGATAGCTTTGTGGTTCTCAGAGAGGTCTATGATGTCGATAAGAAGAAGTTCAAGCGGCGGGTTGACCACTTGGTTGAATCCCTCGGGCTCACCGACAAAGTTCAAACCCAGGTTAGGAAGCTGAGCCTTGGCGAGCGCATGAAGTGCGAACTTGTGGCAGCTCTCATTCATTCTCCCAGGGTTCTTTTCCTCGATGAGCCAACCATCGGCTTGGATCTCGTCAGCCAGAAACGGATTCGGGAATTCTTGAGGGAGTTCAATCGGGAGGAAGAGTGCACAATTCTCCTGACAAGCCACTACATGCAGGACGTCGAAGAGCTTTGCGAGAGAGTCATTATCATCAACCACGGAGCCCTTGTCTACGACGGCACTCTCCAGGCATTAACCCTTGCCTTTTCCCAACACAAGTCAGTCCAGATCACCCTCACAGAACCTGTTCCGTCCGATACTCTTGCCCAGTATGGGACAGTGCTCAGCCTCGACGGCAACGTCGCTATACTGGAAATGGCTCGCGAGGAACTCGCCGTGCGTACAGGACTACTCTTGGCGAACCTGCCGGTCGTCGATATCTCAGTCCCTGATACCGATGTCGAGGATGTCATCACCAAAGTCTTTACTTCCAGCCTCCCCGGCCCCAAAATTGACTGAGACTTGTTTCACGTGAAACAAGTGCGACACTGGTACGCTCCCTGTGTCTTCAAGACAGGAAGAAAGACAACACAATGAGCGACACAGCCTATAACGCCCCTAGCGTAGAACCCAACTGGTACCAAGCCTGGGAAGCGGCCGGACTCTTCAGTCCCCAGCCAGAAAGCCAAAAGCCCAACTATTCCATCACAATCCCCCCACCTAACATCACAGGTTCTCTCCACATGGGACACGCCCTGTGCTATCCCCTGCAAGACCTCCTGGGAAGATACAAAAGGCTGAAGGGCTACAATGTCTTGATCCTGCCAGGACAAGACCACGCAGGGATCGCAACCCAAACCGTCGTCACCAAAAACCTCAAGAAAAAAGGGATCCAGCCCCACGAAATCGGGAGAGATGCCTTTGTCGAGCACGTATGGGAATGGCGACACGAAAGCGGCAACACAATCCTCAACCAATTCCGTGCCCTGGGCTGCGCATTCGACTGGAGCAAACTGCGCTTTACCCTCGACCAAGACTACGCACAGGCAGTTCTGAAAGTCTTTATCGATTGGTACGAAAAAGGACTCATCTACAAAGGCCTCAGAGTCATCAACTGGGATCCCACCCTCAAAACGAGCGTCAGCGATATCGAAACCGAACGGAAAATCACCCAGGGCAAACTCTATCACATCAAATACCCCTTCAGCGACGGCACAGGCCACATCACCATCGCCACCACCAGGCCAGAAACCATGCTCGCCGACGTAGCAGTCGCAGTGAACCCCAAAGACGAGAGATACCAATCCCTGATCGGTAAAACCCTATCCCTGCCTCTCACAAACCGCGAAATCCCCCTCATTGCCGACGAATACCCAGACCCAGAATTCGGGACAGGAGCTGTCAAGGTGACGCCAGCCCATGATCCAAACGACTTCGAAATCGGCAAGCGACATAACCTCCCAATCCTCTTTATGATGGACGAAAGGGCAAAAGTAACAGAACTCGGAGGGATCTACCAAGGCCTCGACCGCTTCGAAGCCAGGAAGAAAGTCGTCCAAGACCTCGAAGAACAAGGTTTTCTCGAAAAAATCGAGGATCACGAAATCGCCCTCATCATCAGCGACCGATCCAAAGACGTCATCGAACCTTATGCCAGTGAACAGTGGTTTGTGAACCAAACCGAACTCGCCAAAGAAGCGATTCGAGTCGTCGAGAATGGACAAATCCAATTCCACCCAGCCCGCTACAAGGAAGTCTATCTCGATTGGATGAACAACATCCGAGATTGGTGCATCAGTCGCCAACTTTGGTGGGGACACAGAATCCCAATCTACTACACAGAATCTGGAAAGACAATCGCTGCCCTCAACTGGGAGGACGCCCAGGCTAAGGCAGGAGAAGACAAAATCCTCCGGCAAGACGATGACGTCCTCGACACCTGGTTCTCAAGTGGACTATGGCCCTTCGCAACCTTAGGATGGCCACAAAGCGAGACAGAACTCAAGCAATACTATCCAACCGATGTCCTGGTCACTTCCCGAGAAATCCTCTACCTCTGGGTTGCTCGGATGATCATGATGGGAATGTCATTCATCGGCGAAATCCCCTTCCGAAACGTCTACATCTACGCAACTGTGCTCACCGAAGACGGGAAGAGAATGTCCAAGAGCCTGGGGACTGGGGTGGACCCAATGGAAGTGATCGAGACGAAAGGGGCAGACGCCATCCGCTACACCCTCTTCGCTCAAACCGGACTCAACCAAGACCTGCGCTACTCAGAAAAACGAACCACCGAAGCTAGAGCCTTCTGCAACAAGGTCTGGAACGCGAGCCGGTTTGTCCTGATGAACCTCGAAGGATTTGTCCCTGGCAAGCCAATGCCAGAGCCAAACGAATTCGACCAGTGGATTCTCAGCCGCCTGGCCCACACAGAAAGGGAAGTCACAGAAGGGATCGATCAATATGATATTCAAAGGGCAGTTGCTGCCCTCACGTCCTTCTTTTGGAACGAGCTCTGCGATTGGTATATTGAGGTCTCAAAAGGAAGACTACAACAGAGTGAAGAGCGCGATGCCCCCCAGTGGGTTCTTTTTACCTGCCTGGAAGCCTATCTCAAAATGCTGCATCCCATCTTGCCTTTCGTGACAGAGGAAGTCTACTCCCTCCTGCCAGGTCGAACAAAAGGCGAATTCCTGATGGCGAGTGAATGGCCTGAGATCCCGGAAGACTGGGCGAACCCAAGTCTCGAAGCCAAAGTGTCGCGCCTTTTGGAAACAACCAGGGCGATGAGAGCTCTCCGGGCAGAGCTTGGTCTGGCCCCAGGCAGGGTTATCCCAGAGGCAAATTACGAAGGCGACCTTCAGGGAGGAGAAAAAATCCTCGCCTCACAAGCCTGGATCACGACCCTGAAATCAGGCAAACCGAGCGAAGGGAAGTTCGTCTCGACAACCGTGAACGGCATAGACCTCCATCTCACAACCGCTCAACTCATTGACGAAAGCAAAGAGCTCCAAAGGCTTGCCAATGAGGCTACAAAACTGGAAGCAGAACTAGTTAAAGTAGAGCTTCAGCTAAATAATCCTCAATTTATCGAGAAAGCAAAGCCAGATCTCGTCGAAAAGGCCAAGAGTCAAAAGCAGGAGATCTTGGAGAAACTCGCCAAGAACAAAGACCGTCAAAAGCTGTTTAACGGCTGAGAGTCCAGCGTCCATAATTCGGCACAAAGGTCAGGGTTCCGTCACGATCAGTACGTTTGAGGCGGATCCCTGCTCGCCGTAATCTCTGCAGAGTCTGCCAGGCAGGGTGGCCATAGTTGTTTGTCGCTCCCACGCTCGCGATCGCCGTTTCTGGTTGAATCACTTCCAGCAGCTCAACCGAAGTTGAAGTGCTGCTCCCGTGGTGACCGAGCTTGAGCAAGGACGCAGGCGGGAGACCTTTCCTGATCAAAGCCTGCTCGCCGGTAGAGGGCAAGTCACCAGTCAACAAAGCGCGAGACCCAGCAATCTCGATCAGAGTGACCAAGCTCAGGTCATTGTCATCCTTTGTCCCCAGAGCTGGTAGAACCCAAAAAGTGAGATTGGCCTCGCCGATCTTCCGTGTGCGACCTTGCTTCAAGTAGGTGATGGGAACCCCTCTCAGAGCTGGTTCAGAGCTTACAGCTTGCCACACGGGATGACTTCGAAAGTCATCGCGAATCACGATTTCACGGATCGGAATCTGGCGGGCGATCCCAGGCAGGCCCCCCACGTGATCCTGATCTGGATGGGTCACGACAAAGAGGTCGATCTGCCTCACTCCGGTTCGTTTCAGCCACGGCACGACGAGACGGGCACCTGCGTCAAAGCTCGGAGTGGCTGGCCCTCCGTCAATCAGGATAGCCTTGCCTTCGCTTCTCACTAAGGTTGCATCCCCTTGGCCAACAGACAAGAACGACAGTGAGTTCACGTGACTCCATGGAATCGCCTGGGAGCCAAAGATCCCGACAGATGCAAAAATCACCAATCCAGCCCCGAGCTTAAAGCGATCGATCACGAGGCCTCCAGAGTAAGAATGCTCCAACCACGAAAGGAATGAGCCAGAAGAGCGAAAAATAGGAGACTGAGACTGAGGCCAGGGGAAAGCGTGACCCTCCATTAATCACGAACTCTATGAGCCACAGAAGGGGCAAAGCGAGGCCTTGGTACACAAAGCTCCCCAGGTTTGGCAAAACCCAGGAAATCATCCAGGCACCCAGACTTACGACAATCGCCAGATCCACTAGGGGCACGACAACAAGATTGATAACAAAGCCAATGAGAGAGGCTTCTCCGAACGACCAGGCAGTCAGGGGGGCAGTCGCGAGGGAGACGACCAAGCTGGTTTTAACAGTTTGCCAAAACTTCTCGCGCCACGTCATGTTTGATAATGCGCGAGCCGAAGGCACGAAGAGAACCAGAGAGCCGACAGCAAAGATCGAAAGCCAAAAGCCCAGATCCTGGATCGTCCGCGGAAACAAAATCAGATAGATCAGAGAAGCAACAGAAAGGGTTGTGAGCCCATCGCTCTGGCGTCGGAAAAGATAGGCGCCGACAAAGAGCAGGCTCATCAGAGCAGCTCGAACGATGGGAGGCCGAAACCCTGCTGCAGCCGCGTAGAGTGCCAGAAGCCCAGCCAGGATTCCAATCTTGAATTCAGGCTTGATCGGTAAGGGAAGCAATAGCAAAGTCAGGAAACCTGCCGCAACCATCACATGAAGACCAGAAGTAGAAACAATGTGAACTGTACCAGTTCGCCTCAAATCCTCATAAAAGTGAGGTTCCAGCCCGGAAGTTACATTGAAACAAAGGGCTGCGGCAAGCATTTGTCGGTCTTGTGGGTCTGAGCGACGCACAAAGTCAACAAAGCTTTGACGGGTTAAGGTCGCCCATCGCCAAAAGGCTGGCCCCTCTCGGATCAGCTTCACCCCCCCGGTCAATCTCAGCCTTCCTGCCGCTTCTTCCACTGCGAAGGCACCGGGGGAGAGGGCAATTTTCTCCCCTTTGACCTGAAAGACGTCCCCCCGGCTCACGACCATCGCGGCAGGAAATGTGGTTCGGAGTTTCTCGCCACTAGGGGTCGCGACGACAGCGGAGAGACTATCGCGGACGAGCGAAGGCACAGAAGAAACTGTGACGAGGCCAGAGTAAGAGCTCTTTTCCTGAATCCTCGCCACTGGGGGAGGGCTGAGGACGGTTCCCAAAATCAGGCCTGCCATCCAGAAAAGGATTTGCTTGCGGAAGGCAAAGAACAAGGGAACAATCGCCAAAAGTGACCAGCCACCAGAGGGGATCAGGCCACATCCGCTCAAAAAGGCGAGAAAAACGAGGAAGGCAGGTCGACCTTCGAGTTCGAGGCGAAGTTCTTCCAGCTCGCGAAAAAGCGGCTCTAGTGGTTTCGCCACGGACGGACGCCTACTCTCAGATTCATAAAGAGACCTGATTCTTGGGCGAGTTGATTCAGACGGGAGACAATATCTTCTTGTCTCGTGCGGATTTCTTGGGCCCAGGCCGATCCAGAGGCACGCACCCAAACAGTCCCATGGTCATATCGCTCCGGCTGGCAGTGTTCGGCCAAAGTTGGCCCAACGACCTCTTCCCACCGCCTCATCACCATCTGGGCCTTCGCCGCCTTTAAAACCTCAGGGCGATCCAGGCTCCCTGCCAAAACTTCAGAGAGTCGCTTCATGATGTCCCATCCGACCAGATTGTACTAGAAAGATCGTGGAAGAACGAAGGAGTTCTCCACCGACTTGTCCAGGTTCTGTACAAGTTAGAAAAACCTGACCTCCTTCATTCAAGGCAGCTGAGACTAGGGCTGACCGTCGATTCTGATCCAAATCACTGAAAACGTCGTCTAGGAGCAAAACAGGGGGAAAGCCAAAGACCTCTCGCGCAGATTCCAAAACCGCAAGTTTAAGTGAGATCACACTGGTTCTTTGTTGCCCTTGAGACCCAAACGTTCGAACCGCCTTCCCCCCGACCTCGATGAGGAGCTCATCTCGGTGGGGGCCGCACGTTGTGGTTCCTCTTGCCAGGTCTTCGCGCCGCGACGAGAGAGCAAGGGCCAAATCTTGCTCACGTGGCTCGTAGGTCAAGAGAAACCCTTCTCCCGGAGCGAGTCTCTGGTGAGCTGACTGGGCAACTGGATTTAGCCAAGTAATCCAATCTTGTCGGATCCTGCGAATCTCCGTTCCATGCTCAACCATCTGGTCTTCCCATGCTTCGAAGGCCTCTGGATAAAAAGATCCTTCTTGAGCTTGTTTCAGGAGGGCGTTTCGCTGTTCCAGAGCTCTGCGATAGATGGTGAGATGCCGGAGATAGGCAGGGTAGATCTGGGCCAGTTCGGTATCCAGAAAGTGGCGTCGCTCACTCGGTTCTCCAGTCGCAATTCCGAGGTCTTGAGATGAGAAGCAGATTGTTGGCAGACGTCCGATGACATCTGAGGCACGAGGCAGAGAAACGGAGTTGACCAAAACCTTTTTTCTGCTACCGAGGGCCAGTTGAACCGCTAGGGCGGAGCCCATCGGATTCAGGGTCGCAGAGACCCTTGCTTGGGTGGCTCCGTGGCGGATGGCCAGAGAATCCTTTGATCCGCGGAGAAGACGTCCGGTAGAGAGCAGGGAAATCGCCTCAAGGCAGTTCGTCTTTCCCTGGGCATTCTCGCCACAGATCAGATTGACCCCTGGGGCGGGATGAATGGTCTCACTCTCGTAATTCCGAAAATCGTGGAGCGTCATCTCACTCACTCGGATCGGTTCCCGTTCCGTCACAGGCACCTCAGAGCGGAGAGCGTTTCGGTTCTCCCCCTTGTTTTCTTTAGGAGACTTTCTATGAAAGAAACTTTATTGTTCTTATTAAGGTGGGGAAAAGGGTCTGAAAGGTCTTGGAATGCCGCCCAAAAGGGGTTATTCGTAGCAGTTTTGGAGCTATAAGAATAACAGATCCTCTTGGGGACAGAAAGGGGAAAAGAGGGAGGTATTTGTCGCAAAGAGGAAAGGTCGTTGGGGGCTTGCTGAGCCTTCCCACACTTTTCCCCTCTTTTCCTCAAAAGGTCCCCCAAGGTTGTTCCATTCTCGTTTGGCCCTCAGACGAGCTTCCTTTGACGGCCATACTTCATGACAACCGCTTCCATTTGGTAAATCGGGTGGACGTTTGGGATCGGCTCAATTTTATGTTCTTCAGCGAAAGGCTCCCAAATTTCCGCGATTGATCTTGCCTGAGTCACGGGAGGGAGTTCAGGAAATCTGTCGCAGAGTCTTTTGATGGCGTGGTAGTCCTCGAGAGTCATCCCCTTCAATTCGCCAATCGAATTTTCAAAGACATGTTCCCCATATTGGTGAGGGGCAGGAGAGAAATTCGATCTCGCCCTTGGTTCGTGAACCACCACTGTGTGAGAAACAAGATCGCCAATGCGTTGAGATTGTTTATTGAGGAACATGCAAACAAGATCGACTATGAAGAGGGGAGGGAAACGGAGCAAATTGCGAAGAATCGCTCCAGAGGGTGTAACGGGGGTGCCATCGGCTGACATGACCCGCAAGTTCAGGATCTTCTTTCCCAGTGTTTGGCCCCGCCATAGGGCCTCCTGGAGCCCAAAGTAGAGATAGAAACCAAAGGTGAAGAGCAAGACCTGCAGAAGCAAAACAAGGTCGGGAATCACGAGGGCCAAAATGGCAGTAACCGTCGAGGCAGCGTAAAAGAACATTCCCAGAAAGATGGCATCGAGGATAAAGGCGCCGGCACGACTTCCGAAGGCAGCGAGGTTAAAGGTCACCACCACTTTATCGGGAGTCAGGACATGCAATCGGTCGATCACGAGTATCATCGTACCATTCGGTCAAAGTGCGATGATTGTTCCCACCCCCCGGCTTTGGTTCCTGGTTGCCTTAGGATTACCTGTGGCTGCTTTGGGGATCTTGATCCCGGGATTTGAGTATTTACTTATCCCTTATAACCTCGCCTTGCTGATTCTGTTCTTGGTTACAGGAAACTTGGCCAAGAGGTGGGATCCCCTTTCAGTGCGTCGCCAGACAGATCACCTCTTGAGCGCACGAGTTCCCAACCAAGTGAGGTTGATCATCGAAAACATGACCACTCAGTCGTTGGTCGTGAAACTTCGGGATGATCCGCCTGACACAACAACCGCCACGACCCCCAACAGCTTCGACCTGGTTCTCGCACCAGAGGAGAAGGTGACACGGCAGTACACCATTGTTCCGCTCGAGCGAGGTTCCCAGCCATTCGAGGGCACCTTTGTGAGATTTCTGGCACCCCTGGGCCTTTGCTGGGTGCAAAAGCAACTGGCAAACCGAGAGGAGGTGCGCGTTTACCCGAACGTCCAAGCTCTGAAGGAGTTTGAACTGCTGAAGCAAAAGGGCCACCTGGCCTTGATGGGAATTCGTAAGAGCCGAATCAAGGGGCTCGGCCAAGAGTTTGAGAGTTTGAGAGACTATCACGAAGACGATTTTCGTAAGATCGACTGGAAAGCTTCTGCCAGGCGCAATCGGCTTGTCGTGCGGAACTATGAGCAGGAAAAGAACCAGGCCGTGGTGATCTGCGTGGATGTGGGCCGCCACCTTTTGGCCGAAGTCGAGGGAACGAGCAAGATTGATCACATATTGGATGCGAGCCTGATGCTGCTTCACGCTGCGGAGCGAGCTGGCGATCAAACTGGCCTTCTGCTCTTCAATGATGTTGTGAAGCGATACATCGCCCCGAAGAGAGGGAAAGCCCAAGTCGCTGCGATTCTCAACACGATTCACGATACACGAGCCGAGCCGGTCCAGCCTGACTACATTGGAGCCTTCGCTTACCTTGGGACTCGCTGGAAAAGGCGATCTTTGATGATCGTCTTTAGCGATGCGGAAAATGAGGATCAGGCTCGCGAGCTTCTCGCCGCGCTTGGCCATCTTGCCAAGCGTCATCTTTTGCTTCTTGTGAGGGTGAGTGACCCCCGATTGAGCGAACTCACCAATCTACCGATCGAGTCCCGGGCAGACCTTTCCCGCCGGGCTTCGGCTCTTTGGTACAAGGCGGATCGCCGAAAGGCAGAGGCGGTGCTCAGGAGTGGAGGGTTTCAGACTCTTGATTCTGAACCAAGCGAACTGAGTTCCAAGCTCGTGGGAGCCTACCTACGAGTAAAAGAGCTGAACTTGATCTAGATCCGGTTGAGCCCTATTTCCTTTTTTCGAGAAGCTGACCCTGAGGAAACTATCGAACAGTAAGGGTAAATGGAGCCGAGCCTTTGGCAAGGTCAAGAAAGAACTCCTGGCCGTCCACTGTCACCTTGTAGCGACCCAAATGGCAACGCAACGAGAAGAACCCGGCCGAAGAGGTTTTGCCTGACCCTGTGGTCCACCATTCCTGTCTGATCAAAGAGTTCCAAGCTCGACCTGGGCCAGTGAACTGGCCGTCCGGACGGAACATCACCCTCATTCCCCAAGTTTGAACACCGATGACTGAAGGATGGCTGTACATTGCGATCAAGAAATCGCGAGCGTAATCATGGGCGAGTTCTTCATCTTCTTGGATCAACGTAAACTCTGTAACTCGAATGGGGAGATTGAACACGGCAAACTGATTGAGAATTTCAATCAATCTCCTGGGGTCGTTAAACGAACCTCCCATATGGCCCTGGAATCCGAGGACGCTCAAGGGTGCCTTGTTTTGGAGAAGAAACTTGACGTTTCTCTCATACTCCTGAATGGCGACAGTGTTGTGGCGACTCGGCAAAATGGAATAGTCGTTGAGAGCAAGCCGTACTCCTGGGGCTCGTTCGTGAGCTCGCTTGAACCACTCAACCATCACTTGCCGACCGGCAGCGTCCATGATATCGTGGTTGTCTCTGGGTTCGTTCAAGACATCCCATTCCTGAACAAAGCCTTTTGTTGCGCCGAGTATTTCATCAATGTGGGAAAGAGCAAGTCGGTGCATTGTCTCGCCGCTGAGAGGCCCGTTTGGGCCAGGCTGGACAAAGGCAGGGAGATTTCTGTATCCTGGCCAAACGAGGACGTGGCCCCGAAAAGCGAGGTTATTCTGTTGAAACCACTTGAGTGCTTCAAGGGCATGAGACTTTCCAATGTCTGGCCCAAACTCGCAAAGCCACGCAGGCCACTTTGTGTCATTTTCGAATGAACCGGCATTAAAGAGGCTGAGGAATCTTTGTCGAGTGGCATCGTTCTCTGGGCCGAGCAGGGAGCGAGCTGGCAAGGCACAACCAAATTCGAAGGCTGGCCTGACCATTTCAACCTTTACACTTCTGCCGGCTATTGCTTGGCCTTTCTGATTGATTAGCTTGATTTCCAAGGGCGCGGTGCGAAGGGCTTCGATGCGCTTTTGGGCCTCCAAACGCCAAGGAGCTGATGCCTCACGTCCCGTGTATGAACCAACAGTTCTAGGCAAACTTTCAATTCTGGTTCCTGCCGGGTAGACCCAAAGTTCAAGGCCACCGATTTCAAGGGTCTGACGAACCTCGCCACACGAGAGCTTGATAAAGAGATCATCAGGCCCGAAATCGGAACTAATTCGGCCAGGAATCCAAAACTCCTGCCACCCTCCATCCACAGTCACGACACGGGAGATCGGAGCAGACCAAGGCTCCCTCCTCATGGCCACTTGGATGTTGGCAAGTGCCATCCCTGACTCATCCAGAGAACGGACCTCGCGCATAAAGACCCTCATCAGAAGGACTTCGCCAATCTTGAAGCTTCTGGGAATTGGACGGCCTACTTCAGCATCCCACTGCATACCCCGTTCTGCGACCTCGATTTGGATGGCCTGCCGAAAGGGCATTCCTTGGACGTCAACAATCCTACTTTTCCCCTTCGGATGAGTGCCCACCTCGTAGGCTCCCAGTGAGTCGTTCAGGATTAGCCTTTCCCCGCCAAGTGGGGCAACCTGCTGAGAGAGGGCAAAAGTGGCAAGAGCCGTGGCAAGAAGCCAGCAAACAGATCTAAGAAGCATGACGAGGAGTTTACTAACTGGATCCCAGGCAGATGCATTTTCGGATGCAAGAAATCGCGTCAGGTTAGCTACCCATCCGAAAAAGAGACACCACAATCCTGGCAACCTCAAGGGTGCAGGGGTGGCTAACAGCGATCCGACTATTAAGAACGTGAACGAAAGGCCGAGGCAAGATGCCGAGGCTACCGAGGAAATGTAGTGCGAAACGGATTGCGCCCATCAGCCAACGCTCGAAACAGTACCCATCTCAAAATCGACCCCCGAGTCGTCCTCACGAGTCAGATTTTGGAATTGAGCCAGCTGGAGCTGGAAAATGCCATCAACACGGAACTGATGGAAAATCCAGCCCTCGAGAAGCTGGAGGACTTTGAGGAGGCAATCAGTCTCGAAGAGATTTACCGAGCCGTCGCACCTTGTGAACTTAAGCCCTCTGGTGGCGACCATGAACTGAGGCGCAGCCTGCCGAACGACTCCGAGCAGGACGTGGACTGGCTCGACCTTGCCTCGAGCGATGACAGCCTGTGGGATCACCTCCTGGCTCAACTCCGGATCACCCTTCCCGAAAGGATGACCCCTCTCATGGTCTATTTGGTCGGATCCATCAACGATCGTGGATATCTGACCTGCACAGTGGAGGAAGCTGCTCTGGATTGCGGTGCTTCGCTCGAAGACGCAGAAACAGTTTTGATGGCTCTTAAGAACTGTGAGCCAGCTGGTGTGGGAGCCTGTGATCTCAGGGAGTGCCTAATTTTGCAGCTTCGCGATGCCCTTACCGATGCCGAGAAGCTCGCCAGAGTCATGTTGCGCAGGAACTGGGACGACTTGGTGGCGCGCAACACCAGGGCGATCCAGCGATCCTATGGTCTCCCGGAGTCTCTCGTTCAAGAAGCCTTCGACGTGATTCTCAGCCTGAACCCATTCCCAGGCGAAGGGTTTATCAGCAATGCGGCGGCCGGGAGCAATCGAGATAAACCATTTTCGACCAAGCCGGATGTCGTGATTATCATGGATCAAGCTGGCTTTATCGTCGAGGTGCCAGGCCCGAACCAGATTTGTCTCCGCGTGAACCCTGCCTATGAGAAACGCAGAAAGGAAGTCGGGCAGAAGTTGGCCGATGCTGCCGAGAAGCGTCACCTCACAGAGTTTTGCGACCGTGCTCATCGATTCCTCGATGCTCTCACTCAGCGACGCATCCAACTGGCCAGGATAGGGCGGTATCTGGTTGAGTTCCAAAGCGGATTTGTGCGCACCGGGGAGAGTATGTTCCTGGTGCCTCTCACCAGAACTCAAATGGCGAAGGATCTGGGGGTTCACGAAAGCACGATTAGCCGTGCCACAAATGGAAAGTTTGTGCAGCTGGTCACAGGAGACGTCGTGAGCTTCGACCTCTTCTTCAAACCAGCCCTGAGAGTGCAAAAGATGATCGAAGAGATCTTGGCCACCGAGAACCCCGACAGCCCCTTTAGTGACGAGCGAATCGCCAAGATGCTCGAAAGCCGGGGAGTAAAAGTCGCGAGGCGAACGGTGAACAAGTATCGAGATCGGTCCAAGATGCTCTCGAGTCGGATGCGAAAAGCCAGTTAAGAGTCGCGACAAGAATCACATTGGGGCCTTTGCTGACCGAAGCGGGGCCCCAAAAACATGTCCGTGCGGGACGGAGTAGGTTAAACTGGAATAGAAATGGCCCAGCGCCTGCCGGAATGGCTTACAATTCGATTGCCTCGCCCTGAAACGATCAAAGAGGTCGAGACCCTGATGCGCTCCAAGAGTTTGCACACTGTATGCGAAAGCGCGAGGTGTCCAAACCTGCCAGAGTGCTGGAGCAAAAACACTGCCACCTTCATGATCCTGGGAGATACCTGCACCAGGAGTTGCGGTTTCTGCGCGATCAAGGTGGGACGGGGCCTCGAGGTAGACCCCTTCGAGCCCCTGAACGTCGCCCTTTCTGCCAAAAAGATGGGGATGAAGCATGTCGTCGTGACAAGCGTTGCCCGCGATGACCTGAAAGACGAAGGAGCGGAGCAGTTTGCCAAAACAATCAGGGCCTTGCATAAGGAAATTCCCCACATCATCGTGGAAGTCCTGACGCCAGACTTCAAGGGCAAAGAAGACTGCATGCGCATTGTCTGTGACGCTCATCCCGAAATCTACAACCACAATATCGAAACTGTTGAGCGGCTTCACACCATCGTGAGGCCCCAGGCAAAGTACTCCCGCACGATGGGATTGCTCGAGAAGGTCAAGGAAATTGACCCCACGATCTATACCAAGTCGGGATTGATGCTTGGCCTTGGGGAGACCAAAGTCGAGGTCATCAAGACCTTGGAGGACTTACGCAAGATTGGCGTCGACGCTGTGACGATCGGCCAGTACCTTCGCCCGACCATGAAGCACCTGCCGGTGGTGGAATACATCCATCCGGACATCTTCGCCGAGTATGAGAAGATCGGGGAAGACATGGGCTTTGCCTTCGTCGCCAGTGGCCCCTTCATTCGAAGTAGCTACAACGCGATCGCCTTTAGTGAGAAAGTGATGAAAGAGAGGTTGGAGCGGGTCGAAGTCGAAGCAGTCACCCCCCAACGCACTCTCTTGCCAGAAGCTTCCGGGCTGTCGCAGTAGTTCCGCAAGCCCTCTTGCATCACGGGTCACCTCCGCAAGCCCCGCCTCGCCGAGCCAACCCCCTCCCCGCCGAGTCGGGGCAGGCATCCCTAAGTCCCTTCTCCCCCGGAGGAGAGAAGGGATTTTTCAGGCTCAAGGGCTCGTTCTTTATCGTGAATCAGACGGTCTCGCCAAAGCCCCTCTCCCCCGTATTGTTACGGGGGAGGGGGTATGGGGTGAGGGGGACCTCGGCGAAGCCGAGGTCAGAGGAGTTTCCACCGCGCACGAAGAAACGCCTGAACAATCTCTCACTGTTCCCCCGTCCCGTCTTGTAAACTACCCCCTAGGCAACGGCGTGGGCGTTTCCCCCTGGTTGCCTAAGGCACGAGTAACGATTGCGAAAGATCCTGCAGGTCATTTGGATAGGATTTCTCGGGCTTTCCCGAGGGTTGGTGGCATGGGTGCCGCCGCTTCTCGTCGTGGCTTTCGGAGCCATTTACCTTGCTCAGTGCCTCCAGCTTCTCACCTCGCCTGGCACAGGGGTGAAGCTCCTCTACGAAGGAGAAGGAGGGGTTTATTCGGTCACGTCAGAAACCTACGTGATCGATCCTGTGGCAAGGGTTGTGAACCTCACCGACGTCGTGATCCGAGATGAGAACCAACAGGAGTTTGGCCGGGCGAAGCAGGTCACTGCTTTCCTGGCTGGGCCTTCCCCCCGAGTCAAAATAAGTGACGCCATTCTCAGAGTCATCCGCCAGTCGGATGGGGCCTTTGATGTCCTGCAGGCCTTGCCAAAGGCTGATCCGGCCCAGCCAGATGCTGCCCTTTCGATCGAAGTAAACCGCGCCAAAGTGGTTCTCGTGGACCAGACCGCCCCGGAGGCGCGGACTTCGGAATTCCACTTGCGGAATCTCAGCGTGGCAAATGGCGCAGGCCACACCCTCGCGAGAAGTGTCGTCGAACTGGAAGGCGGGACTGTTCCCCTGAAACTTCAGCTATCCCAAGAGGGAGACGGGTTCGTCGCATTCGACCTGAAGGACTTCGACCTTGCCCCCCATCTTCCCCTCATCAAGAGTTTCTTGCCAAAGGAGAGCCTTTCCCAAATTGAGCCTTTGAATGCGAGCTTGTGTCGCCTCACAGGGCCGGTTCGTGTGAGTTGGATCCCAGAATCGGCACCCCTGGTTTCGGCTGATTTAGCAGTGGTTGCAGAAGGCCTCTCCCTTCGGCGGACTCTCGCCAACGGCAATTTGCGGGGGACCGTGCGCACCGACGGGAATCGCTTCCGAATTGCGGCAACGCTTCGGGAGCCAGGTCGTTCTGCTGTGTTTGATGGGGAGGTTACTCTTGCTCCTCAATTCAGGGTGGCTGGGAATGCGATTGTCGAAGTGGATTCTTCCCGATCTGTGTGGTCAGATCTGGCCCCCTTGCTGCCCAAAAATAGCTCGTTCCGGGCCGTGACCTATCGGGGCTGGATCGCCACCGATGGCCAGGGCTTTGAGGCCGACGGTGCTCTTTCCGCGGGAGAGATCGTTGCGAATGGCCAGAAGGTCACTCAAGTCCAGGCCAAGATTGCTACGAATGGCGAGGCATTGAGGGCGGACATCGAAAGAGCCACCTTTCAAGGCGAGTCGTTCACTGGTTCGCTTTCGACCAATTTTCGCCGTCAAACCCTGGAGGGAGCCTTTTCGGCGAGGCTTGGGACAAACCTCCTCCGGGGTCAGGAGTGGGCAAGCAAGCTTCAAGGCGAGGCCTTGGTCACGGCTCTGGTCTCTGGCACATACCAAAAGCCAATCGTAGCGGTTGAGGCCAAGGGCCAAGCCTCGTACCAGGTCACTCCTGGGCGTCTGGCAGTGCTCGGTCCCTTTGTGGCAAGAGGAACTTGGGAAGATCAAAGGCTTAAGATTGATCGAATCGATGGCGTCTCAAGCTACGGAAGGATCACGGGGGGCGGAACCTACTCGGAAGCAGATGGGATCGACATTACCCTGAGCGCCTATGGAATCGATCTGAGAAAATTTGACGAGCGTCTCTCGGGAACCGCCTTTGTTCAGGCGAAGATTGTCGGTACGCCAGAGGAGCCGGTTTTGATGGGCAGGGTTGAGACCTATCGAACAAAGTTTAACGAATTCGTGGTTCCCCTTGTCTCGGCAAACATCTCGGCGAACCTCAAAACTGTGGCAGCGAGCGATGTCATCGCAAATTTTGGATCAGGAAGTGTGGAGGGACAGCTCGTCCTAGATCTGGGTTCTGGCAAGATCGAGGGCGAATTTGCCAGTACTGGGCTTGACCTTACCGAGTTTACGAACCAAGATCTCAACGTTCGCTTTGCTATTCCTCGTGCTGTTATCACTGGTTCGCTGGAACAGCCAATTGTTGCAGGTCGCGCCACCCTGGGCAAAGCCTTGATCGCGGGGGCACCGATTGACGAGGGCTCGGTGAGCTTTGAAGTGTCCCCTCAGGGCGGAACCCTTTCGGAGATCCTGGTTTCGATCGAGAATGGAAGGCTGGCTGGCTCTGGCACCCTGACATTTGAACCAAAGTTTTCGGCGTCGCTTTCTGGTGAAGTCACCTCGATTCCACTGCAGGCCCTGGTTCCTCCTGAGTCAGGAATCCAAGCTTCCGGCACTTGCCAGGGTCAAGTGAGCGTTGAGTTTGTTCAAGATAAGCCACTTAAAGCTTCTTTTAAGGGCAGGGTGAATCGCTTAGAAGTGGCGGGAAGCTTCTTAGGTTCTGGGCCAGTTTCCGTCTCGCTGCAAGACGACTTGCTTGCTGTCGAGGGACAGATTGGTCAGTTGAGTCGCTTCGTGGTTTTTCGTGGAGGAGAGTATTCCTTGGCGAATCAGTCGGTGAAGGGTGATTTAGAAGTCGTCAACTATTCCCTTGAAGACCTGGTCGAAACCCTCGTTGGGGCTGATGTCAAAATCGACCCTGAGGTTCTGCGGACTCTGCGACAGTCGAGTGGCAGGATCAGTGCCCTTGCTTCATTCTCTGGCAAGTCGGATGAACTCGATATCGACCTCCGAAGCCTCACGGTGCGAGATCTGGAAATCAATGGCCAGGCGATGGGAGAAATCGAACTGCAGCTGAGCAAGAAAGGTCTGGATTGGGAGGTTTCGAACCTCTCCTATCGCAGGATGGGATTGGGTGATGTCGAATCAGTCGTGTCAGGGGCAGGAAGATTTCGCGATTCTCCCGATGGCAAGATTGAAGCAACTCTGTCAGTTACAAACTATGACCTATCGGCTCTTTCTGTCTTGTTCCCTGAACTACCGCTTGCCTCAGGAACCCTGAACTCAACGGCGGTGATCTCCGGCGGCAGAGAGGACTTTATAGCCAGATTTTCAGTTGACCTGAATCAGTTAGGGCTCCGAAGCGAGGAGGGCGGAGTGGTAGCCATCCCTCTGACCGTCTCCTTCGCCCCGGTTGTTTATGACCACGTTACCAGGCAGATTCGAGGGAGAGGCAGAGCTTTATTCCGAGGCCTCGAGGCGGAAATTGACTTGGCCTCCATCCCCTTGGCTGCTTTTGAAGAAAATCCTTCGGCAAGGGCGGAGGCGAGCCTTTTGGTTCCCGGCGTGACCTTAGCGAGGATTAACCAGGATCTTGGGATTTTTGATGATGCCAAGACGGAAGGATTGGTGACAGCAAGGCTTAACCTTTCGGGAAATCGCTCTGGGTATCAGTTGACGGGACGAGCCGAGCTGGTTTCAAGTGATTCAGGCAAGTTGCCCACTGTCACCCTTAAACAATCTGGCCAGACCTTGATGGACTTGCGTCTTTCAGCTGAGCTTCAAGAAAACAAGGTAGCCCTAACGGGGGGTTGGCGCGAGCAGAAGGGAGGCGTTGCCGAGCTTTCGGCTCTGGCTGACCTAGCCGGGATCCTGGGGGCGAGAGTCAGATTCGAAGACGCTCTCGAAGAACTTCCAGTTTCCGGTAAGTTAGAAGTTAGAAACTATATTATATCGCAAACCTTGCCCCAGGCCAGTCGCCCGAGCATGACGACTCTTTTGGGGAAATTGCAGGTTTCGGGCAACCCTCGCCGACTTGTGGTCGGGGGCGACCTTGCTTTTCGAGATACGACCGTCTACTTGCCTCCTGTCTTTCCTGAGCCAGTGGCTGGCCCTGTTCCTCCGGTGGAGGTTGAGTTCAACTCTCTCACCTATCGATTTGACGAAAACTCGACCTTGGTATTGCCAACCGGGCGACTCAAAGCCTTGGGTGAAGGCCAGATTAATGGCACTTTGACGCAGCCAGAGTTTCGGGGCAACTTCCTGGTTTCGGAAGGTCAGATTCGTACAGCAACAAACCGCATCTTCATTGATCGGGGGGCTCTGAATGTCAGCTATTCGGCTGGAGCAAATCGACTGAGTGTCTTGACGGACTTGAAAGGACGAACAAGCGCGACAGTGCGCAAGGGAATAGGGATCTTTACAAGTTATCGCATTGATGTTGATATGAAGGGCGATCTCTTGGCACCCAATGGCCTGACGATTTCCGGGACAAGTGATCCGCCGGATCTCAGCCAAGAAGACATCAAGGCAATCCTGGGTGAACGGGCTTTGTTTCAAGATGTCTTGGCTGGGATTCAGGGGGGCGACTCAGGGGCTCTTCGGAGCAGCCTCTTCTCAGTGGCTGTCCCGAGCCTCACGGATTTGTTTACAGCCGAACTGGCTGGAGGACTTGGCCTCGACTACCTTGCCTTTGATTACAACCCCTTCGACGGGCCGATTGTCTTGGCAGGAAAGAGGCTTGGAAGAGGATTTACTCTCGAAGCGAATCGCCAGCTTCTTCCGCAGGCGGTTGAAAGGGTGAAGTTTGATGTCCGTCTCACGTACCGAGTGCCTAGCCAAAATCCCTTTGTGAGCAACGTTCGGTGGGGATTTGGGTTCGATCAAGACACACCGTGGAGGATTTCGGTCGATTATTCGATCCGTTTTTGACCAAAGGGGCCTATCCGCCGGTATAACGACGAGGCAGGTCATCCGTCTCTATCAGTGATCTCAGTTAGGAGTTTTGGTGTTGGTTCGTCCTCTTATCGCAATTTTGCTCATTGGCCTGGTGGCAATCGCCAGTGCAAACTCGACCATCAGGTCAATCGTCGTCAGGGGAAACCAGGAAGTTTCTGAGGCAGCCATCTTGGCGGCGATGAGAACCAAGCAAGGGGCGCCCTTGGTTCCAGAGGATCTGCGAAGGGATGAAGAATCGATCCGCCGCCTGGGATTCTTCCGGGCCGTCTCGATTCTCACCCGTCAGGCAACCGAGACGGAAGTGGAGCTTTTTGTAGAAGTCTCAGAGTTTCCCTTGATCAAAGAACTGAGGATCACAGGAAATACTGCCATCTCGACCGAAGACTTGGAAAAGCTGATTCTGCCGATCCAAGAACTCGGCAAGATCTGGAACAGTCGAAACGCGGCTCCCATTCGCGACGCCATTGGCGGGGCTTATGAAAAACGAGGTTTCTTTGTTCAGTTTAGTGGCGAAGTCGAGCCTGATAGTCAGGGAGACGGAACCCTCCTCATTCGCATTGTCGAGCCGACTGTTGAGTCGATCACCCTCACTGGCTTGAGCAGAACGAAGCCAGAAACGGTCAAGCGCATTATGCGCACCAAGCCTGGTCAGGCCTTTTCGATTACCGATTGGCGCCGCGACATGGAAGATTTGGGCGTCACTTACTGGTTCCGCGAGATCAAACCGAGCCGAGAAGACGGCGATACGCCGGGGGGATTCAAGCTCAATCTTGAGTTTACCGAAGAGCGAACTGGAATCTTCAACGCTGGTATCGCCCTTGACCCCCAGAGCCGACTCGTTGGCTTCCTCAGCTACAACGATACAAACTGGCAAGGTCTTGGGCAAAGCACTGGGCTTCAGTTGAGCCAAGCGACCGCCGGTGGAGGGCCATCGGCTGAGCTGGCCTTTGGAAACCGGTTCTACGACTCCAAGAACACTCAGTTTTCAGCAAGAGTCTTCAGTAAAGTTATCTATAACTTCACAGGGGGCAACCAGTTCTTTGGAGGTGGAACCACGACCGAGGAAGAGTTTAACGAACGGCGAACCGGCTTTACTGTGAGCTTCAACCGGCCGGTCGGACAAAACTACCGAGCCACGGTCGGCCTGAATGCGCGAAACGCCCGCACGATCAACCTTCGCACCTCAGCGAACAACAATAATAACTTTATTCAGCAAGACGGCGACTTGGTGACTCTCCAGGTCGGGGCGGAATATGACACCTCTCGGCCAGCGGCAGAACCCTTTAATGGGCAGAACTTTAGCTTGTTGCTTGAGCCTGGCTATTCAAACATCACGCGGGTTGGTGGCGGTGTCGGGGGAAGCCAAGGCCTTCTGGGCTCGAATCTCTTCTTGCGATCCACAGTCGAGTACCGGCAGTACTGGAGTAAGGATCCTGCCAGGCGAATGACCCGAGATAATCGAATGCAAACGCCAGAGGAAGTAGCCTTGCTCCCTCGTCCTGTCTTCGCGTTCCGGGCCCGTTACGTCAACATCACTGGCAACGTCCCCTTCTTCGAGCAGTCGTTTGTCGGGGGAGCAGACTCTTTGCGGGGTTACGACAACCAGAGATTCTGGGGTAACCAATCGATCCTCGCCACCGCCGAATACCGGTTCCCGCTTCAAGCCAACTTTAGCCTGATAGGGTTTGCCGACTATGGCGGAGCCTGGGGCGGCTACGGCAACTTCTCGAACTTTACGCAATCGAGCAGTCCTAACTTGAAGCTTGGTTACGGGGCAGGACTTGCCTTCCGAGTGCCAGGCCTTGGGGCGATCCGGATCGACTTTGCCTTCAACCAAGAGGGCGGAAGTCGCACGCACTTTGTCTTCGGAGCTCCCTTCTAGGGATTCCATCGCCAACAGCTTTGTATAGGAGCAGAACAAAAAACATGGAAAGAAAGAAACTTGCGTTCGGAGGGGCCGCAGCCTGCTTGCTCCTTCTTGGCCTCTTCGTTGGCTCTGGTTTTCAGGCAAAACCAGAGAAGTTTGCGATGGTTGACGTCAACCGGCTTGTGAGCGAAAGCAAGCAGGGGGCAGCCTTCCGCCAGAATGTCCAAAACGCTGGACGGGCTCGCGAAGAGCTTGTGCGATTTGTGGATACCAACCGTATCATCACCGAGGAACAGGCTGGCAGGCTGAAAGAGCTTGCCCTGAAGCAAAATCGAACCGATCGGGAAAACCAGGATCTGGAAAGGCTCAGAGGTGAGATTGTTGCGGCAGCCCGCGCTTTTAACACCTTGAATACCAAGAGCGACCCAACGGCGGCCGACCGTGCAGAATTAAGTCGGATGAACGCCCTCAGCAACGCGACTGATGCCCTCCTCCAGCAGTGGAGTCAGGAATTCAACACAGACATCGAACGGCTGGTCAGCGAGGGTCAAGAAGCTCTCTTGGTCACGGCTCGGGATGTGGTGAAAGATGTGGCCCAGCGCAGGGGTGCTACCCTGGTCTTCCCCAACCAAGTCGTCATCTGGGCTGCCGATGACTTGACCGAAGACGCGGTCAAGGCGATGAACGCGCGCTAAAGATCACTCTCAGGAGCCCCTTTTTTGGCAACAACCCCTTCCCTGATTTTTGGAAAGAAACACAGGGAGGGTTTTTTTTGGTTTTGGGCTGGCTGCGCTTTACTCGTCCCTTTTTGTGCCACTGGGTGTGGGCCACAACCGACTCCAGTCTTGATCCGCGATGAAGTTCGAGAGGATCTAGCCCCCCTCTTGCCTGGCCCAAGTGCTGCCAGGAAAACAGCAGGATTAAGGAGCAAAACCGCAACTTTGCCGAGTCTGCCGAGTGAAGTGATCACCCCAAGGGGGTTTCAAGCCGAAGCAGCCGCCGCTGCGGCGCTCCGCCGACGCATTCGAGACCAGGCGTTTGAAAGGGTCAGGTTCGACCTGGTGCAAAGGGCGAATCGTGAGGTTTCGGCCGAGGCAAGAGAGAAACTCCAGGCTCTTACGGAAAGGTTCGAGTCCCAAACGAAGGAAATCTTGGAAGAGCTGCGGTTGATCTTTGAATCTCACGCCAGGCAGGTCGGGCCAAAGAGGGTGACCCTCGCCTTTCTCGTCGGGTTTCCCGACCCAGACCCTGGCTCGGAGCGACAAGCGAGGGGAAAAGAGCCAGAAGAGATTCGGCGCCTTCGAGAAGCCCAACAGGTGAGGAGTGAAATTGCCCAGCTAGAGGCTGAGTACCGGAGGAGCACCGATGACGCCTTGGCGCGACTCTACCGGGAGTTTCGAGAGGGAATCGCGAAGCTGGATCAAGAGAATCGGGAGGAGCTGGGGAGGCGAACCGCCGAATCTGAGCAACAAGCGCGAGAAATAGTAAGGGATTCTGTCCCAAAAGTTCAAGAAACGATGCTAGATGCTCCAAAGCAGCTCCCACCAGTCTCGAATAGGGAGGTAGGTATTTCTTCTGCTCCATCGGCTCGCCGCCAAGCCACCCCTATCCAGCCAGCAAGCCCCGCGAGATACACTGATGAAAGGCGGTGGGAGGATCAGAAGGAGACGTTCCTGCAATCCCGCAATTACCGGCTTGCTCAGCCAGGTGAAAAAGGCAAAGATGTCACGGAGGAATTTCTGAAATGGCGACGGCAGTTCGCGAATGGTCTCTAGGCGAGATCGCGACGTTCTTGGGCGGGCAGGTTCTTGGCGACTCTGCCACCAGAATTCGACGTCCCGTTCCCGCCGGTCAGGCTGATCCTACTGGGATCACCTTTGCCATCGACGAAAAGTTCTTGCGCAAGGCGGCAAGCCAGCAAGTCGGTGGGATCATCGCCCCCCTTGAGCTCAGTGCCCCGGGGCAGAACTTGGTGCTGGTCGCTGACCCCCGCACGAGTTTTGCCATGGTTTTGGCACTGATGAGCCGATCCTTACCTCTCAACGACGGGATTCATCCGACAGCGATCATTGATCCGACGGCGACCCTCGACCCAACTGCTCAGATTGGCCCCTATGTTGTGGTCTCACAAGGAGCGGAGATCGGGCCAGGCGTCAAGATTTATGCTCAGTGCTATATTGGTGATCAGTGCAGGATTGGATCGGATTCTATTCTTTATCCAAGAGTTGTTCTAGTGCAAGATGTTACTCTGGGCAAGGGTTGCATCTTGCACCCAGGAGTGGTTTTGGGAACCGATGGCTTTGGATTCGTGTGGGATGGCCAAAACCAGGTCAAGGTTCCCCAGGTCGGGGGAGTGATTTTGGAAGATGGCGTCGAGATCGGGGCTAACACTTGTATCGACCGGGCGACCTGTGGCGAGACTGTGATCGGAAAAGGCACGAAGCTAGACAACCTCATCCAAATTGGTCACAACTGCAAGGTGGGTGCCAACACTGTAATGGCAGCCCTTGTGGGGATTAGTGGATCTGTGACGATTGGGGATCAGGTCACGATTGGGGGACAGGCAGCTGTGAGCGACCACGTGACCATTGGGAGCAACATCACCCTGGGGGGCAGAACAGGGGTCGTCAGCGATCTGAAAGAGCCTGGGGAGTATTTTGGCTTGCCTCCCGTTCCGATGCATCAGGCGATGAGGGCGATGGCCCTGAGCCAAAGACTTCCGGATCTCTTCAAACGGCTTCGCGAATTAGAGCGAGAGGTGGAGAAGCTCCGCCCATGACGTCGGTTTATCCTCGCTTTACCGTCGGCCAGTCAGTTTCTTGGTCAGGGGTTGGTTTGCATTCTGGCCTTGACGCAACCATCCGTCTTCATCCTGGTGAAGAGGGCCTCTGGCTTCGCCAAGGCTATGACCGCTTTCCCGTAGGCGTCGCAGAAGTCAGTTCGACCGAGCGCTGTACTTGCCTGCGAACTGTAGGGACAGTCGAACACTTCCTGGCTGCCCTGGCGGGACTGGGTCTGACCGATGGCGAGATTGAGATTGATGGCAGAGAGGTGCCAGGACTTGACGGGAGTGCTCAGGGTTTCGTGGAGGGCCTCGCAGCAGGGGGGAAAGTGCTCTGTGGAAAGCTCGAGGTCGAAGGCCCTTTTGCGCGGGTTTATCTCCCACCTGGCTTGCCCCGTCTCTCCGCAGGGAAGGGGGAGGGCCACTGGCGCTACGTTTACGACCGTGGAGACCTTTGGCCAGGACAGCAGGCCAGCGAAGTCTTTCTCACTCCATCGACTTTCGCTCGTGAACTCGCTCCCGCCAGAACCGTGGTCTTGACCGAAGAGCTTGAGATGGTTCGGAAGCTGGGCCTCGGCCGTGGCCTGTCGGAACAGAGCGTGGTGATCATCGGCCAGACTGGCTATGAAGGCTCGGTGCGTTTCGAGAACGAGCCAGCCCGCCACAAATTGTTAGATCTGATCGGGGATATCTCCCTCACTGGCTGCCCTCTCAACCACTTGAATGTTGTGAGCGAAAAAGGGGGCCATTCGAGCAATATCGCCTTGGCTAAAAAGCTGAGCGAGGCCATTAGAATCGAACGGCTCAAATCCTAGGGACTGGGGATGTAAGAGACACGCTTTGGTTCACCATCAACTGTGGGAGGTCGAGGCCAAAATATCCCTTCTCTCCTCCGGGGGAGAAGGGATTTAGGGATGAAGGGGTTGGATTTTCGGGCGGGGGATCTGTTATCGGAAAACTCCCGGCTGAGGCTCAAAGTTCGTCTGTTCGAATGAGCTCGGTTTCACCGAGTTCCTCCTCACCCCGTAAAAATACGTGGGAGAATGCGACCATCGTCCCCCGGGATAGGGAGCGAGTGCTCTTTCTTGCGATGGGCCCCTTGCGATGAGAAATTGCGCAGAAATGACGATGTGGAGTTCACCTGCGCGAAAGTACTTCCCCGGAATCCCGCTGCGGTTCCGGGTAGCCTTCTGTCTGGAGCGATGCCCAAACAGCCTCAGTCCTATTCGTCCACCGCGCTTTGGCACGCTCGGCTCTTTGGGGCGTTCCGGCTGGAGTCGGCAACCCAGACAGTCCAGAAGTTCGAGTCGAATCGCACGGCTGCGCTGTTGGTGTATCTCATACTCCATCCGGATGAGGCCCACACGCGCGAATCCCTGTCTGACCGGATTTGGCCGGACGCCGATCTCACCAACGGGCAAAACCGGTTGAAGCAGGCGCTCGCCTCACTCCGGCGTTTGGTGGAGCCACCTGGTGTGGTGCCTGGTTCGGTCTTGGAAGCAACTCGTGGAACGATCATGCTCCGCAAGGGGGCCATTGATTCTGATTTCGCCGCATTCGTGGAGGCCGAGAAAGCTGGGGACAAAGACGCGCTTGCCCGATTGGCCACCGGCGAGTTCTTGCCTGGTCTCTACGACGAGTGGCTGGACGATCTTCGGCTTTGGGTCGATGGGGTTCGCAGCGAGGCGGAAGGTGGGATCCCCCGCGAGGTTTTCCGGGTCGCGGGCCAAACCGCGCACGAACCTAGTCCCCGCCAAATCCAGCTCCCGGTGGCGATTACACCCTGCTTCGGACGCGAGGACGAGATGTCTGCGCTACTCGGTTTGATCGAAGAGTTCCGCTTGGTCACCGTGACGGGGGTTGGTGGCACTGGGAAGACCAGGCTCACGCTGCAGGTCGCACGGGCCGCATCTCAGACCCGGGTGTGCATGGTCCCGCTCGCTGAAGTCGAGCAACCCGAGGGGATTCTTCCCGCTCTGATCGAATCTCTCGGCCTCATCCTGGGGCCGCGACAAGCGCCACTCGACCTACTGCGTCAATCCCTTGCGTCTTCAACCACGCTCTTGGTACTCGATAATATGGAGCAATTGGTGGGGGAGGGAACGGCTTTGATTGTGCGACAGCTGCTTGCTGAACTCCCAGAACTGACGCTCCTCGTCTCTTCTCGGGTGCCGCTTGGGGTGGAGTCGGAGGTGGACTTTCCGCTCTACCCTCTGCCAATACCAAGCCCGCTGCAGGATCTGCAATCGGTGGCAGCACTGCCTGCGGCGCAGCTTTTGGTGGAACGGGCTCGGCGCTCGCGGGCCGACTTCCAGATTACCGAACGCAACCATGAAGCGGTGCGTTCGCTCCTTGTGCATTTGGGCGGGATGCCGCTCGCCATCGAGCTTTGCGCGGCGTGGGCACATGTGCTCTCGCCGGCCCAGATGCTGGCCCAGCTCCGCCAAGGGGCCGACCTCCTTGTGAGCAACCGCAAGGACATCCCGGCTCGGCAGCGCTCACTCGTCGACGCTTTCGCCTCCACTCTCTCTCTCCTGCCACAGGATCAACGCGATCTCCTGATTCGGTTGAGTGTGTTCCGGGGCGGGGTCCGGTTGGAGTGGCTTGAAGAGGTGCTGGACGCCCCAGGGCTCATGGGGCCAATTCTTGACTTGGCCAGGGCCGCCCTCATCCAGCCGGTCTCAGACGGAGACCGCTTCCGGTACTCGCTCTTGGAGAGCCTGCGACAGTTCGCAACCGAATTACCTGATCCATCCGGCCTCCGGCTGGATACTCACGACCGCTTGATTAGGCGGTTCCTCGGCTATGCGGTGAAGAGCGCGTCTCGCGAGCCGATCGCGATGCTCGGCGTTGAGCACGAAGGGGACTGGTGGCGATTCTGGCGCGAGGAGTGGGACAACCTTCGAGTCGCGATTCAGTTTGGGCTGGCAGCTGGGCGAGCAGGTGAATGCGTCTCGATGTTGGAGGCCGTGGAGTGGTTTGTGCAGGTGGACTCGCGCGAGCCGGAAGTGGTCGGGTGGCTTGAAGCCTGCCTTGAGTCCGATGGCCACAGCGCAGAGTCGCGCCATCGCGCTGAGATTCTGCTTGCCTATGCTCGGCGAAAAGCCGCCTCGGTTGCCGCCGTTAGAGAGCAACTGGAATCGTTGCTGCCGAGGTCACGAGGCATCGGGGGAGGATTGCTCGCAGAACACCTTTGGCGAATCGCCAATCTCACGGTGATCCTTGGCGAGTTCCAACATTGCGAAGGGATGCTGCTGGAGGCCCTCGCCCTGAGCCACGACGTTGGGACGGAGTCGCGTATCCATATGCTGCTCAGTCATGTGTACGCCGACCGGGGTGAGACAGAACGCGCCGAGGCAGCTCTGGACGAATGTGCCCGGGCCGCGCGGGCGGCTCGGCTCCAGAACGAACTTTTCTACGTTGCCCACGACCGGGCGAAGCGCTACCTTCAGCAAGGCCTCCATGGCGGCGCCCTGGAAGTGCTGGCCGAAGTTCTGGAGGAACCAGCGCTGGTCTACAACCGGCGCCTGGTGGCGCGTTGCTTCAACCTTCGGGGCGAAGCACTCTATGCACAAAACCAGGCCAATCAGGCTTTCATCACTTACGCGGACGCGGTGATGGCTCACGCCGAGATCCAAGATTCCACCGGCATCATGTATCCGCTCTGGAATCTCGGGACATATCTCATTGCCAACAACCGGCACCGGTTTGGAGTGCTCTTTTTTGGCGCGGCCTATGGGTTCTACCAAAGGTCGTTCGCGGAGACATTCGAAGAGAACGATCAGGCCGAATTCGATCAGTCGATCGCCTCGGCGCGTGAAGCACTCGGGGCGGAAGTCGCCGCTGCACTCTTGCGACGTGGGCGAGCGATGGGGCTTGCTCAGTGCAGGGCGGCGGCGCAGGATCTCAAGGCTGCGCTCTTGGCCGAAGGCCACCCGACACCCTAGTCTCACCAGCTCCTCCTGGAGGTCTAAGGGGATTTACGCTGGACTTACGGATCCATTCTAGGATCCACTTATCTGCTTCGCCTCCTTCGCGAATCAGGCAGACAAGGAACCTATTCATGAAGTCAACCGGTGCCCTGAAACTTAGCGTCGTCGTCTTAGCGATGACCCTCTCCGGCCACGCGCTCGTCGCCCAGTCTGTTCTCCCCTCCCTGCTCTTGGCAAACGCGCCCGAGTCCAATCCCGCCCCTCAGATTGACAAGGTCACCCTTGTGAACCTCACGTTTGGCAACAACCCCACTGTCGTGGTGAAGAACCCCGAAGGCAAGCAGCGGACGATCTCGGTCCGTCTCGATGCAAAGATCTCGAACGACAAAACGACCGGAACGCTTACCAAGATGGCCCAAACCGAGATCGGCAAGTCGATTCACATCATGACGCAGCGTACGGCGGGGGCAGTGAGTGTCACCAGGATGTGGGATGCCGAGAGTTACGCGGATTGGGTGAACGCCCACAACGGCACCCGCAACGGTCAGGTCCGAGGGCTTTTCCCCAAGGCCCTCCATCTTGGCGACCACGTGTACACAATCACAGACAACACCCGTTTCGTGTTGGAAGGCAAGAACGTCGGACGCAAGAAGCTGGAGGGCCGCGACGTGCTCTGGGTGAAGTGTGTGGTGAAGAATGGTGTCGCCCTTGCTGATGTCATCGCGGACACCTCCACCTCGATTGGGGCCACGCCAACTGGTACCAACACACGCCCGCAGAGCGGCGGTCGACCGCCATCGGTGAGCAACCCGAACGGCCCTCGCACACGGGGCGAAAGCGGCACCTCGCCCACCGAGCGCGGGGGGCGGCCGGATTCAGTGGGTGACGGAACGAAGTCTCCCACCGAGCGTCCCAGCACCGCCCGCACGATGACGATTGAAGAACGCGCACGTCAGGACGAAATCGGTTGGAAGGTGAAGGTGACACTGGAGATCCTCGACTCGGATGACAATCCGACCACGGGAGAAGCGACTGAGCCGCTTGTTGATGTCGCCAACGAAGTCTCACGCAAGGTTGGCGTCGGCGATCAAAGGGTGGAGGTCTACGCAAACTTCTCGATCTTCGGCTCCTCGAGCATCGAATGGAAACGCGAGGACGCCGAAGACCGCAAGCACATGAAGGGCGACAAGATCGTGCTCAAGGACAACAACCAAGAGTGGCGTCTGATCAAGCACGGCAAGCTCATCTTCCAGGGCTACTTCCGCGACCGGGATCAGCTGAGCAAGGACGACGAGCTGATTGACATCGATAAGAGCTGGCCGATGTACGACCTGTGGGTTGCGAAGCGCACCGTCGTCAAGCTCGGCGATTCGAAGGCTCAGTTCATCATCGAGGTGGAGAAGTGAAGGCACTCCTTGTTGTGCTGGCTGCAGTTACTTGCGGCCAGGCCATGTCCCAACAGATCACCGAGGCCGAAAAGCAACGGACCCAGCAAGTGTGGGAGAGCCTCATGCGCGACGTCCAGCCCTACCGCGATAGTCTCGCGAGCTGGTCAGTGGAGTTCGACTCCGAGAAATGGTATGCCCAGAATCGAGTGATGCCTGACGCGCCTGAGGATTACAAGAAGATCCTTGATGACCTCGCGGCGGTGGAGAAACTCATTACCAGCGAGAAGTACGCCGGGGTGAAGGGCTACTTTGGACCAGACGACGATATCCTCCACCGACCCCAACACTGGCTCGAGATCTGCAAGGCGCGGGTCGAGATCACCCAGCGGGTAGTGAAGCGCGAGCTCTCGCGGATCCTCCGTCCGCAAATCCTTCCGGTTCAGCTCATGGCCGAGCGCGTCCGTGACTTCTCCGGTTGGGGCCTCAGTGAAGATGGCCTTGCCGTGGTGATGGGCAACCGCGAACCGATTCGAAAGCGAACACTCGAAAAAGCCTCCGCCCTGTTCGCGGCAGTGGGAATGTCGATGGAAGGCACCCAGGTTCCGGAGTTGGAGAAAGCCTGCGACGACCTCGTGAAGGCGGCCGAGGAATGGGCACCGAAGGCTAAGCGTGAAAACTCGGCGACGATTGCGTCCATCAACGCCCCGCTCAAGGCGCGTTGGGCGAGTGGGGCCTGGAGGAATCGCAAGATTCTCGCCATCAATACTGCGTCGGCCTCCTGGAACGTCACACGCAACGCGGCAGGAACCCCGCTCTACCGCACGTGCAACGTCTCCGTACTTTTTGAGATTCCCGGTTATGCCTATTGGATCGAGTACAACGGTCAAGTGAGGGAGAACTACCAGGGAGGGGGAGCCTATAGCTTCGTTACATCGAACGTGGCCCCCGAATATCGAATTTTGACGAAGCGGACCAAGTAAGGGCATGCGCGGCCCCCGAACAAGGGGGCCGCGTTGCTTACTTGGTCTTGCCCCAAGCGAGCGAGATCTCGACCGGAGCGTCAGCAGATTTGCGCAGAAGCGTCACGGACTGTTTGCCCTTCCGGTCGTCAAAAAGTTCTTTCGAAAACATGCTGACCGCACCGGCGTTCTCGCTCTTGTTGAATTCCAGCCCCTTCACCCGCTCGGTATAGAACTTCGCGATGGTGTCGATGCTGTCATTGGAAGTGAAGACACCAGTGTAAAGTTCCTCATTCGGGGTTTTGAGGGCAAAGCTTCTGTCGCTCACAAGGGTCGCCCCTGGATAAATGGGCATCCCTAAATTCTTTTCGGTAATCTCCCCAGCCGATCCGGTCTCCCTTCGTGCGCCTGATGTCGGCGAAGAGGTCGTGGTGGGTTTGCTTGAATCGCAACCGAGAAGTCCGCAGCCCAGAAGGGCCAAAAGGAAAATGGCGGGTTTCATCAGGCTTATTCTAGGCTTTGACCGTAAGCCTTCCGTAAAGAATGATCCGCAACCAAAATTTTGCCCCCAGCAACAAGTGCCTCGGGAGGAGTTCATTCGGCGAGAGGTCTTTGAGGTTTGTCGCGGGAGAAAACGCTCGGCCCACCCATCCCTAAATCCCTTCTCTCCTCCCGGGGGAGAAGGCACGGAGGAAACTTTAGCGAGATGAGTGAGCGGGGGAGCAAGTCCCAACCTACCCTTGCGGAAGGATCCCTTCAAATCCTGCCAAAACCACGCCTCGAATCGAGACTCACGATGGTGACTTTGGCGAGGCTTTACACACCGCTGGCGAGAATGATGGCCTCGGCGATTTCCTTCATGGATTTGCGGGCATTCATCGACTGTTGCTGAATTCTGCGATAGGCCTCGGCTTCCCCAAACCCCTGTTCGCTCATCAGAATTCCCTTTGCCTTTTCGACCACCTTGCGGGCCTCAAGTCTTTCGCTCAAGGTCGTGACTTCTTCTGTGAGGCGGACATTTTGCTCGAACCTGCTTCTGGCCACTTCGATGGCAGGGGAGAGGTCACTTGGCTTGAAGGGCTTCACAAGATAGCCAAACACCCCTGCTTCCTTCGCTCGCTCGATCAACTCTTGGTCGCTGTAGGCAGTCAGAAGAATGACAGGGGCGATTGCATTGCCAGCGATTTGAATAGCGGAGTCTATTCCGTCCATCACTGGCATTTTTACGTCCAAAACACAAATATCTGGTTCGTGCTGTTTGGCCAAATCCAGCGCTTGCTGGCCATCTTCGGCTTCCGCCACAACCTCATAGCCGAGGTTTTCTAACATCTGCTTCAGATCCAACCGGATGATCGGATCGTCGTCTGCAATCAATACTCGCATCATGGACTCCTTAATAAATGGTGCCAAGAATCACAACAGCGTGAACTAGTGAAGAACAAAGGATACCAACAGTTACAAATGTTGTGTAGGACAACCCAATTCTCTGTGAAGCTAAACTAGGGACGTGCTTCAGATTTTAGAAAGATTGCTCGATGGCCCGATCGACTATGCCGGCCTTTTCCCCCCGGCCCAGAAGTCTATCGACGATGCCTTGAACGAATATTTGCGGTGGATGGAGTCGGAAGAATCGTGGATTCTGAACCGCTTCGTTTGCTCGACAAAGGACTTAGGCCATCTCGCCAGGGCCCTGGAGCGCAAGGGTTTTTCGAGTGATGACGATACAGCGCTCCCTGTCTGTGCTGTCGGGGCCCCAATCCTCGATGCAGCCGATGGGCCAGCCTCGCTTCTTTATGACCTCGAGCAAATTCGCGGCTATGGAGTCATCGAGGTCGAGGCCTACGAGATTAGGCTCCCTACTGGCAAGGCAGGCGAAGGGCTTGTCAAGAGATTGAAGCGAGAAAAGTGGGACACGATCGATCTCTATGTCGAGTTCGGGTGGGGAACAGAGGCAGAGGAATCGATGCACGAAGCTGCCAGCATCATCGAGGAATTGGGCTTCAAAGCCAGGACAGGGGGCACGTCGGCTGATGCCTTTCCATCGGTGACTGATGTCGCTGGCTTCATCGGGCTCGTCACTGCCCTGGAAGCTCCCTTTAAGTTCACGGCCGGCCTCCATGAACCCTTTCCTACCGAAGACAAAGAGCTCGGGGTTCACCGTCAGGGTTTCCTCAACGTCTTGATCGCGAGTGCTTTGGCAATGAGCCAAGACTTGACTCGAACAGAACTAGAGTCCATCCTGTCGGCAGATGCAAAGGGCTTCCAGTTTATGGAGGACGAGATCATTACCGCGAACCACACTTTGACTCTCGAAGAGGTGGAGGAATGGCGAGACTGGTTCGGCGGATTTGGTTCTTGCTCAGTCTCCGAGCCATTGGCAGGACTGAAGCGCTTGAATCTCCTCTAAAATTCTCCCACGACGAAGACTTCGCCCCCGAGGATGTCTTCCTCGTCCTCCTGGACAATGGCGACATCAAACCGATAACGGCCTGGCCGATAAAACACGAAGTTCTCATCCCAAGGTACTGGCAAAACCTCGAAAGTTCGGCTGGTCATTGAATGGTTCGGGCCAGGCATCAGGGTTGCTCGCCAATTCGTGAGAGTTCTGCCGTCCTCGTCAATCAGGCGAACGATGACGTCAAAACTTTTGCCGTAGTCCTCTGGTTCAGATTCGAGTTCGAAGGCCAGGCAACAGGGGCCGAGCTGGGCTGGGTAGCTCACTGGCCTGAAGCGGTTGAAGAGTCCAAAAAGGACGGGATTCCCGCTCGATACCAGGCGGTCGGCTGATTCACAAAGGCGGCAGAGGGCAAGTTTCATAAGGGTTTCTCTTGCTAAGTCCCGAAGAATGAGTTGTTTCCTATCCTTTCACGCGTCAAACTAGTGAGTGGCCCTATGTTAGCTCCTATCGTGGCTCTGGTGAGCCTTGTTGCTCCTCAGGCAAGCCAACCAACCAGCTTTTCGCCAATACCGGGGAGTAGCTCTGCCTTTCAATCAACCATTCGTCGCGTGATCGATGCATCCCAGCAAGGCGATTTTAAGAAGGCCAAGGCCCTTGCAGCCCAGCTTCCGCGAAAGGAATTCGTGATCACCCTGAATGACGGGAACCTCACTCCAGGACGGCGGGAAACCTTTAGGCGGGCCTTCCAGCTCGCAGCTGACGCCTGGACGCGCCTCGTGCCATCTCTCAAGATCACTTTTGGCTCTGGCAAAGATATCGTGGTGAGCTACGCCGACAGCCTTCCCGTCGACGAGGAGACGAAGCTCCCTCGGGGCCTCGCACTCTTTATAGGGGAAGATGCCAGCGAACCAAGGGTCGAGGGGGTGATTGCCCTAAACCGAATGAGCCCCCCTGTGGCGGTCGAGTTCCCAGGCATTCGCCAGGAAGCCCTCTTCCTCATTGGATCGTTTTTGGGCTTGGAGCGAGGGATTCGCCCCAATTCAGCCATGGGTCGGAGCGACGGGTTAGGCGCAGCAGCTTCTAGCCCAGCTCCTATTGAGGCAAACCTCGCAAGAAGGAACATCGAACTAGCGGAACGGCTCACAAGGGCAGTTGAATCCAAGCAAAAACTCTCGTGGGCTGCTCCAGAAGTCTTTATTGACGCTGTCACGGTTGATCTCGGGACAGTGCCCCAGGGCCCGATAGCCCAAGCGAGCTTTTCCGTGGCTAATCGCGGCTCCGGCGACCTTTCCTTTACCCTTGTACCTGACTGCTCTTGCTTCGCATTTGATTTCAACAATGTGGTCAAGCCAGACACTGCAAACAACGTCAGTGTTTACATGAACACGATGGACTTTCCTGGTCCGATCAACAAGCAGGTGCTCGTCTACACGAACGATCCAGAAAACCCAGTTCGCCTGCTCCGATTTACTGGGATGGTTATGCCAGCCTATCGCTTTGTCGAGCAAGGAGGTTTTCCAGGAGTCGTTTATCTTTCTGAGACTGGCGGCCAGATGAGCCTGATTCTGACCATCGACCCAGCCAATCCCTTCAAAATCAAAACAGCAACGGTGAATGGGCCGAGCGCAGTGGCAGCCTTCGAGCCCTGGGAAGGAGTCATGGCCCCCTCCCCAGGCGCCTCTCCCGTTCCCCAAAGAGGATACAAAATCGACATTTTGGTTGCCCCCGGGATCGCCAGCGGGAGAGTTTCTTCCACCCTGTTAATCGAAACGGATCATCCGAGCTTTAAAACTCTGCTCCACCCCTTTCTGGTTCAAAAAGGGATTTCTGCCAACCCGACGACCCTCTTCCTAGGAGAGATTTCCTCAAAGCCCCTCCGAGCCTTTGTGATTCTTTCCCAACCAGGGAAGCCATTTCAGGTGCAGCGGGTGACGAGTGATAGCCCAACCATCAAGCCATCTTTTGAACGATTGCCAAATGGAGACTACAAAATCGTCGCTGAATTAGATGGCACCCAGCTCGCCGGAACCTTCCGGGCGAATCTGGTGGTGACCCTTTCCGGGGCGGACGAGAAGGAAATGATTATCCCAGTCCAGGCATCGGTGAGATGAAACTGGTTCTCTGGCTCGTGGCTGGGTGTTTGGCAGTTTTTGGCGTGACAAGCCAGGCCAGGCAGCCCCAGGCTTACCAAGTCATCATCACTGGGGACACCTTCGGCTACCTCTCTCCTTGCGGGTGTGTGAAGCCTATGACAGGAGGAGTCCGCCGCAGGATCTCCGCGATCAAAAGCTTGAAAGGAGAGGGGGAGGCTCTGGTCTTGGATATTGGAGCCCTCGTAAAAGGAACGAAGCGCCAAGACGAGATGAAGGCAGAGACCTTGGCAGAGATCATGCGCCTCGCTCAGGTTGACCTCATCAACCTCACCTCGCTCGAGACTCAGATGGGAGACGGGGTTGTGGGGGCCTTGCAGCGCCTCAGTGGAGAGGCCCTGACCAGCTCTCTGCTCCCAGCTGACAACCAGTGGGGAGTCCGCCAGAGCGTGGCAAAGGGACCCTTCCTGGTTGGGGCGATCGACGAGCAGCTCTTGGGGCGACCCAACCTGAATCGGGATGAAAGCCTCCGCTCTCTGTTGCAAGAAGCGAGGGAGGCAGATCTTGTCCCTCTCTTGGTCACAAATTCGCCCCTCGCCACGGCACGGGAGATCGCCAAGCGGTTCCCTGAGTTCCGCCTTATCACTTACCGAGATTCGTCAAACCCAAGCGACCAATGGATTAAGGAAGGTGACTCAGTTTTGATCTCGCCAGGTGAGCGAGGGAAGTTCGTTTTGTCCCTCGGCTGGAACGGGAAGACCTTTGATCGCTTTGCCGCCCTTTCCCTCGGGCCTGAGTTTCCCGACGACCCGGATTCTTCCAGAATCTACCGAACCTACTTGGGAAGAGTGACGGACGAAAAGCTCCTCGACCTCCTGCCGCGCAACCCAACCGCCGACTTCATTGGCACCAAGGCTTGTGCTCCCTGCCATGGAAAAGCCTATGAGGTGTGGGTACGTTCCGAACATGCCTCCGCCCTGAAAACCCTCGAAGAGGAGTTCCACGATCGCGACCCAGACTGCACGTCTTGCCATGTCGTTGGACTCGAATCGACCAAAGGCTTCCGGGATCGGAAGATCACTCCCCATCTTGCAGACGTCGGTTGCGAATCGTGCCATGGGCCAGGCAAGGCCCACGCGATGAACCCCGTTAAGGTTAAAATGGATCGGCTGGGAGAGGCTTCTTGCCTGAAGTGTCACAACCAGGAACACTCCCCAACGTTTGAGTGGAAAACCTATTGGGAAAAGATCGCCCACTGAATGGGACGAGCCTGGCCCAGGCGGGCAGGCATCATGACTTGGTGAATTCTGGTTTTACTATGGGATAGCCCATTTTAATAACCTATGGTGCCGCTCCAAATGGTTAAATATTCATTGATGCCATATGATTTAATCTCGGTCAGTATATTGATCAATAAATAGGTTTGTGGAAAACCCGGTGAAAAAATCTTTCGAACTGTAGTCGTTCTGGCCCCGTATTCAACAGTAGGAATTTTGTAAAGGTTTTTTGCGAAGAAGTTAAAAAAAATACCTGTGCCAATGGGCTTGATCCCGCCCCCGATACTCTGCACAATGGAGGGGTCAGCGAGGAAGAGGCACAGACCTCTCGCGAGGACAGATTGCAATGGCAGCTTTGATTGGTTTTGGTTCAATAGGGACTACAGGCGTGATGGTTCACAGAAATTCCTCCCACCCTGGGGTTCGTCCGATCGCGACGCTCCCCTTCAATATGCAGGCAGTGGAGGTCGGGATGAGGTTTGGCGAGGGCTTGATTCCTTACGCTCTGATCGTCGGCCCCAGCGGATGGGGAAAGACACATGTGCTTCGCTGTGTAGAAGACTCCCTGGAAAGAAGTTCGAAGCAGGTGGTAAGAGCAAAGGCGGTCGATTTCCTGCGGTCTTCACTGCGCCCAGAAGGGCCAGAGCTGCTCCTCCTCGATGACTTAAGTGACGCAATGAGGACGCCCAAGCTCCGTCACAGCCTCAGACTGATGCTTGAAAGGCGACTCAGGGCGAAGCGACCGACCTTGGTGGTCTTCACTGGCTCGAAGGTGACCCCGGAAATGCTTCAGATCCTTCCGAGCTCTCGCCAGTGGGAGACGGCTCAGGTTTGCGAGCCGAGCGAGGGCGAGAAATCGAGTATCGTGGCCTATTTGGCAGAAAGAATCGGACTCTCCCTTTCACCTTCCTTGGCGCGGATGATGGCTAGGCATTTAGACGGGAATGGGAGGACATATCTTGGTGCCCTCGAGCGTCTAAAGTTATGTGACCAAGATTGGACACGGCCCAGTGATCTTTGTCGGGCGGTCGGAGTGCTAGCGCCCCACCTCTCTTCCCATACATGGGATCCCCGCGACGAGGTGTTTGAAGCTGTGACTCAGGTCGTCGGCGAAGACTCCTCCCAGCTAACTGACCTCTGCAGCTACGTCATGCTCAGGGAGATGCAATTCTCGGAAGGCTATGTAGCTAGTTTCTTAAAAGCATCCCCCAGTCGAATTTATCGGAATGCTCGAAGAGTGAGCGAATCTATGAGTGACCCCCGAACGGCCGCCCTAGTTCAGTCTTGCCGCTTCGCGGTCGTCACCCGCCTTTCAAGCTGCTAATGCAGTTTGGCCCGAATGATGCAAGGAATCCCTTGCTTGACTAGGTTTGTGCCATGAGGCAATTAAGTGATATTCGATTGGATCGTTCCGTCTTTCGCTCTGAAGAGCTTGCCGGGGATGCCCTGGTGCGCATGCAAGCGGAAGGCGCGAAGGCTGCCTCGGTTTTGGAAGATGACCTGATCTGCGGATTTGTGACCCTCGAATCTGTCACCCTAGCAGATGGGGAGACCAAGCTCGGTGACCTGCAAAGAGCCTTTGGGACAAGCCTCTCTGGAACTACTACCATTCGGGCTGCCGCCAAGGTGATGGCTCTGACCAAAGAGGATGTGGTTGCAGTGATGGCAGATGAGAAAGTTCTCGGCCTGCTGAGTGCGACTGCCTTGCTGGGTGAGCTCGGGAACTCCTGGGATCCCCTCACTGGCCTTTCGTGGAGCGATCGCCTGAGAGAGTGGGGAACGGAGCAACTCGAGTCAGGCCACGAAATTTCCATCGTCTTCATGGATATTGATGACTTTGGCCTCTACAACAAAAAGTTCGGCCACATAGTGGGGGATAAGGTGATCAAAGCTCTAGCCGAACACCTGGGGGGCATCACCAGTGTTGAGACAGACGTGTTGGTTCGATATGCAGGGGACGAGTTCGCAATTGGCACGGTGCGGGCTCGCGAGCAAGCAGAAGAGATGGTTCTCCACCTTTCGGAACTCGCCTTTCGAGTAGAAGGGGTCGAAGAGCCAGTTCGATTTAGTTATGGCTTAAGTGGCGGAAAAAGAACAAAAGAACCCTCGCGTCACCATGTCCAGGCAACTCTCGACAATCTGATTAACTTGGCGAGTCAGGATTGCCTGGAACGCAAGGCAGCCCGCAAAGTCCAAGAGGCTGGGAAAGGGGTTCGAAAAATTGTGGTTGCATCCCCAGCCGCTGAGCCAGTCATCAGCGACGTCAGGGTCCATCGGGAGTCTGTGATGGTAGCCCTCACCAGCGAAGGGAGGCTGATCGAAGGGGTCGCCCAGCGCAGTGGCCCAGGCCTGGTAGCCCCCGTGATTGCTGCAAGCCGCCAGGCCCTTGAAACTTTGCTCCCTGGTTCCGTCATCACGATCTCCGAACCCTTGCTCCATGTAGGCGAAGGGGGGCGGACTATGATCTCGGTGGACGGGACAGTCGAGCGAGACGGCCAGGTCACCCTGGTAAATGCAACCCATCCTGTGCAAGGCGATTTGGGGCGCACTGTGGCAGCCGCAGTGATTCAAGCTGTCCTGAGTGCTCAGCCAGGGGCTGAAGACTCGTAAAGCCCTGTATGGGCGCCCAGGAGGCGGCGGCCGATTCACTTCGGGGCAAACCAGTGTCTTCAACAATTGGGGCAGGCTAACGGCACCAGCCTCCTTCTAGCATCAATTTGCACGCCTTGTTGAGAGCGATTCTTAAAACCCCGCCTCCCCGCGGCCACACCCTCGCCCCGCCTCCGGCGGGTCTCCGCCTCGGCGGGGTTTAAGGGCAGTGGGGGCTTCGATGATTGTAGTTGGCGGCTCCTTGCACGAGGGATCGGCGGCCAATCCTCGTCTGGTCGAGTGTCTCGATGCCCTGGGTGGCGGGCTTGCGGCCCTCGGATTGGCTCTTTCCTGCCTTCGATACCCGTGGGACGATTCAGTCTTCCCGCCCGATGAGCAGAGGAGACGTCTTGCGAATGGTGAAGCGACGGCTCTTGCGCGCCGGGATTCCGCCGGTGTTTTCTAGGCACTCCTTCCGGTCGACTGGCATCACGGCGTTTCTTGCCAACGGAGGTTCACTCGAAACCGCCCAACAACTCGCCAACCACGCCGACAGCAGAACAACTAAGCTCTATGACCGAAGAGCAACGAGGCTTGAGTTGCAGGAGATTGTGAGGATTCGGTACTGAAGAAGCCCTCTGCTTATCGCCTCGGCAAGACCCAGCGGAAGTTAGGAAGAGATAAATCTTCTATTCAACTTCGTCTTCTATACGAGATGCCAAGATCAAATCTGCCTCTATTCGAAGGGGTTAGCTACCTGCATAGTTTAGGTGGAGAGACCTCTTCACCTTCCGGCAAGGCAAATCAGAGTACCCTGGCTTGGCTGGGAAGCGTTCTGCACACCAACCGCTATCAACGAAGCGATGAGTCCTCAAGATCCTTATTCCTTTTTGTTGTCCGCCCGAGCCGGACATTTAAGAAAACCTTTGTCGATGTGGATGTTAAGTCCGGACTAAGGCATAAGCCTACAGGAATCAGAAACAAAAGCTGATTCCATGTGAACTTTAGATGGCCAAATGAGGCGAGCAGCAGCAAAACCAAAAAGGAAAGCGACGCGCTAATCAAGGGTATCCACCCCCGGAGAGAAATGTGCTTCGAACTAAACACTCTGCTTCTCAGCACAAGAGTAGTTACCAGGAAACAAACTACTACCACAATTGTGGTTAAGATCGAGTCATTCATTGCTGCCAAATACTGCCCCCCAAGATTCGCTGTAGGCAGGACTTAAGAAGTAAGCCAACAGAGCAGAATAAACACCCACAATTGCTCCAACCTTGCCAGCCGCCATGAGGGCCACTCCGATTTTTCCCTTGTTCGTTTTGAGCAACGACAGATGAATTCTTTTGACTAGTTCAGTGAGTGAGAGATTTCCATACTTTGCCGCCTTAACGTCTTGCAATAGGGTAAGCGCAAAACTACCGATAGCGCCAACCACTGCATCTGTTGCGAGCTTCATTACTCCATCTGGCCTGTAGCGATTATTGAGAAGAACCCGTACCCAAGAAGTGAGGCCAGCTGCGACAAAAAACGCAAGACCTTGAGTGAGAGCTGCGAGAAATCCCATCCAAACAGCTTGGGCAGCCTTGCCGTCTGGATCGTTCGGAATGGTTGGGATGTTTCCGACATATGCATACCAATTGCCGCCGTCGCCGATAGGATCTTCGCTGATAAACCTCCCGCTACCCGGCTCGTAGAACCTCGCCCTCATATAGATCAGCCGAGACTCATCGTCTTGCACATGGCCGAGGTTGGCGCAGTAGCGTTGCTTCGGCCCGCCGGTCGCGGAGCCAGATCTCACCCCGCCCCAGACGTCATACGACCTCTGATTGCCAATGCTCCAAGAAGTGCCGGCCGCATTTTTGCGCAGCGTCGCAACCATATTCCCATGAGTATCATACAGCGGATAGACGGTCGTTGTTTCAGATTCTCGCTGCTCGCCGCCCGGCCCGGTGCCACGCCCTTCCCTTTAGGGTCGCTTCGCGACCAAAAGGGACTGCGCCCCGGTCGGCGAAGCCGACACTAGAAAAATGAGCGAGGGAAGCGTCCCGGATGCGCTACTTCTCCATCTGCCAGTCCCTCTCCCGCCGCGGCTGGGCGGAGACTTTTGCAAGGCAAAAGTCGAGGGTCTGGCTCGGGCAGGCGCGGCGAGGAGTCTTTGCTCAGGTGGAAACA
>JALOLT010000140.1 GCA_025455775.1 Fimbriimonadaceae bacterium
TCCGCTACAAGACGACTGGGGGTGGTACAAGTTAGATCTCGCATCGCCGTACATGGACTTTCTCATCGAGCAAACGCAAGAAGTTTGCAACATGTTAGGAGACGAGTTGGATGGAGTCTTCTTCGATATTCTTTTCCAAGCTGGCGTTCACAGCGAGCATTGTCTGAAAAGATTCGAAGAGCAAGGATGGGATCCCAAGGACAAGCATTGCCAAAGACAAATGCGAAGGACCATCCTCCATGAGGCAACTGGACGGCTTCATGATGCTGTGCGCTCTGTGAGCAAAACTTGCAGCATATTTCATAACTCAGGACATGTGGATCCGAGCTTCCGTACAAAACTTTCCCACTTTAGCCACCTCGAGCTGGAATCCCTTCCAACTGGTGGCTGGGGTTATATGCACTTTCCCATCACAGCACGGTACGCAAGAACCCTGGATATGCCTTTCCTCGGGATGACCGGTAGATTTAGCGAATCGTGGGGTCACTTTGGAAGCTACAAAAATCAAGCTGCCCTCGAGTACGAGTGCTTCTCTGCTCTCGCTCTGGGAGGAGGCTGTTCAGTTGGGGATCAGCTGCATCCCAGTGGCAAGATTGATCAAGCAACCTACTCCTTAATTGGTTCCGTATACCAACAGATAGCAGAAGTAGAACCTTGGTGCAAGGGAGCAAATGGGGTTGCAGAAATTGCAGTCTTGCTTCCGGAAGAACCCGAAGACCAAGAAGGGAGGATTGATCCGAGGTGTCTCGGTGTTGCGAGAATGCTGATTGAAGGTGCCCAGCAGTTCGACTTCGCCGATCAGCACTCGGATTGGAGTCAGTACACAGTACTCGTTATTCCAGAAGCCAATCAGGAGATAGATGAAGAAAAGCTAAGCGACTACTTGCGCCAGGGAGGAAAGGTGATCGCAGCGGGAGATGCTGTAATTAATAGTCAAGGAGCAATACGGCCTTCTTTTAGCTCCGCGATCAAAGCAGTAAAGGGTGAGCTTCCCTATTCGCCAGACTATCTTCGTCTCCAACCAGTATCGGGACTAAGTTCGGATACGAATCATGTCATGTATGACAAAGGGAAGTGGTTCGAAGCCCAGGAGGATGCTGAGATTTGGGCGACAATCACCGAACCTTTTTTTAACCGAGCTTGGAACCACTTTTGCTCTCATGCCCACACCCCCCCAAGTACTGAAACAGAGAAGCCGGGATTGATTGTTTCCGATCAAGTCGCAGTTTTTTCCCATCCAATCTTTGGTTTGTACGCGAAACACTCAGTAACAGTTTACCGCGACCTATTCCTAAGGGCAGTGAAAAGATTCTTGCCAGTACCTCTCGTCCAGCGTGATGGTCCGAGTAGCTTGCAAGCCCACGTCACGGAAGGCGACCAGGGACTTATTGTACATCTTTTACACTATATTCCGGAACGACGCGGGCTGATGCACGATATTATCGAAGAGGGAATGATCATCCAAAGCGGCGAGATTCGCATCAGGACTGAGAGGGAAACGGCAATGTTGATTCCCGAGGGGCTCCCGCTCGAAACAAAGCGAGAGGACGAAGTTCTTGTGGTGCATTTTCCGACAAGAGTCGGGAAGATGATGATCTGTATCCATTAAGGTTGTTCATTCGAGCAGAAGTGCAAGGGAGCAGGTATGAATAGCTCATTGAAGAGTGAAGCAGATCGACTTTTCATGGCATCATTTGCTGTTCCCTTCCCTGATTGGGTTCGGGATTCCACCGTCACCAAAACGAACAAAGCCATCAGTGGTATTAAGCTGCTAAGCCGGGTAAGAGGAGGCTATGCAAGGGTGACAAGTTTAATGAAGCAGTTGGAAGAAGCCCTCGATGCGGACGATGCTGAGCTTATTTCATCAATCGAAGCGAAGCTAGCACCATTTTATCGCGTCCTGAAAGCCTGTGGTGAGTTAGGATACACAGAGTTTCGAAATAGTTTAGAAGAAGTAGTCGATAATCCTTTCCCTTTAGACGTTGTGTGCTTAGCTGTGAGTAAGTTAACGCCGCTCAAGATTAGAGCCTGCGAGAGAAGCGAAAGAATGCAGGAAATCGTCTCGGTTCTCAAGCTGAATTACCAAATAGCCGAGATCCTCCTAGAGGAGCCATACCAGATCTCTTGCATCTTCGCTCGAGTTGTGATTCGAGGAGCAGATTCTGAGCTAATCCGAGTAGCAGCGCTTTATAGAAGAGACAAGGAGTTCCTCAACAGCTTACAAGAATGCATTGCTGGGCCGCGTCTCGTAGCGATCACAAAGCCCGTTCTATGGGAGGCGCTCTTTTGTCTCCTGTCAATCGAATATAAAAAGGATGAGCCATCGAGCTATTTGTTTCAAGACGGAGAAGCTTCCCCGACTCGAAATTTGGCGGCAATTGACTTCTATCGTCCAATCATCAAGGCCATCTCAGATGGTGAGACTCGCAAGGGCGCTATAGAGAAGATCGCTAGTCAACAAAAGGTGGAAAGTTGTTATCGATATCCGAGAGACGCTAAGGAGATTCGAAGTTTGTACTCACATGTGAAAGAGTGCCTTCAGTCATCTGGTTCATGCAAAAAGCAACGTCGGTTTGTGTTCTCCGAGTTAGCAAAAATCTTGCAGTCTGTTAAGGACTAGGCGCGATTCCAAGGGGCGTGTTTTTCAGAAACTTCCAACAACAATAGTCCCTCCTGTAAATCCTGGTGTCGCACCCAAGGTTCAGTGAGGCGTTCTCCATTTAGGACTGCGCCTACAAGGTATCTTGCAGCGGGACTAGCATCGGGACAAAGAATTCGCAGGCCGGTTGGAACAGCCGATTCCTTAAATACGGGAGCAGTTAACCAATAGCGATTCTGACCCATAACAGGAGAGATGCCGAGACATGCGCCAAGGACAAAGCTAGATTGACATCCCATGTCCTCATTATCAGGTAAGCCGTTTCGAGCGACGCGATAGTATTTCTGCAGCAGCTCTCTTACCCACCAGCTTGCCAAAGCTGGGTCGCCAATTTCTGAGAGCAAAAAGGGCACATGGAGCATGGTTTCCTTGGGTTTGTATCCCGGGGATGCCATCAGATCAGGGATTTCTATTGTGCTGGATCCGCCAGATAGAAACTCAACCAGGGCCGCACGAAGTGCTTCCTTTCCCCCAAAACGGGCGATCAGACCAGGAATGTCATGGAGGACATTCCAACTCCACTGGCGAGTCGATCCTTCGTAGCACCATGGGTCGTTCCAGCAATCCCATCGGCAGTGATCCGGATAGAATGGTTCTCGCCACGTGCCATCCACATTTTTGGGAGCAAAGGTTCGGCAGTCCTCACGCCACAAATCCCAAACTTCTTGGCTCTTGGATCTCATCTCTTCAGCTCCAGCCTCGTCCCCGGCTTTTTCTGCGAGCGATGCCAGGCACCATTCCTGGTAGCGGTACTCCAGCGTTCGTGAGACAGATTGGGGAATCGAGGCAGGCAAGTAGCTCCCATTTGGGCCGTGGGGATGGCGGCCAAGGCGGTAGGGGTCAGGCGAGGGGTGATCGATCTGACTTCTGGCAATTTTCCAAGCCCTTTGCCAGTCTATTCCCGGGAGATTCTTCGAGGCAGCTTCGCCGAGGAGAATGTCCAGCGAGGATCCCCCTTGCAAGAAGGCACTGCCTCCTGCAATCCAAGCATCAGGCGACCATCCCGTATTTTCTGCGACCTCCAGCAGGCAGTTCACCATGTCAATGTGGGTCTCAGGATCAAACCACGCGAGAAAGCTATTCGCGTTTCGGCAGGAATCCCAGAGACAATAGAAGTCGGTGAAGTGCCTTTGGTTGCTCTCCCAAGCAGTGAACTCGCGGCCCACACCCAGGTCACTGGGCATGCAGAACAATCGGTAGAGACTTGTCGCGAAGAGAGTTCGTTCTGGCTCACTCCCCCCTTCGGTTCGGAATCCAGCAAGGGCAGTGCGCCAAGTCTCCGTCGCAGATCGACGTATAGAGTCAAAGTCAGCCTGGGCTTCCTCTTCCAGGCTTTGCTTGGCTCGCTCAGGACTGGAAAAACTAATCCCGACTTTCGCCACGACTTGGCTTGCTTCAAAAAGGCCTTGCCACGCGAGAGGCGTTTCGCACCCTGGTTGGCGCTCGCCAGTTAAATACTGAACAAAAGGGACATCAAACGAGATGGCGAAGCAAATTTTGTAAGGCAAACCGTGCCCCCAGCCTCCCGCCAAAATCACCTCGCCTTCGAGAGCTGATGAGCCAGAGATCTTCATCCACCCTTCTAAGACTCGCGGGGCAAAGCCGTTCGGGTCGTCTTCCGGCACCTCAAGGTGGGTCGTAATGATCGCAGTTGCATCTACAGAGACGGCACCGTACGATCCAGGGAAGCTAAATCGATGGATCCCGACGTGGGGAGTGCTGGTGAGCTCTGCCCGGATGTCGCTGGGGTCGAGGTCGACATGGTAGTAGCCTGGCTCAGCCTTTTCGTTCCGCCGTTCCTGCGCGAGGTTGTTCTCAATGCCTCCGCCAAAGAGAGATGGGTCAAAGGGCATTACTCCGACGTTTCCGTATCGTCCCATTCCGCCTGTTCCACTGACATGAGTTTGAGTGAAGCGAAGGATTTTTCCGTCGGAACTGTAGCCATGGGGTCCGTGGGGAATCTCGACGTCTGGGCCCAGTCGGACGAGGCTGAAGGGGAGGTAGGGGCCTGGGAGGCAGTGTCCTGGTGAGTCTGTTCCGAGAAACGGGTCAATGAGAGAGTCAAGGAAGGGCATGGCGGCCAGGGAAAGAATACCAGGAAAAAATGTGAGTGTAAAGCTTTACAATTTTGTAAAAATGCGTCTATAATAGATTTGATGATGACGTATGCAATGATGGCAGCGGTCGTCCTTCAACCTTCAATTGCACTTGCGCCGCTTCCGAAGGATCTCACTTTGGGATGGAGCGACGAGTTCAACCAAGGCCAACTTGACGCAACAAAATGGCAAGCCCCCAGGCTTGAGCGCCAGGGCAACCAGTCAATCTGGGATCCTGGGCAGGTTACGGTTCGCGATGGAATGTTAAGACTAGGGGTTCGACGGATTGCAACCGAAGGACCTGGGCCTCGCTATGAATGTGGTGCCGTTCGCACCAGGCCTGACTACGACGCATCACGAACACTCTTTCAGAAGAAGTTGGGTTACTTCGAGGTGAGGGCAAAGCTCCCGTCTAACTTGCGGAGCGACTATTGGTTTGCCTTTTGGCTCATGAGCGGCGATATCACGGACAACCAAACAGACAGCCGCAAGGGGGCGGAGATCGACGTTATCGAGACGTTCCAAGCCTGGAACAACAAGCTGGGCCATGCCGTTCATTGGGGTGGGTACGGCCCAACTCATAACTCATTTGATATCCCCAGCGAGCCAATTCCAACCCTCGGCGACGGCAAGTTCCACACCTACGGTTTCCTGTGGACAGAGGATGTCTATGCGATTTATCGAAATGGCAAGCTTATTGCCTCGACCAATGCTATCGGATTGGGGAGCAAGCCTGGGATGCCGAAGTCGCAGGGGACAAGTCGTGAGCCTGGCTACCTGAAGCTCACGGTGGAGGCAGCTCACTGGGCTGGCTCCAGCGGCGAATGGGAGACAATCATGCCAGAGCGGGACGAAGTTTTGGTGGACTACATCAGGGTTTTCGACCTGAAGAAATGAAAGTCTCGCGAGGAGTCTCTTAAGCAAGGAAACAACAATGTCAGAGCCAGAATCAAAGCCACCGACCAGAACTCCTCGCCGCCGGCCTTCGACTCTCAAGCAAGTCGCAGAGTTAGCTGGTGTTTCCATCGCGACG
>JALOLT010000141.1 GCA_025455775.1 Fimbriimonadaceae bacterium
GTGATTGCTGCTGTTGCTGCTGTTGCTGTTGCTGCTGTTGCTGTTGCTGTTGTTGCTGTTGCTGTTGTTGCTGTTGTTGTTGCTGCTGCTGCTGCTGCTGCTGCTGTTGCACGATCGACACAGTGATTGTTGGATTACTGCCACCGAATGGAGCCGAGTTGTCCAAAAAGGACATATGATCAGCCACATTGACGAATAAAAACTTTGCGTTGCTCGGAACCAAAACGGTTCGGCTGTTCGGAGAGGTGCTGTCGTAGGCAGAGATCGAAAAGGTTCCCGTTGGAAATTCCGGCGCCCAGTGAGATTGGTACTCGAAAGCAGGAGTAAGATTTGAACTTACCGCTCCGGGAACACGCTCACTAATGTTTTGGACCTCAAGATTGCTCGAGCGCGAAAAGAGGCCGAAAAGACCCCATTTTTCATATTGACCAGCTTGGGTTGGCACGTAGTAAGCAAAGGAGCCACCTCGCTCCAGTTTGATCGTCATCCCCGGTGTGATACCCCTAGCTTCAAGATCGATCACTAAGGGAACGGTGCATAGGTTAAAGTTTGGTGGCTGCGCTGGATTCCAACCAAAGCAACCCTTAGGATCAACCGTCAAAGTAAGGGGGCTAGGGAGGCCAGCGGCACTGTCCAAGAAGACGGAAGTAGAGAGAGTCAAACTTTTGGTTGACCCATTCACCCAGGTGGCGGTTGTAACGAGACGCTTTAGGTTCGCTAGGGTAGGATCGTCTGTCTTGGTCGTCACGAGTGAAACGGTTCCCGGTATCCCGGAAGCAGTCACGCTCTTCGATACAGACGCAGGAATCGCCCCTCCCACAAGGGCACTCGCCCGAAGGGAATCCAGTTCACTTTGGGCTAGCTGAGCTACGATCGACCTCTGGCGAGTCTCTGCCACCCGATCCGAGCTAAAACGAACCCCAGCCAGAGTTGCGGAGGCTACGATGCCAAGGCAAACCGAAGCCCCCAAGACTTCCGCCAAAGTAAAGCCAAGCCCGAACCGCCTCGCCATACTGGTAATTTTCGGATCAAAAGGCGAAAGAACTTAGTCGGTTCCTAAACAGCGGAAAAACCTGATCGCCTCTTTGTGCGCCTGCTCAGCAAGAGCTTTGTTGCTGGCATCGTCATATGGAGATCCTGAACCGATACCTTCGCCATCCCTTCCAGCCGGGGTCGGCGCTCGTAAGTGCCGTTCGGCAAGAGATCCCAGGCTTTTGCGTTGTCCTCGAAGCTGGGAAGCACCACGACCTCGCGAAGGTACTTGATCTGCTCCGGACGGGTCACTGGCACCAGAACCTCGATCCTGCGATCCAAGTTCCGGCGCATCATGTCGGCACTGCCGATGAACACGTCAGGGTCGCCAGAATTTTCAAAGTAATAGACGCGACAGTGCTCCAGGAACCTTCCCACGATCGAGACCACCTCGATATTCTCGCTCAGCCCAGAAACTCCCGGTCTTAAGCAGCAAATCCCCCGAACAACCAGTTTGATTTCGACTCCTGCCTGCGAAGCCTCATAGAGGGCATCGATGATCTCGGGATCCACCAGGCTATTGAGCTTGAACAAGATCGAACCCTTCCCTGTTTCCCGGGCGATCTGAGTTTCCCGCTCGATCCTTTCGATGATCCCTTCGCGTAGGGAGAATGGAGCCACCAACAGCTTTCGAAACTGACTCTGCTTTGAGTAACCAGTCAAAACGTTGAAAAGCTCCGTGACGTCTTCCACAATCTCAGGGTCGCTGGTGAAAAGACCAAGATCAGTATAGAGTCTCGCTGTGCTGGGGTTGTAGTTTCCAGTGCCAACGTGGACGTAACTCCGAATCCCATCCCGATCCTTACGGACAACCAAGGAGAGCTTACAGTGCACTTTCATGTCGAGGACGCCGTAGGTGACATGGACTCCAGCCCGCTCCAAGGCCCTTGACCAAACCAGGTTGTTGTTTTCGTCAAATCTGGCCTTGAGTTCGACCATCGCTGCCACCTGCTTCCCTTCTTCCGCTGCCCCCAGCAGAGACTCGACAATGGGAGATTCTGATCCAACCCGGTAGAGGGTTTGCTTCACCCCAATCACATTTGGGTCGCTTTGGGCGGATCGAATGAACTGCTCCACGCTGAAAAAACTATCGTAGGGGTGGTGGACTAAAAGATCCTGATCTCGCACCAGATTGAAGAGATTCTCACCCTGGCTGAGACTTTCCGCAACATAAGGGATGTGGGGTGGAAACTTGAGTTGCGGCTTATCGACTTTCGCGAGTTCCCACATAAACTCCATCCCCAAAGTTCCATCCACCTCGATCACATCACTGTCATCCAAGCTCAATCCGTTTTGAAGAACCTTAATCCAACGGGATTCCAGGCCCTTGGCAATTTCCAGCAAAACAGGGTCTCCAAAACGCCGGAGCCGCAAGGACTGTTCAACTGCGGAGATGAGGTCCGCTGCCTCAAGTTGGCGAATTTCTATATCAGCATCTCGAATCACCCGAAACGGGCAAGTCGCCAGGACATCCACCCCGGGAAAGAGACTGCCGATAAAGTTGCTGATCAAATCTTCTGCAAGGACAAACTCTTTCGAGCGGCCAGGAACTGGGATCAGGCGCGGGATAACGGGAGGAATCTTTACTCTCGCCAGCTTTTGGCTCGCCCCGTCCTTGAGCACCACAGCCAAGTTCAAGCTGCGATTGCTGATGAAAGGAAAGGTGATGCAGGGTTCGAGCATCAAGGGTGTGCAGAGGGGAAAAATCGCCCGCCGGAAATAGGTGTAAAGGTTCTCTTGCTGCTTTGCCGTTAGGGTCTCTGCCTCGCGAATGTGAATCCCTTCCCCAGCGAGGGCTGGTTTGAGTTGGTCTTGCCAAACAGTGCTTGCATCCTGGCGGAGGAGCCGTGCCGCCATCGCGATCATCTCCAACTGCTGGGATGAAGTAAGTCCGTCGGGAGAGATCTCGGCGAGCCCAGTCGCGTCTTGCTCAATCAGCCCCGAGACCCTTACCATGTAGAATTCGTCGAGGTTCGATTCAAAGATCGCAAGAAATTTGATCCGCTCCAAGAGAGGGTTATCTTCGTTCTGAGCCTCACTCAAAACTCGCCGGTTGAACTGCAACCAGCTGTACTCTCGGTTGAAATAAGGCGATGTCTTTGCCTGAGAATCTCTTACCGCCATGGTCTGACTCCTTGCGCCATTTCCCGGACTGCCCCTTCTCGTACGCCGTAATTACTCACTGTCATGGAAGGGATTGCAAAAGAAGCCAAAAGGGCATGGTAGACCAAGCATCCAGGGAGCAGAGTCATGGCGCGGCGATGCTTGACCCCGTACCTCCTGGTGATCTGTTCGCTGGTGAGCCTTTGAGCGTCCCACGCCAGATACTCGAGGTCTTGAATCGCCAAAGTGGGGTCTCCGTCTGGATGAAGGGCCCTGACGATCCCTCTTGCCACTCCCCCGCAGGCGATCACCCTATCTGCGTGGGCGAGATCGCGAACTTCGTCCAAAGCCTGGTCGATAATCTCGATCGTCTTCAGCACTTGGGTTTCGCTGGCTGGCTGTTGTAACCCACTCTTCGCGATCAGGGCTCCCGTGCCGAGGGGGAGGCTTTTCTCAGCTTCTAGCTTACCGTCGTAAAGCAGGGCAACCTGAACCGATCCACCTCCCGCCTCAACCATCAGGCAGGGACCAGCCAAGGAGCAATCCAGTTGCAATCCGTTCACAGAAAGATCTGCTTCGCGTCTGGGGGAAATGATTTCCACCCTTACGTTGGCCTCCCGTGAGATCCTGTCGAGCAATTCGTCGTGGTTCGTGGCCCGTCTCATCGCTTCGGTCGCAAAGACGTAGAATTCCGCGACTTTGTGCTCGTTGGTGATTGCCTTGAATCGCGAGAGGGTGGAGACGAGTTCGTCGGCGAGCTTCTTGGGGACATGTCCTTCCCTTCCTACGACCTCACCGAGATTGAGCCACACGCTCTCATTGACGACTCGGCGAAGTCCGGTGGGGGTTGGTTCAGCGACCAAAAGGTGAACAGTGTTGCTCCCAATATCGGCCGCCGCAAAGAGACGCGGCATGACGTTTAGAGTATGGCAGAGAGAGGCGGTCTGCCTGGTGCGATTCAGGGCTTTGAAGCTTCCCAGAAGCCAGGAGTTTACATTGGTTACCGAGAAACGAAAACCTTTCCGAGGGCCGACCAACGAAGGGTTGGGGCACCGACACCGAGGTTTGCAAAACCCACTGGTTTTCCGCCAGGCATCGGATTATTCCCTCGTATGGCAAGACTATAGGATCCTGCCTCCACAGTCACGGGAGGATGGTCACAGGTCAAGCGCGTCTCACGTCCCGGCTGAATCTTCTGCAACGAAACGGCTAGGGGCAGTACTTGTCGGACTTCCCCTTTGGCATCAATCAAGGCGAGCTCGATTTTCCAAGGATGATAGAAAGGGGCAACTCCGCGATTCTCGACCTGCAGCGACACCCTGCCCGAGCCGATCGTCCAGCGGGTCACCCGAAATTCATAACCCAGTTTCCGAACCGAATCAGAGGCGCGGCGGATTCTGGCTTGGCTTGCCTTACCGTCAAACATCCCACTGTCCATGAGCCAAGTCACCTTGGTCTCCCTCACACACTCGTCAAAGGGCTGGGCGTCCAGCGGAAGCTTCTCATCAAAGATCGCTCCCCAAACCTCCGGCCGAATCTCGCCCCCAATAGGTGCTGTCCGCCAAGCCTCCAAAGCACCTGCCTTGCGGAGCTTAGCCAGGAAATGCCAATCCGGTCCAGTATCCAAGGTCGCATAGGCAAAAGAGTCGTCGTGAAAACCGAACCCTCGATTCACGTTTGCGGCATAGGTAGCGTCCTCTGGTCCAGCTGGATATCGGAAAAGGATCGGGGTCTTTTGGAAGGCCGCCCGGTAAGCAGCCATAATCTCCTCTTGCACTTCTTTGGAAGCAAAGAGTTCTTGCTTTGGCCAGGTATGCCATTCCCCCCAACTGCCGAGCAAGCCTGCCGTGATGAAGCCGATGCGGGGGTCACCATCGTAGCGAGCCCCGAGCTGAGCAATGAACCAAGTCACTTCTTTTCTAAGAATCTCGTGTGAGTAGTCAGGCGTGATCGACTCGGAACCTTGCGAATCACCACTTCTCCAAGTGGTTGTTCCCACTCCCGCCCTGATCCAATGGTTCGGGATACCAGTGGTCTTTCCTGGATACTCAAGGGTGAAGCGAAAGATCGCCTGATTCCCACGCTTAGCGACCCGATCCAACATCCGGTCGAGAACACCCCAGTCCAGCTTCTTCTCTCCGATCAGGACTTGGTTCAGCGAAAAGTAGTCGAACTCCAGGCTATGAGGAAAGAGGATTCTCCCGTTTGACATCCCCTGACCTTCATAGGGAACCAGGCCTTTTAATGGGTTATCCAAGGGGGCGATTCCTGGTAATGCAATGCCGGATCCAGAGATTGACTGGCCGAGCAGAGTTGCAACGAGTAGAGGGGCAACCATATCGCTTATCTTATTGGACTCTTGACCAAATCACTCAGTAGGATTCCACCTAGTAAGTCCGGATTCAGAGCATTTCCTTCCCGGATCCTCACCGAGAGATCTTCTGACGGTCGCAAGAAGCGTTCTTTCTCGCTATCTTACGGGACAGGTAGCCCAAATGGTTTCAACCCTTGTTAGCTTGCTCATAGTTGCTCCTGCTAGCCCAGACCCAGTCATCCAGCGCATTTCGCTCGTCGCTCCGACCATTCTGTGCATCGAAATTCGACAAGGCAGAGGCGAAGTGCAGACGCCTTACGCTGCTCCGCT
>JALOLT010000142.1 GCA_025455775.1 Fimbriimonadaceae bacterium
ACCGACACTCCTTGGCCACGACAAAACCCAAGGAGTGCGTTGGACGGATTCCCTGCTGCATCGTAGGCTGCTTTTACCGCTGGCCCTCTGACTTCCTTCTTGGTGTCTGGCTGGCGATCCGGAAGGCCAGTCACCTGAACAATCAGGCGACGAGGGGTGCCAAGGCTCCGCGAATCAAGGGTTTCGACTCCAGCCTCTCGTAAACGGGACACAATTCCTCGCTCCAGATCGCAGAAGGCGCGACGGACAGAAGTCGCAGGGAGCTCTTCGCACCCAAGTTCAAAGATCAATTCAGCCACAGTGGGTGAGTTTACCGATAGAATTCTGCACCTCTCGCCCCTCCCAGACCGTCGGAACGGTAGAATATGAACAGCCTAAAAGGATTTTGGGCTGAATTCGCGAATTCTGAGGACATCAACAGCATGAAGAAACTGTTCGTATTGGCCGGCATCGGTTTGGCAGCTCTGAGCTTTGCTCAGCAAAAGAACCCCTTCCTTGAAACCCCAACCAGCATCTCCGTTCGCGGTGGCTGGGTCTACCCGATTGACAGCAACCTGCGGGACATCTCGTCCAGCTTCATTGGCATCGGCTTGGACTTCTCCCAGAGCTTCCGACTCCTTCCAAATGCGGAAACATACTTCACCGTGGATTGGATTGGGCGATCCGGAAGTGGTGCGAAAGGCAACTTGTTCCCAATCCTGGTTCAGCAGCGCTTTTCCAGCACAGCTCCCGGCGCGGCAAACAAGACCTACTTCTACTTCGGAGCTGGCGTTTCTGTAAACGACCTCACCAGAACTAAGACCGTGCTTGCAGGAAAGCTGGGCTACGGAATTGAACTCGGTACGAAGACCTTTGCCGAATTCAGCATCCTCTACACAGACGGTGTTGATTCGGTTCGCGGCACGTCGCTGGGAATCCACCTCGGATACCGGTTCTAAGCCTGACGCTGGAATCAGTACATCTACGGCCCCCCTCTAAAGAGGAGGGCCAAAGTTTTTTTCAGAACCTACTTTGTACAGGACAGATCGACTATCCCAAGGCCCGAGCTGCAAGGGGGCGGAGCTCCTCTTCAGGGATCCGGCGCACGCCTTCAGCAGTGAGAATCGTCACAGAGGGAAGGATTTGACGCCAACCACCAGTCGCAGAGTCGAGCGAGGCAGCGATATCGAGCATCGTCAAACCATCCACCAGAACCTCATCTTGGGGTCTGGTTGGCCAGGGCCCCTTCGTCCGAACCAGGTAGTCGAAGATCCCTCTGATATGCTGGGAGCCAGAACCAGCTGTCGCGTAATCCGAACCGAGAAACTTTGCCCCAGCTGCATCGAAGAAATAGACCCCGAACGACTTTCTCACTGGGTCATAGGCAGCAGCAATCGGAAGGAAAACTCCTACTCCTTGCATGGCCATCTGAAGATTTCCTGCGAGAGCGCGGCTAATTTCCATCAGCTTCCCCTCGGCACTTATCTCGTGGAGGTGCAACCTTTCGTTGTATTTAAAAGCGTGCTTTAGGTAGCGGCATACTTCGATCGACCTGGCGTAGGCACCACTAATCGCCACGACAGTTTGGTCGTCAAGGGCTTCGATTTTCTCCGCCTGCTCATACATGATCAGGTTCCCCATGGTCGCCCGCCGATCGGCTAAAACTGCGACCCCGCCGTCGAATCTAAGGGCAAGGACAGTTGTGCCGTGGGCTTCTTCGGGCGAAGCGCCCATGCGGCTTAGGTCAAACCCGACTAATTCGGCGAAATCGCGAGGATAACTGAGGGTCATTCGCCTGACCTTTGACGATATTTCTTCGCCTGGTCTGGGTCAACGTTCTTCATTCTCTTCAGCAGTTCGTTCGGTGCTGAGGGACGGTTGAGGTCTGGTTTGCTCGGCCCTCCTTCGTCGTTGAGTTTGCGGTCTGGCTGGGGCTCGACTGGTTTGGTGGTTCTGTCAGCGTGAATCATAGGTCAAAGTCCATTCAGGATGGCACCCAACTCTTCTACGTCAGAAACACCATCGAGTGCATCGGGATAGTCTGCGTCTGGGGGAAGGGCAAAATCCTGCTCACCGCGCGAGGTTCGGAGCCTAAGGTTGCTCCATCCTGCCGCGACGGTTATCTCTGGCCCGAGGCGGACGGATGCTCCTCTCGCTTTTGCCCTTCCAGAAGGGGGGGTCACAAGGAGTGGGGCCAGTTCCTGATGGGAGGGGTGGGCGACTAATCCAGCCGCGACGAGCCCAGTATAGAGCCCTTCGTCGGGATCGAGAAGGTGATACTGAAGGTCGAGCGATTTTTGGGCGGTTGTGTTCCAGCCCTCGCCGGGTTCCAGGGCTTGTTGCAGAAGCCACTGCTTAGCAGCCCAGTCCACCTGGAAGATAAAGTCGTCGGGCCGGTCGAAACGAGCCTCCAATAAAGAGTAGCAATCGTCAATGAGCTGAGACAATTCAGGGTCAGTTGACACGACCGGCTGGGCAGCCAACAGGTAGCTCTCCAAGATGTGGCGGGGGGTCGTCCAAGAGGCACCGGCGAGGTCTATTCTGCCTTCGGAATTTGTCGAACGGCTCACTTCGGCCATCGCGCTGGCAGGATCTGGAATCTCCCACTTTGGACAGACACCAGCCTCAAGAAGGTGGAGAGCAAGCTTGACGAGACCGACTTTCCGCAGAGTGCAGGTCGGCATCAAGTTAGCGTCGCCACTGATGACATGGAGTCTGATCCAACTTTGAGGCGGTGCGTGAGGTTCGTCTCTCGTGTTGAAGATGGGTCTCCGGTAGAGTGTGTCCACAGAAGCCTTTTCGGTGAAAAAGTCTGCCCGTTGGGACATTTGAAAGTCACAGGGAGAGCGTCCCTCGAAGCCAGTTTTGCCAGCCCCCGTGAGGACTGGCCGCGCCACCAGCAGGGGCACAAGAGCCTCGTACAGCTTTTGGAACCCGAGTGAACGAGGCACCAGATAGCTTTCATGAGTCCCGTAGCTTGCCCCGTGGTAGTCACTGTTGTTTTTGTAAACCCGAACTGTTTTATGGAGTTCTTCTGCCAGTCTCTGAGCACAGTCTGTCACCCAAATCTCGCCTGCAGCATCGTGACGAGCCAGTTCCTTGAGGCCGTAGCACTCGGGGGTCGCATATTCAGGGTGCCCATGATCGTTGTAGAACCTTGCTCCGTTTGGCAAGATGTGATCGCTTCTGATTTCGGTTGCCGGGAGTTGGGCCTTTCCTTGGTCAAACACTGCGTCCGTTGGGTCGATAGAGAGTTGATCAACTTCAAAACCGCGGAGGTCTTTGCGCGGACTTTCAAAGCGGTAGTCCCAAAAGCGAAGGCACCCGTTCGGAGATTTCCGAACGAGTGCCATTGCATCTTCGACTTGGTCGTTTGTTCCTCTGCCTTCAATCGTGAAGCCGTACTCGGTCTCGATTCCAGCGAGGATTCGCCTCATCAGCGATAGATCACGTAGACGCCTGAAGTTGGTACGCCTGACCCAGTGAGAGTGAAGTTGCCATCTCTGGCAGTCACAGCGCTCAGGTTCCCGGTGAAGGTTGTCGTGGGGCTGCCGACTTCGCTGATCGGCGAGACAGTGAAGGTTGTTCCATTCGAAGTCCCGAACCAGAGGTTGGTGATGGTGTTACCAGATCGCTGAATCAGAACGGCTTGGAAGTCTGCTCCTGTGCTTCGCGGGAACAGGATGAGAGCAGTGGATCCGAGGTTTCGAACGACCTCATTCACGTCTCTCCACGTTCCTTGCAGGGCGGCAATTCTTGCAACACCAGGCAAGGTTCGCGGGTCTGGCTCACTGACAGTGTAAGTTCCTGGGGCAACGCGGCCGTCGATATTTCTCGGGCCAGTGGCTGTACCAGATTCGATGAAGTTCGGGCTGTAGAGGTCGAAGGAATCTTCGGTTCCGAGGGCTCCCTGGGCCAAGCCGATCGCGTCTCCGCTGAAGAGGGCGACGTCAGCAGCCCCTCCCCGAGCCATGGTCGGTCGGCTGGGAACGTTGGAGATATCGAATCCGATGTGGTCGCTGTAGAAACCCCGAAGTGCTGTGTCGCCAGGGCCGAGGTTCTCACTGTCGAAGCCTGCTTGGTCAAAGACAGGGCCAAGGACAGAGTCAAAGCCGAGGGCGACGTTACTCAGGAAGACCTGAATGGTCGTCTGGCGTCCAGGTCGAAGGGTGGCGTTGACAGGGATGGCTGGCATTGGAAAATTTCCAGCAAAGATGTTGTTCAGATCTCCAAAGACATCTTCCTCGTACATCCTGGTGACGTCAATTGCCAAAGAGGTGTAGGCTTTGCTCGCGACTCCTTCTCCCAGGTTCTCGACGAATCCAAATCGGTTGACTGTGTAGCCATCCAGTTGGACGCGGGTTCCGTCGGTTGAGCCTTGGAACTCAGAGGGGGCAATGTCAAGCCCGCTGGCAATCCACCGAATGTTATTCAGGGTTGCGTACAAAGAGCCGGCTGCCCGACGTCCTTGCCCTGAGAGGAAAATGACCCTCGCTTCAGCGGCGGTGTTGGGCAAAACGATCGTTGGCACTTCGCGGCCTCCGGTCGTGCCTCCTGTCGTTCCACCTGTTGACCCACCAGTTCCACCGGTTCCGCCGGTCGAGGCAGTTCCGCCTCCACTACCGGTACATCCGACAATGACGACAGCTGCGGCTGCTAAACAAATCCACCAATTCCTCAAGGCAAGCTCCTTCTCGCTGGCACCTCTTTTCCTGGCGTTCTGAGACAAGCTCTCACGTCCAGTTACCCAAAAGGCACACTGTTACGGCGATGATCGTACACCAAAACGACGGCCTTCTGCTCAGTCTTTGTTCAATGGCGGTGCAAAATCTTAAGAACTTTTGTAGAATTCAGTCCATTCAGCCAAGCTGAACCAGGCTCACTCGCTTCCCAAGGGCCATTGATCTTTGACCAATCTGGGCCAATTCGAGCTCTTGGCCCCCTCCCAAACCCAATTCAGAGTAGGCGGAAGAGTCGAAGCCAGAGCGGAGCTGAGCAAACCCAAACCGGCACCCAAGCTCTTGAGCCAGGGCATCTGAGTAACAGAGGGCAAGAGTCTCCGTGGCAAAGCCTGGGCTCGTCTCCCAGAACTGCAACGGAAACTCCAGTCTCCGCAGCAGATCGAGAGTCACGTCCAGATGGGTAAAGCCAAAATAGTGAGACTCCATAGCCTCGATGGACTCCGATTCACCCTTGTGAAGGGGACTCTCGGCCGAATAGAGAGTCGGTGCAAAAGACGCAAGGCAAGCCAGCCCCAAGTGGGCAGCCATCGCGGAAAAGACCCGATCGCCTTGGTCAGCCGTTGAAGGCAGCAGGTTTTCGAAGATTGCAGCGGAGCAAACTCCATGAAGAAAAATCTCGTCGGCGAGGACACTCTCTTTCCCTAGCCAACTTCGAGCCGCGAGAAGCACGCTACAGGCAAGGTGAATCCGTCGGTACTCCCCAATCCCCAGCTCGCAAACAGCATCTGGTACTGACATATAAAGAAGTCTCTCCGGACGAAAAACACCGTAAGCCAACCCTCTGAGGGCCAAGGCTGAAGTTGCCTGATCCATGGCGAAAGTGCGGAGAAGAACTCTGTCGGAAGAACAACCAAGACTTAAGATCTGGGCGGTTCGGCGCAAACTCGATTGCGCACGTTCGTGGGATAGGGCAGATTGAATCACCGATTCAAACCGTCCTTCCCTCCCGTGATCGTCCAA
>JALOLT010000143.1 GCA_025455775.1 Fimbriimonadaceae bacterium
CTCTCGGCAAAGCCGTACCACTTCTGCCCCCTCTTGGTAAAAAACTGTCTCCCCCAGGAGTTGGTCAATCAGCACCATATCCTTGGCCAGTGAGGGATTAAGCCCCGATTCAGCCGTATCGAATCCGAAGAGCGAGGTTGGCGTCACCATCTATCCCAAGGTACCAGGTTCGATTTTGCTTGGGTTCCAAATCCTTTAGCTAGAAAGCATTCAAGCCCAAGGTTTTTTCCCTTAGGCCAAACTTCACGTCTTTGTCAACAAACGGCCCATTGGGTGGCAATTTCTCTCCCCTTCCCCCCGTAGACTGTGGCAACTGTTATGCTCGAAATCAGAAATCTCCATGCCCAAGTGGCAGAAGCAGGCAAAGAGATCCTCCGAGGAATTGATCTCACTGTGAATCCAGGCGAAGTCCATGCGATCATGGGCCCGAACGGAAGCGGCAAGAGCACTCTTGCCAACATCATCGCCGGACGCGACGTCTACGAAGTTACCGATGGCTCTATCACCCTGAACGGGGAAGACCTCTTGGAGATGGAGCCAGAGGATCGAGCCCACAAAGGAGTCTTTATGGCCTTCCAATATCCGGTCGAGATTCCCGGCGTCAGCAACACCTATTTCCTGCGCGCCGCAGTGAATGCCAAGCGCAAAGCCAATGGCCAAGACGAGATCCCGACCCAGGAGTTTATGAAGTTCATTCGGTCGAAGATTGAGCTCTTGCACCTGCCCCAAGACCTTTTGACCCGATCTGTGAATGAAGGTTTTAGCGGCGGGGAGAAGAAGCGCAACGAGATCTTCCAAATGGCAGTCCTTGAGCCAGTTCTTGGCGTCCTTGATGAAACCGATTCCGGTCTCGACATCGACGCTCTCAAGACAGTTGCTGAAGGAGTAAACGCTCTGCGATCTCCGGAGCGATCTTTCGTCGTGGTGACCCACTACCAAAGACTGCTCAACTACATCGTGCCTGACTTTGTCCACATCCTCAAGGATGGTAAGATCGTGAGAAGCGGTGGCAAGGAACTCGCCCTGGAACTCGAAGAAAAGGGCTATGGCTGGCTCGAAGAGAATTTGGCAGGAGCGAAGTAACCATGTCTTCCGCCGTTTTGACCTACGAGGCTCGGTACGAGGACGTCTATCGTCACGCTCAGAGCCTGGCAGCAGGGGGGCCTGATTGGCTTCGAAGCCTGCGCTCCGCAGCCCTGGCGCAACATCAAACCCTTGGCATTCCGACCCCCAAGAACGAAGAGTGGAAGTACACCCCTCTTCGAACCGTGGCCGAGATGGACGTTCGACCAGCAGAGCCTGGTTCCGCCCTCTTTGACGTCACCCTGCCGAGTTGGAGCGGGAGCAAGAGCCGCATCGTCCTTGTGAATGGCAGGTTCGATCGGAATCTGAGCGAGGTGCCAGCAGTTCCAGGGTTGCAAGTCTCCTCAATTGTCAATGCTCTGATCGAGTCAGATGGCCTCTTGACTCTTCACCTGGGGAAGATCGCCAGTACGGAAGATCACACTTTCGCTGCCCTCAACACAGCCCTCTTCGAAGACGGTGTTGTGGTGCACTTGAGCAAGGGAGCTGAGGTTCCAGAAGTACTCGAAATCGTCCATGTCACAGAGGGTGATGCGATGATCGTTGCCCCAAGGGTTCTCATCGTGGCGGAAGAAAATTCCCGGGTCCAGATCGTGGAAACCTACGTCACCAACGGAAACGCGACCAGCGTCACGATCCCAGTGACCGAAGTCGTCGTCCACCCTTACGCAAATGTCGAGCATGTTCGGGTTCAAGACGAGGCGGTCACGAACCACCACATCGCCCTCTGGCAGGTGCATCAACACAGGGATAGCGAATACCGATCCTACAACGTCGCTTTCGGTGCGAGCCTCGGGCGCACGGATCAAAACATCTACCTGGATGGCGAACACATCGTCACCAGACTCGATGGAGTCGTTGTGGCGAACGGAGATCAGCTGCTCGATAACCACACCAAGCTGGATCACGCCAAGCCCAACTGCAACTCCTTTGAGATCTACAAGCAGATCGTGGACGATCGGGCCACAGTGGTTTTCAACGGCAAGATCTTTGTCCACCAAGACGCGCAAAAGACCGATGCCAAGCAAACGAATCAGGCTCTGCTCCTCTCGCCAACCGCGACCATCGACAGCAAGCCCCAACTGGAAATCTTCGCCGACGACGTGAAGTGCACCCACGGGGCGACGGTTGGCCAGCTGGAGGAACTGCCCCTTTTCTACATGAAGCAGAGAGGCGTCCCTCACGAGCAGGCCCAAGCGATCCTCGTCTATGCTTTTGCCGCCGAGGTTCTGGAGCTCATCTCGAACGACGAGGTGAAGCACAACTTGGAAGCGAGGCTCTTCACCAAACTCGGCATCGAAGACTGAAGTTCGCGCAAACCGCACCTGATTTATCAGCCCCCTCTCCGCTTTTTCTGAGAGGGGGCTTCGTTTTTTTGTTACACTATTCCTACTCAGGTTGGTTCTCGTCAGATGCAGCTCGATTCCGTCATCGGTGGGTTTCTCATCACCCTCTTCTCCATTCCCCTCTATGGGTTCGGGTTGGTTTTCCTCATCCGCAAGATGGCGCTGAATGAGATCGAATTCATCCCAGGGGTGATTGCAATTCTGATCCTTCTGGGGATGGCAGGTCTCACTCTGTCTTCGCCGAATCCATACGTGCCGGGCATTATGATCGTGACGGTCATCAGCCTCTACGCAACCCTCCCCTTTGCCCAGACCCAGCTCGGAATCCTTGAATTTCGACGACTCAATGCAGAAGAGATCGAGAAGCTCATCGGCATCGTGGCTACCAGACCAGAAAACCATGCCGCTGCTTTTCAGTTGGCCGAAGCTCTCTATCAGGCAGGTTTTCGGGGCCACGCCATCGCTCTAGCCGAGAACGCGTCGGCGAACCTCGACCCCACCGTAAATCCTGTGACGATGACCTCGATGAAGGGCTTTTTCATCAAAGAAGAGCAAAAACTTCGCCGATGGAAGCAGCAAGGGGGGCCGCCGCGGCTCTTCGCTGCCGTCACCTGCCCCCATTGCAAAACCTCAAATGAACCAGGCTGGGTTGTTTGTAAGAAATGTCGCCAACCCTATTTGCTCGAGACGATTCTGAAAGGAACCGGGCAGAGAAGGTTTTTGGGCCGCGTTCTCATTGCCTGGATCCTTGTTGCGATTGTGGCTCCTGCATCTGCTTGGATCGCAGTCGCTTTTCCCGGTGCGATGGCGGCGCTTGCGATCCCTACTGGCTTGGCTTTGATTGGTTTAACCCTCTTTTGGCTGTTTCGCGCTCCGGCTGGGGATCAAACGGCCAGGGTCTCCGAGCTCTAGCCGCTACAATGAGGGGTGAGTGGAATTCTCCTCCTCGCTCCTGTTTTGCTCGCTACCCAATCCACGGCCATTCCCGCGAACGATCCAGTGCCTCCGGCCCAAATTGTACAAGCCTTTCCCGAGGCATCCTTAACGTTTTCCTTTCCGGCTGTTCTTGCCCCCCGGCGCGACCCCCTGGCGGAAATTAAGCAAGACCTGACGGTTGATTCAGATCGACTCGATGATTTACTCTGGCAAGGGGAGTCAAATGGCTTGACCCTCAACTTTTCCTACGTCCTCCACCGCGCTCCCCTCAAAGAAACAAGCATGGGATATCTGGAGGATATCAAAAATAAACTTCATCAAATGCCTGGCCAGGCTTACAGCGATCTCGAGATCAGTGAGGTCAGGATTTTGGGTCGCAAAGCAGCCAGGCTTACTTTCAACCGCCCAACCACGAACTCCAGGGGAGCCTTCCACACTCTGATCGAAGGGAATCGGCGTTGGTCGTTCGATTTCTTCTGGCCATCTAGCCGTGAAGTCACTCAGAGGGGGATGGATCAAGCCCTCGCCACCATACGGGTGATGCAAGACGAGGCTGTCTTGCGCCTCACACCCTATCGCCAGACATCTCCAAAGAATGGCCTTTCGGTGGCTCTCCCTTTCAGCCCAGGATGGCGAGATTTACCAAATTTGACGGATCCCCCTACTACAAATCGGGGCTACTTTGGCACAGTCCTCCCTAGCAAGATCAGCTTTCACTCATGGTCTCACCGGTTCGGGGGAACCTTGGTCAGTGATCACTCCCTGTTGGTTCGCCAGAAGACAGAGCAGATGCGAAGGGAGGCTGATCGGAATACCTTCCAAGGCAACAGTGCCTCCACGACTCTCTCCGGCGCCCAAGGTCTTGTTTTTCGCGGAACCTACTTGGTAAGTCGCGTAAAGTGGTGGTTTGAGCATTATTACCTAAATAGAGCTCAGGATACTTGGCTCATTGAAATCGCAGTCAGTGAGAGTGGCGGGGGTCAGAATCGACTCCGCCAAATCGTCACGAGCCTCAAAATTGATCCCCCCGAACCAGTCAAAAGCGAGTAACCTCTTTGTCAGATATGAGTCGCAAACGCCTGGTGATCATCGATGGCTACAGCCTCCTTTTTCGTGCCTTTTACGGCACCAGGTACCTGAGCACCAGCGATGGGAGGCCAACGAACGCCCTCTTCGGGTTCACATCCATGCTCTTGCAGCTTTTCCAGGACGTCCGGCCCGATGCTCTGGTCGTCGCCCTTGACGCACCTGGCGACACTTTCCGCCACGCCGAATATGCCGAGTACAAAGGAACGAGGCGTGAGACTCCTGCCGAGCTCATCTCTCAGCTCAATTTCAGCCGCGAATTGATTTCTGACCTCAATATCCCGGTTATCGAAAGGGTTGGCTACGAGGCAGACGACGTGACAGGCACGATCAGCCGGATGGGAGAAGAAAACGGCTACGAAACAACCATCGTGACCGGCGATCTGGACGCTCTCCAACTGGTCGATGACTGGGTGAAGGTTATGACAACCAGAAAAGGGGTGACGGATGTCGTCGTCTATGGCATCGAAGAGGTTAAAGAGCGCTACGGGTTTGGGCCAGAATACATCCCAGATTACAAAGCCTTAGTCGGCGATTCGAGCGACAATATTCCTGGCGTGCCAGGGATCGGCGAAAAGAGCGCGACCTACCTCATTCAGAAGTTCGGATCTGTTGAACAAATCATCGAAAACCTATCAGAAGTAGAGGAGAAGTACCGAAAGAAGCTTGAGCCTGGCCTGGATCAGATGAAGAAGAGTAAGTGGCTCGCGACGATCGTCTGCGATGCCCCTGTGACTTTCGATTTTCAACCCTACCAACTCACGGCAGAACATGTCCGGAGGGCCAAGGATGCCCTGCTTAGTTTAGAGTTTCGATCTCAAGCTAAACGATTCGAGACCGTGTTGGCTCCCTACATCCTGGAGGGTGCCGCCTCTGGCCAAGGAGAAATCGTGAGGGAAGTAGTCGAGGCCACTGAGAGGAAAGTCTCTTCGGTGGGAGAGCTTTTGGACTGGGTGAAGGATCAGCCATTCGCGCTCATTCCAGAATCTCAAGCCAGCCCATCTCTTTTCGGCGAGGATCAGGTGGCTGCCACTGTTGCGGTCGGAAAGGCTGCGGCTCGCGTGCCGGTCAAATGGGCAGACGCCCGCTTTTGCCAAAGACCAGGTCAGGCTCTCGCGCGCGCGTCACACCACCTGACCCACCGATCGCAAGGCACGGAGACGACCCCCGATCGTTTTGACGCGACCTTGGCAGCCTATGTCTTGCAATCGAACCG
>JALOLT010000144.1 GCA_025455775.1 Fimbriimonadaceae bacterium
TGGAATGGACTTTGGCTCTGCCGGGCGCAAGACTCGGAGAGGGAGATCGATGACCGTTCCGTCGGTCGGTTTTACGATGGCGACAAAGGCGAAATGGGCGTCATAGGTTGAAACGCGGTCGCTGAGGTCTACTCCGATGAGGGCATCATCCGGGCCTGTAATCCCACGGTCAATGCCTAGGAAAGTCGGGACGCTAGACTGGGTGGCTGCTCTGGCCGCTCTGGCGACAGAGTGGTCGAAATCCGGATAAGAGGAAAGGCCTTGGTCGGCAAAGGGGGGCTGCCACTCCTTTGATTCACGGCCGAAGTCGATGTCGATTCCGATCGCGGAAGGGCGGAGTTCGGCGAGTGCTTCGACAATCTTGGCGAGATCCCGAGTATTTGTTCTCCCTTCGAAGTTGGGGTAGGTGAGATTTCGCTCCAGATCCAGGATGACGAGAGGTTCTTCCCTAGTTTCTTGCCAGGGGGCGAGGTTTACCAAGAGTCGGTGGCTAGCTTGGTGGAGTGGTCTGACGAGGGGGAGGTTTTTGAGGGCCCAGGCGAGTCCGACGATGGAGAAAAGGCAAATACAGAGGAGAAGGAATTCCTGGGCGAGGAGAGCAAACCGTGTGGCGATCACCCTGGGATGAGCGAGAGTTGTCGCCTTTGCCGAGGAGCGAGCAATGGTTTTGTGGGCCAGTGCGAGCCAAAAATCTTGCTTGCCGGAGTCTGGTTCGACGAGTTCGTAGAGGTCAATTTCTTCGCCGTGCTTTATCGTGAATCGGCCGGCTGGCTCAAGAAAAGGGTGGTTGATGGCTTCTTGCCAAGAAGCCCAGTAGGCGGCTTCTGTGAGCATTACCTGCCCAGGTTTTGCTTGGCTCATGGCGCGGGCTGCGTAGTCCACTGCTTCGCCAACCATGTTTGGTTTTCCGGCGATATCTGCTTCTTGAACGATCAATGTGCCGACGTGGATGCCAAAGCGGAGTCTTTCTTCGGGGGCTAAGTTTCGGAGAGCCTTGAGGAGTTCCTGCATAAAGTGGAAGGCACCGAGGGGATCACCCAAGAAGGCCACGACGAAGCCATCGCCTTGGGAATTGGCCACGACGTTCTGGGAAGCTTCGGCCGCCTGAAAGGTGGGGCAGGCGTGAGCCAAATCTGTCAGCAGGGTGACCATGCGGTGCTTCTCGCTGTTGGTGTCTGGGCTGTAGCGGGCGAGGTCTGTAATGACGACCGAAGCAAACTCGGATCCTCTCCGATGGGAGGAGATGTTCTGTTCTGGGTCGATCATTTGGGGGTCAGCTTACCGAACGGGAAGTGAAATGGGGAAGAGCAACCATAGGGTTTCGGAAAAATGTAGACAAAAGATGATATAAAATAGCATACTAACCAGTAATTACCCTAAATTTAATGAAATTTTTGGCTTTTTAAGCCCTAAGTGGAGACATTGCCTTAATTGCTCCTCTATAATAACACCCAAACCAAAGCGATTCGCGGATGAGTAATTGCCGAGGTTCCGGGCAGGGGTGTCCGGCAGTTTCTGAACCGGCGGCGACTTGGAGGTTTAAGCCGGTTCCAAAAAGAAGAAACTCAGATCACCTCGCCTCAGCAGGCACCAGATGTCGCAGTTCGCAGCCCCGGTGAACCTGAGACCATTAACTGGCGAAGAATTCGCAACAGTTGATGAGAAGGGTCGGTTGCTCTTTAGTAAGAAGAAAAGAGAGCGCCTGGGCGACGTATTTGCTTTAGGTGTGAGTGAGTTAGGATGCTTGGTTGGGTTTCCGTTGGACATCTGGAATCGGATGACCACGGAGTTACTGAACTACAGCAGCATGAACAATGGTCGTCTCGCTTACAGCATGTGGCTGGGTCGATCGATTGAAGATGAAGTGAGGTGTGATGGTCAAGGTCGCATCCTCATTCCGATGAATCTTCGGGAGAAAGTCGGCTTGACAGCTGGCAAACACGATGTGGTCATCTCTGGTGCGATTGATCGAGTTTTAATCTTTAAGGCATCGGAATACGAAAAGTTCTTGGCTGATCCAGCGGCTTATAACAGAGCCGAGCGGGATCGAGTCGCAGCGATGTATCAGGAGATGCTGAGCGGAGGCTAGGGTTCATGGAAGGTGCCCACCACGTTTCCGTTATGGCGAAGGAAGTTCTGGCTCTGTTGCCGCTTGTCCCAGGGGCGACAGTAGTGGATGGAACGCTTGGGTTGGCAGGTCACGGGATCGAGATGCTCAAGTTGGTTCAGCCAGGCGGCTTGCTCGTTGGGCTTGACTGGGACAAAGAGATGTTGGAGATGGCAAGGATGCGGATTGAACAGGAAGTTCCCGGTGGGCAAGTGAGCTTGCACCACACGGACTATCGGCACCTGCCAAACGCGTTGGACAGGGCGACTGCCGATCGAGGTCGCAGGTCGGGTGCAGAAGCAATTCTCCTCGACCTCGGCCTCAACAATGCCCAGATTGAAGACGAGAAGAGAGGGATTTCTTTTCGAACCGAGGGGCCTCTGGATATGAGGATGGATCGTTCTTCTGGGGAGCCTGCGGCGGCTTTGTTGAATCGTCTGGCAGCCAATCAGATTGAAGACATTCTCTGGAACTTCGGCGATGAGCGATGGGCGCGGAAGATTGCCCAGGTCATCGTGGAGCGCAGAAAGAAGACGCCGTTGCGCACAACACAGGACTTGGTGGACTGTGTGTTGGCGGCGATTCCTGCGGCAAAAAGGGATAAGAGACTTCATCCTGCGACCAGAACGTTTCAGGCAGTGAGAATTGCAGTGAACCACGAGCTAGAGGGACTGCAAGAGGCAATTGAGCAGGCTTCTCATTGCTTGGTCGAGCAGGGTGTGATCGTGGTGCTTTCTTATCACTCCGGAGAAGATCGGGCGACAAAGTTAGCGTTTCGATCTCTTGCTCAAACGGGAGAGTTTGAAGACCTTGTGAAGAAGCCTTTGGTGCCGTCGCAAGAAGAGATCGAGTCAAATCCAAAGAGTCGGAGTTGCAAGCTCAGGGCCTTAAAACGCATTGCATAGTAGTTTAGTTCACAAGAGTTAGTTAAGAGTTACCAGGCAGAGAATCTCGAAGTTATAGCAAGGAAAAGAAATGGCAGTTGCACCATTCCCCAATCAAAGTGTCGCGAAAGGCAAAACTTACACCCATCGGGTCCAACGAAAACCGAGGGCAAGGGTCGCTCGCCAAGCCTTGGCTTGGCCGGTAGCCACTGTTTTGTACTTGACTCTCTTCGGTTTTGTGGCCTTGCTGAGCTTTGGCTTTTCCGTGCTCTTAGGGAATAGCATGATGGAACATGCCAGGCGTGAGGGTGCGAAAGTGACGATTCGAGCCAAGCAGGCAAGGTCCGACGTTGCGCGGCTTCGTCAGACAGTAGATCGGCAGGTAACCATGGCAGCCGTTGACGATTGGGCTCGTGGCAGAGGATTTCTGTCGCCCTACGATGTTCCGCCCTCTGAGGATCTGGTGCCCAATCCAGATTACGCCCTGAACGTGAGGTAACAAAGAAGTGAAGCAAGCGAGATGGTCTGATGAGCAGAAGCGCTTTTTTGGCGTTGGAGCAGTTTTGATTCTCTTCTTTGTGGGGGCGAAGTTCACTCAAGCGGAAGTCCAGGTTTTGGGGCGAGGCCGTATCTTGGATGAAGCAAGTTCGAATCGAAAGAGTGGTTCCAACCGAACGGAACGTCCCTTGAGGGGGGCCATCTTCTCTTCGGATGGCAAGGTCTTGGCTCAAACAGAAGACTCTTATGAGCTGAGTCTGAGCTACGAGCGATTGCCCCTGTCGCCTGGCTTTTACATGGCTCTCTCTCAGGCGTCTGGTTTGTCAGAGCCTGAGCTTTCTGGGCCTGCTAAGGAAGGTCGCAGAAGCCGCACGTGGCGGGCCAGGCTGACAGGCACTCAGGCAGAGGCGATTCGCAAAGTGCGATCCACCTGGGAAGCAGACGGAGTCAGTCTTAAGCCGGAGCTCTCACGCGCCTACCCTCTGGAGGAGTTTACGGCGGGAATTGTCGGGACAGTGCGAGACGGGAAGCCCTTGAACGGGTTGGAGGTGAGCCAGGACAAGATTTTGGCTGGCACCCCTGGGGTTCAGAAAGGCTTTACTGATAGGAGGGGCTTCTTTGTCGCAGATGAATCTGGGAGGGGAACAGTCGCCCAAAACGGAAAGAACCTCGTTTTGACGATTGATTCGACCATGGTTGGCGGTCCTCTCTTTTCCTTGCGCCTATGGGGCTTGTTCTGCCCGTGTTTGGAGAAGAGTGAAGACAAATGTGCTCGTCAGAGCCTTGCTCAGCTCAATCAAATTGGCGCACAAGTGGACTGGCACGTCGCACCAAAACGGACCGGTGCCGCCGTAGGGGGGTTTGTGAAGAGCCTCTTTGGAAGGTCCAACAGTAGCGGCAGTGGCGGGCAAAGTCACACGGATGAAAAGCCTCCCACTCCGTCACAATTGAGGTTAGTAGATGCCACAAAAGACTCTATCAATTATGGAGAGCCGTATCCAGAATTACAAATCATTCCAAGACCACAAGAAAGGGAGGGAAATGCCACTTCCACTTCGGATGGTGCTGCTGGTGGTCCGCTGGGAGGTCTCTTGAAACAAAACGCCATGTCTTATCAATTGGATATACCACTGCATCATATTCTGAGGGTGGATACGATAGACCCAACCATGTTGGTCATTGTTACCCAAAATGTGCACAGTACCGATGAAAATGCAGACGAAAAAGAAGCTGCACGAATTTCCTTTCGATCTTCCGACGACAGAGATGCAGCGTCACTGGATATTAAGGTTTTGGTAGAATGGAACAAACACAGACAACCTGACATTGAAGAAGACCTACCCGCAACAGGCATTCGACAAAGAGCTCAAAAGGCGGCTCACTTTGCCAAACGTGAAATAGAAATGAGGGAAAAGAAGCGAGAGCGAGAAAAGCGGAAAGCTGGTCATATGAAAGGCACCACTGGCCTCAAATACACAGCCATGGCCATGGCCAGTCAAGCAAATTAAATATCAAGACTGAATTTCGTTGGACTCTTGCTTGCTCCTTGGATGCTTTTGGCATAGAATAGGCAAGTATTGATATCGACAGCTTTGAATATGACAAGGACAACATAGGCCCCATGAGTGGAGACCTTTCTTTCGCATTCACTCCCGTAGTCGCGTGGTGTGGTGTCTCTTTGCAATAGTTTCGACAAAACTTCAGGACGGTGCCCAACAAGACTATGATTCTTTCTGAAGAAGAAACATTTCATCATATGCATGCTCCTTTTCATTAATAGGGTTAGGGATTACAAAACCAGGTCTTGGGTCGGTCGAGTCGACTTTCTATTTAACGATCGATTGAGTCGAATTACCTAGTGTCAGTCGTGAGGAGCACAGTGGAACGAAGAATGTGCACGAAATCGATCTCAAAAAGATATGCAAGATTTAATTAAATTCTTCTCGGCTTCGTCTCCTGCCAATAACTCACAATTTTCACTGGGCTCAGTCGATAAAACAAAGAAAGATCAAGATAATGATTGAAAAGTCGACGTTCGCACAAGAAGATGAACCTCCCATCGTGTATGCGACAGCTCTCGCCCCATCCACACCTTCTCAAGCGTTCAT
>JALOLT010000054.1 GCA_025455775.1 Fimbriimonadaceae bacterium
AGTGTTATTCGCAAAGACCGCTCCGTCCACTCGAACTCGCCACTCCTTCATGTTCGTCTCTTCGAATCGAGCCGTGATGGGGACGTTCGCTCGGATAAAGCCACCACTAATCGGGTTGAAATCAATGAACTTTGGATTCAACGTGTCGACCGTTACGTTAATCGGAGCTGGTGTGTTGTAAAAGTTGCCTGGCTCGGTCGCTGTGACCTGAAGAGTGTAGGGTCCTTGAATCAATCCTGCTGCGAAGCTCAAATTCAGACTCCCGTTCAGCGTCGCGTTCCCAGTTGGAGTAAAGCGATTTGAGACTGTGATGCTCACGCTCGGATCGGTAACCGACACTGCCGTTGCCGAAACAGTAACCTGCGCGACAGCCCCCGTGAGGACAAAACTGACTGTGTTACTTCGCGACAGGAAGGAATCGACAGTAGGGGTAGTGACAGCGATGGTCGCAGCCATCGAAAGCGAGGCGGCAAGCACCCCGATCAGCGTGAGTCCGATTCTCATAAGTAATCCTGCCAGGTGGCTTTGGCCTCGCAGTATACCTAGTGTCGGCAAATTCGCCTTCGAACCTCTCCCTCAGAGCACAAGTTCGATGAATTCGGCAACTCCACCTTCATCGTGGGATGCCACCAGGTGAGTCGCCTCGGCCTTCACTGCTTCCGCCGCATTCGCAACAGCTCCCCCGATCCCAGCCCAAGCCACCATCTCTTTGTCGTTGAGCCAGTCACCCACCGCCGCCACCCTTTCCCGCGGAATCTCCAGTCTCTGGGCGACTGCCTGGAGCCCGACCGATTTGTTTATTCCACTCGGGAGGAACTCTATATAGTCTGGCTCGGAAACCACCACCGAAACTCCATGAGGAGCGAGCCTGATCTTAAGCTCCACTTCGTGCTCGATGACGGCATCTGGGTGATCGATGAAAAGAAGCTTTGTCGGAGAAAGGCCGTACATTTCGGGAACAGCAAGTTCACTCACCCCCACCCGAGTGCCAATGCGGCCCAAGTAGATCTGCCCCCACTCACCAAAACTACTAAAAAAGATCTGATCCTTTACGTAGCAGTTCGTGTGGAGCCCTCTCTCGACGCCATAGTCCAAAATGATATCTCTGGCTTCCGGCGTTAGGCAAAAGTGGTGAATCTCTTCGCCGAGGCTATCCACGCAATAAGCACCATTGCATGTCACCAGGGGCCCGGTCAGACCCAATTGCTCGGCAAAGGGCTCCATCGTATTGATGGCGCGACCACTCGCTAGGCACACCACCACCCCTGCTGCAATCGCTGCCAAGATCGCTTCCTGGTTTCTGGGATGGATTTTGCGCGAAGAGGTGAGCAAAGTACCGTCCAAATCCGTGGCAATGAGGTCAACTCTTCTGGCCATAACCAAGGGGATACCTGAAGCCTGCGAAGAGCGCCTGGGGCTGAAATCTCCATGCCAACTCCACGCTTTCACGGATAACACCCCATAAGGGTGCTCTGAAAAAATGGTTTGGAATTCTCTGAAAATCTCTCAGTTCGCCATTTCCTGCGCAATCGTTATGGTTCAAATCATTTCACCGTAAAGATGCTGGAATCCTTCTCCGATGATTTTTCTGAGCAAGGGAACCATTACTCATGGAAGAAACCAACAGGGACACCACCACTCCAATTCACGATGAGCAAACCGTCGTTTTTAGGCTTGCCGAAGAGAGCTACGGAATCGAAATTTTCCGGGTCAATGAGATCATTCGCTTGAGAGAAATCACCCCGATTCCCCGCACAGATAGCCACCTGAAAGGGCTGGTTAACCTTCGCGGAAAGACGATTCCTGTCGTTGATTTGCGCGCTCGTTTCCACCTCGCCGAGTCAGAGGAAACAGACAGCACTCGCATCATCGTCGTCGAAAGCGACCAAGGCAACGTCGGAATCGTTGTCGATGCAGTCACGGAAGTCATGACCCTTCAAAGCGATCAGATCGAAGAGACTCCAGCCTTGGTGACGGATATGGAAACGGATTTCGTCCGCGCTGTGGCAAAGCACAATGACAACCTCATCACCCTTCTGGATCTAGATAAGGCTCTCGCCGCTTAAAAATCCCCGACCAAGAACCCCCGATTGCTAGTATGAGTTCCGAACTTGACATGTCACAGTACATCGACCTCTTTATTCAAGAGGCCGATGAGCAACTCGAGATTCTGGAGCAGGAAACGCTCAAACTCGAGAGTGAGCCCAGTGACGATAGGCTCCAAATCATCTTCCGCGCCGCCCACACCCTAAAAGGAAGTAGCCGCGCCATGGGATTTTCGAGTTTTGCCGAACTCACCCACCACATGGAAGATGTGCTCGATCAGTTAAGGAACCATACGATCGCAGTAGAAACCCACATCGCGGATCGACTCCTTGCCTGTCTGGACACCTTGTCCCAGATGGTGGAGTCGATTCGCAATGGGCAAGGGGACAAGGTCGAGTGTGCCGACCTCATCGATGCACTCCGCGCCATCTCAGAAGGTGCCTCGTCAGGTCTGTCCGTGGTCAAGGGAGGTGGCCCCGCCGAATCAATCCCAGCAGAATCTTGGCCAGCTTTGCGAGCTGCCGCTGCCCAATCCACTGTCTATCATGCCCAGTTTGTCCTACATCCCGACTGTGTGATGAAGTTCGTCCGGGCCTTCCAAGTGATCAGCGTGGTAAACCAAGCCGGCGAGCTCCTCGTGTGCGTCCCCAGCCAAGAGAAACTTGAGGAAGAAGAGTTCGATTTCAGCTTTGAGATCTGCTACCAAAGCCCCCAATCGCAAGAGACCCTCGCTGCCCAGTTTAAGCAAATCAGCGAGATTCACGATTTCACAATTCGGGAGTGGGTTGAGCCAGATCCGGCCAGTGCCTCCGCGCCCCCCCTCTCCGTAGCAGCCAGTCCACCAGCAAGTCTCGCCTCTCCAGAGGCAGAGACTCACACTCCAGGCCCTGGCACTGGCCAGGCGACGACCCAACCAGCGAAGAAAGCGGCAGAATCTGGCCAAACCGTCCGGGTTGACGTGACCAGGCTCGATAACCTGATGAACCTTGTCGGTGAACTCGTTATCGACCGAACTAGAATTTTTCAAATCGGGTCAGAACTGAACCAAAAATTCAGCGATCCCAACATCGACGCCCTCAACGAAACTGTGAGTCACATTGCCCGCATCACAGGTGATCTGCAAGACCAGATCATGAAGGCGCGGATGATGCCGATCGAGTCAGTCTTCAACCGTTTCCCACGAGTCGTTAGGGATCTCGCCCAAAAGCTCGGAAAGGATGTGAAGCTAGAACTCAATGGCGGAGAAACAGAATTGGATCGAAGCGTCATCGAGGTGATCGGGGATCCCCTTCTTCACATCTTGCGCAACAGCGTCGATCATGGAATTGAAATGCCAGATGAAAGAGATGCGTCTGGCAAACCAAGGCAGGGAAAAGTCACCCTCACTGCCAAGCACCAAGAGAATCACATCGTGATCGAGATTCTCGATGATGGCAAAGGAATGGACATTGAGCGGATCCGGGCCAAGGCAGTGAGCCAAGGCTTGGTGAGCATGGAACAAGCGGCCCGACTCAGTGACAAAGAGGTTCTCCAGTTCATCTTCTCCAGCGGACTCTCGACCGCCAGCCAAGTAAGCGAAGTCTCAGGACGCGGAGTGGGGATGGACATCGTCCGCAGCAATATCCAAAAGCTGGGAGGAATCATCGACCTCGAAACCTTCCCGGGGGAAGGCACAAGGTTCCTACTGCGATTGCCTCTGACCTTGGCTATTATTCGTGGCCTCCTCGTCAAGGTCAGCGATCAAGTCTTCGTCTTGCCTCTCACAACGGTTGTGGAAACCCTCCTCGTCGAGCCTGGCTCGATTCAAAGGGTGAACAAGAGGGAAGTCATCGTGATTCGGGGGATGACTACTCCCCTGTTAAGGATGCGGGAAATCTTTGCCTCACCCTCTGGAGATCCGGCCCAAAGTGACGATCATAACTATGTGGTCATCGTTGGTCTTGCCGAAAAGAGAGTCGGTTTGGTTGTCGATGCCCTCGTGGGCGAGCACGAAGTCGTGATTAAGTCCCTGAGCCGCTTCTGCGGCGACGTTCAGGGCGTCAGTGGAGCTACGATTTTAGGTGACGGGAACGTCGCCCTGATTGTCGATGTGAACGGGGTAATCCCGTCAGACCGAAATTAGGGAAGAAAACAAGCAATAGGGAACGAACAATGGCGCTGAGATCAGAAAACTTTTTATTGAGACGCTACATCGACAAAGCAATGGTAGATTTGCCTGCCTTGCCCGGTGTGGTTTTGCAAGTGGTGCAGGCAACGGAGAAGGAGAACGTTACAACTGCTGAAATTGAGGGCCTCCTCAGCACCGACCCGGCCATTGCCACGAAGCTCCTTAAAGTCGTCAACTCGGCCTATTTTGGGCTCCCGCGTCAGATCGTGAACGTCAACCAAACCGTGGCGATCCTGGGAATGCACCAGGTGCGAAATCTCGTGATGTCAATCGGGGTGTTGAACGTCCTAACCTCTACGACCCCAAGAGTGGCAGAAGCCCAGAAAGCCCACTGGGGACACTCCTTTGCGTCTGCTTCCTGCGCTGAATCGATTGCCCGTGCCAAGAACCTCCCCCGGAAGGACATTGAAATGATCTTCATCGGCGGTCTCCTCCACGACGTCGGACGCTTGTTCCTCTTCACTCTCTTCCACCTCCCTTACCAGGAAGTGATGAAGGAGTCGATCAAGAAAGGGGAACCCATCGACGAGGTCGAGCGCAGAATCCTCGGGACGACTCACGCTGAACTCGGCGGAACACTTGCCGAAAAGTGGAACTTCCCTCAGGGCCTCGTGAACATGATTCGACACCACGATCAGATCCCCGACAACATGATCGATCCAGGAGTCTATTGCTGCCACGTTGCCGACGCAATCGCGAACGAACTGGCAGGACCTGAAGTCGTCGGGGTGTTCCGACCTGCCCATCTCAGAGCCCAGCAATGGCTCGGATTCTCAGATGAACAGTGGGAAGGGCTCAAGACTCACACATCCGAACAGGTTGAGAAAGCCAAAGACATGCTCGGCGTTGCCTAAGCAACACAACTGAGCCAGAAGGTTCCGGTAGGTTTTCCAGTCCTGGAAGTCTGCCGGAACAACCGATTTTGAGACGGACAGAAGGAATGACATGAGTATCGGCGGATCATCGAGCGGAATTCGTTTTTCCGGCCTGAGTTCAGGCTTGGACATTGATGGCATTGTCTCGCAGTTGATGAGGCTAGAGTCCTTCCCGATTCAACGGATCCAAAACCAGCAGGCCCTGCTCGAGGCCAGGCAAGAAGGTTACAGCCAGTTTCGAACCCGCCTTAATTCCCTCGGTGCATCCCTCAGCAGCCTGAACACAGCTGGGAGCTTCAACCCAGCCAAGGCAGGTTCCTCCGATGCAACGATCGCAGATGCCAACGCAGGTTCGAGCGCTGTCGCTGGGAGCTTCAGCCTGAGAGTCGACAGTCTCGCCCAAACGCACAAGGTCAGCAGTGCGGCCCAGGCGAGCGTGGGGGACTCACTCAACCAAAACGGCACCTTCATCCTCAATGGTAAGGCAATCGCTGTTACGGAAGTTGACTCGCTCCAGCAAGTCGCGGCGAAGATCAACTCAGCCAGCGCAGGAGTCACAGCGAGTGTCATCAATGGCGGACAGGGTCAGGCATTCCTCACGATGACGAGTGCAAAGTCTGGAGTGGCCAATGCGATTCAAGCCAGCGATCTCACTGGTTCTGTCCTGCAGTCGATCGGGCTCTTTTCAGGAACTGCTGCCGTGCGTGATTCTGGGACGGGAAACCAAGCGATCAGCTCCGGATTTTCGAGCGCAACTGCCATCCTTTCTACTCAACTTGGCTCTGAAAAGACTGGGGTCTTTTCGATCAACGGAACCGATGTTGCCGTCAACTTTGCCACTGACAGTCTCCAAACCCTGGCAGATCGAATCAACTCAGCTGGTGCTGGTGCCACTGCCACGGTCGTCGCAGTGACCGAGAGTGGGGCGACCAAGCACAGACTCCAACTGACTGGTGCCAATCTTAACACAGCTCTCAGCGATCCAGACGCCATGCTCGGGGCCTTGGGGATCCTGCAAAAACCTGCGACCACGCCCCTGACCTCTGCCGCAGATGCCAGATACTCCCTTGACGGCCTAAGTCTCACCAGTCCTTCCAACACGATTACCGAAGTTGTCCCGGGAGTCACGATTAACCTGAAGAAAGAAGGAACCACCACCCTCAACTTCACGCGGGACAACGACAAAGTCAAGCAGACGATCAAGCAGTTCCAGACCGCTTTCAACGACGTGGTGGGCTTTGTTCGTGAGAACAGCAAGTACGACAAGGACACCCAGAATTCGAGCTTGCTCTTCGGAGATTCAAACCTGGCTGCGGCAGAAGCAGCCCTCGGCAATATGGTCTTTGCCGATGTCGGAACAGGAACTTACACCAACCTAACCCAAATCGGATTCGGACTCGATAGTGATGGCAAGCTCAAACTCGACGAATCCAAACTCGAGACAGCCCTCACCCAGAATCCCGACGCTGTGCGAAGCCTGATGATGGCTGCTGGATCGAGTACTAATCCGAACCTCAGGTTCGTCAGTGCCAGCAATAAAACTTTGCCCTCCCCCGCGAGCGGCTACAGCATCAACATCACCCAAGTTGCAACCAAGTCAAAGCTCACTGCCAACGAGGTTCCAACTGGGCCGAATTCTGGTGGGGAAGTCCTGACCTTTGGCGGGAGCCTGTTCGGCAACGCCAGCCTCACAGTGACAGTGGATTCCGGCAGCAATCTCAGTGACCTCGTGAACAAGATCAACGGCGATTCCCGCTTCAAGGATCTATTGGTCGCCTCCATCGATCAGGACGGCAAACTCTCGCTCGAAGCCAAACGCTGGGGAGCCGCAGGAGGATTTACTCTCGTAAGTAACCTAGAAGGGGCAGGAACCTCAGGTGTCGGACTGGCTCCCACTGCCTACACGCTTGGTGTCGATGTGGCTGGAACGATCAACGGCGAAGAAGCGACCGGAAACGGGCAGTTTCTGCTAGGCAAGACTGGCAATAGCAACACAGAGGGGCTCCAGATTCAGTACTCCGGAACGACGACTGGTGCGATCGGCAACTTCACCTACACAAGGGGCCTGAGTCAGAGTCTTCTCTCCCAAATCGATCTCTTCACCGACGGCGTGAACGGCCAGCTTTCTGCCGCCTCAAAGAGCATTCAAGATCAGATCGAAGACATGACCACCAGGATCAAATCGATGACAGATCTCCTGGCAATCAAAGAAGTCACTCTCCGGGAGAAATTCGGCCGGATGGAGCAGCTCCTGGGACAAATGCAGTCTCAAGGAGCGCAACTCTCCGCCGCCCTGCAAAAGTAGTCGTTTCTAGGAACGGTTGACGATCTCTTCGCGATTAAACAGTGAGATGGCAATCGCGAGAAACAATCCTGCCAGAACAAGACTCGAAGTTGCGGCAATCCCGATGTTGAGCCAGTTCGGATTTCCTGCCAAGGCAGAACGCATGGCAAGGGAAGTGTTCAAGATCGGAGTCCACAAAACCCACGCAACGCGATTTAGACCTGTCAAATCGGCGAATTGTGAGAAAATCGCAGGAAGCAACACCAGGAAACTGGCCACCGTGAGATAGGTCTGACATTCTCTCATGCTCTTTGCCAGGGCCGAAATGGACACCATCACCCCGGCGAAGAACGCCACAAGAGGAATGAGCATCACCAGAACCGCAACCGCCCCTCCAAGCTGAATCTGAACCCCGTTAGGAAAGAGTTCCTTGGTGACGGGGAGTCCAATGGCTCCCACCAACAATATAGCCACCACATTGGTCAGGGCCGAGGCAAGGCAGATTGTTCCCAAGGCAAGAATCTTGCCCCAGGCAAGTTCGATCCGCCGCACCGGTGAGACGAGCAGGGTCTCAAGAGTCCCTTTCTCCTTTTCTCCCGCCACCAGGTCAGCCACAATCGACATCCCTCCGTAGAAGGCCCACAAAACGACCAGGTAGGGGATTAGGCCAATGAGAGTGGAGCTCCCGAGCCCAGAACCCTTTTCTACGTTCCGAGTGGCGAGCTGAATCGCTTCCGTCGCTGCCGGGTCGATCCCTCTTTCTTGCAGAAGCAGTTTGAGTTTGGTGCTGTTCACCTCTTGGATCTGGCCCCGAAAAGCCCCCACCGCCATCATCGAAAGAGTGTCCCCTTCATTGTAGTGGGCAATGACCTGAAGCTGCCCGTTCGTGTTCGTCCCAGGTGAGGTTGGCAAAATCTCAATCAAAAGGGCGATCTCTTGGCGACGCAAGAGTTTGATCCCCTCTTCAACCGTCTCGACCTGCCTGGTTTTTGAGGTCTCTGACCTTACGATCGCCTGGGAGATCAGAGAATCCTTTGCCCCGACAATTGCCATCGGAAAATTGGGGGTACTGCGAACAGAAGAGCTGATTGAGCCGATCAGCATCATTACCAAGGCAATGGTCAAGACCGGCATCACAAGCGCGCCATTCAAGACGCGGCGATCCCGCACCATGTCGCTGATCTCCTTTCTCCAGATCAGTCCGATTCTGTTCATGAGCCCTGTCCTCCCCGGTACCCAACCAAAGAGAGAAATGCCCGCTCCAAGTTGGTTTCGCCTGTCTGGGCGAGGAGGGATTCGAGATTTCCGTCCCCCACCATCTCGCCACTATGGATAATCGTGATGTGGTCGCAGAGTCGCTCCACTTCGGACATGATGTGGGTGGAGTAGATAACCGTCTTGCCCTGATTCCTGGTGCTTTCGATAAACTCTAAGATCGTTTGGGAGGTGACAACATCCAGCCCTGCGGTGGGCTCATCAAAGAAAAGCACCGGTGGGTCATGAAGAATTGCTCTGGCAATCGACGTCCGTTGCTTTTGCCCAGTGCTGAGTTTGTCGCAGAGTTGGTTGGCAAACGAACCAATCCCCAAGAGCTCGATCACCTCCGAAACGCGACTCTTTAGCCTTGCTTTTGGGATTCCATTTAGCTCCCCAAAATAGTGCAGGATCTCCGTGGGAGTGAGACGTCCATAAAGAGCTGTTGTATTGGACAGAAAACCAATCGACCGCCTCACATCTTCTGCATTTCTCACTACATCGAAGCCTAAGACCTCGGCCCTTCCGCCACTTGGTCGGATGACCGTGCTCAAGATCCGCAGAACAGTCGTCTTTCCCGCTCCATTCACGCCGAGCAATCCTGTGATCTCGCCTGGCCGAGCCGAAAAGTCAAAGCCCTTCACAGCCTGGATGGTTCCTTTCCTCGGATCCTGAAAGCTTTTAGAAAGGGAGTTGGCAACAATCATGGGAAAGAAGTCGTGGCAGTGGTAGATGATACTTGACCGCGATCCTTTCAGATTAAACTGCCAGGCCTATGAGAAGGAGAGGCTGGTTCGTGATCGCCGAACCCCCACGTCCCCAAGCAAACGAGTTGGTTAGGTTATCCTCAGAACCCCTATCCACCCTGGGCGACCAAAAAGAGAGTGATCCAATGGCAAACCGAGCCACCCAAAACAAAAATGTGCCAGAGATCGTGGCTGCCAAAAGATCCCGGCCAGAGCTTTGGCCACTTTGTCGCATAGACCACGCAACCGAGGGTGTAGGTGACGCCACCAGCCACGAGCCACGCAGTGGCAACTGGGCCAATCGCAACCGAAGTTTCACCCATTGCAAAAGCCACCATCCAACCCATCACCAAATACAAAACCAAGCGGAGCCACTTTGGCCCGCCATCAAACAAGAACGTTGCCCCAATTCCGATCGCAGCCAGCACAATCTGAGCGGCGAACATCCCACAGCCAACCACCCCCCCGATCGCGACAAGGCATAGAGGAGTGTAAGTCCCGGCAATCATCAGATAGATCGCCGAGTGGTCAAGCTGTTGCAACAAAGGGATCTCACGGCGAACCGTGTGATAGATCGCGCTCGCGAGATACAAAAAGATCATCGCGAGCCCGTAGAAGGCAAAACTCGCAAGAGCGAGAGGAGAATCTCCCCCGACAACCAGCAACACCCCAGTTCCTACGACCGCCAAACCAGCCCCGAGGTAATGGCTGATGGCACTGAACGGATCCCGTAACCCTGATTCCTTCCGCTCGTGGCTGACCATGTCCGCCTTCAGTCTAAGTCAAGCCAACCACCGGCCCTGCCCGCTTGTAGGTCTAAGGTCTGGGACTAATACCTGAGTTGGAACGCCTTGGCCTGAAATGTGTCTGGACTACTACGACACTATGGCAAAACCTTCTTTTGGTCAAGTTTCTGCCGGAATTTGCCTCTTTGCAGCAGGGTTACTAACTTCGGTGTGGCTCATCCCAAGCCAAAAATCCACAGAAGCTACCTGGTCGAGCCAAAAGATTCTGACCTCTGTCCGCTCTCTCGGGGATCTTCATGCCGCCGAGGCAAGCTTCCAGTGGGTGATAACCCACAAGACATCGGCTGAGGCTGCCCCCTGGGTCTCCCGTCTCCCAGGAGGACAGGAGGTGATCTCCCACCTCACAACAAATGAGGCACTTGCCACCGCGACAGCGACCGTCTCCGCGAAAGTTGACCTTAAGGCGGCAGAGGTGTGTAAAGACGGAGACACCTGGGTTGTGACTCTGCCACCGGCAAGTCTTGCACGTCCCCATGTTTCTCTGGATGTCTCCCGAGAGAGCAAGTCCCTGATTTGGAAAGATCGAAACCTGATCCCAAGAACGACCCTCTCTGCCGAGCGAGACGCTCGTTTGGCTGCCAAAAGGCTCAAACTTGAAGCAAAGGCAGAAGAAGAGGCGGTTGCCTTGGTGGAAAACTTGTTGAAAACCACTGGCAGCGAGAAATTCTCAGTCCGGATTGCCAGGAATCTTGTGGAAAACCCCGCATAAATTGGCATAATAAATTTAAGTATGCGTCTTCGCTCGGTGGTTGGACTTCTCGGTGCCCTCCTGGCACTCTCTTCTTATGCACAGACCCCTGAACTCTCGGTGGGGGCAGTCACATTTTGGAACACAAAGAACAGTGAACTGTTTCTGCCTCTTCGGATCTTGTCGAGCTCGATGTCCCTGCCTCTTTCGTACGATGCAAAAACCAAACGAACGAAGATCGGGGATGTGGTGGTTGATCCGAAGTCGACCAGACAGTTGTTTGACGGCTCGACTCTCGTTTCGATGAGTCACTTGGTTGCCCAGGGGTTTGAAGTGATCGCCTACCCAGAGGATCCAAAGACCTTTACCCTCGTTTATCAGGGGGGAATGACTCAGGTCACGATTGGTGAAAAGTGGGTTGAAGTAAATCTTCGAACCCAGGAACTCCGCGCCTATCAAGGCGAGCAACTGGTGATGTCTTCTCGGATTTCAAGCGGGAGGCGAGGTTTTGCCACCCCAACCGGCAACTTCAAGACTGGGCCTTACCGCTCGACGATGCACTACAGCAGCCTCTATAACAACGCTCCCATGCCTTATTCGGTGCAAATCAACGGGAATGTCTTCATCCATGCCGGGGCCATTCCGGGCTACCCAGCGAGTCACGGGTGCGTGCGACTTCCACAAGGAGGAAGGAATGCCTCTCGCTTTTTCTACAACTGGGTTGATAACGGCATTCCCGTGACAGTGGCCTATGAATGGAGCGATCGAGTAACTGACCTAATCGCCCGAGAAGGATCCGACCAAACTGGCGTTGCCATAATGGAAGCTCGTCAGCAGCCAGCGAGTCCACCAAATCGACGGGCCAGGCGCACTTAGCAAGTTTCCCGTCAACGAACTTCCTTTTCGTTCCGCGAGCAACTCTACCAAAGATTCAACCCTCCCAGACAGAGATCGTCAAGGAGGGTTGATATCTTATCGACAGACTTGATTACGCCCTTTTGTTTCTGCGGCGCTTTGCGATGGCAGCGGCACCAAGGGCGAGCAAGGTCATGGTCATAGGTTCTGGTACGCCAGCAACATACAAGTTATAAGCAGCGTTTGACGGTGGGGATGCGGCGCCGAACGTTGTTACGACTGCCGTATAGCTCTTCGTAGGATCAAGCTGCATGTACATGGCGGATCCGTCTATTCCAAGAGCAAGTCCGTCATCATCGATTCCAATGAGGTTTGTGAGGGGACTCAGAGGATCGAACCCACCTTCGTAAAGGGCTAAGTATCCGTCCATCGTGCCGACTCCACTTGCGTCCCGGTAGTCAGCGCCGATGAGGAAGCTCCCTGCGACAGGAACCTGAAAGGCATGGGCTCGATACGTGAAGCTACCGGAGGCAAGGCTGGTCAGGTCGCTCGGACGAGTGAAAGTTGCCCCTCCCGCCATTGTGCCGGAAAAGGGCGCGATGGCGTCGGTAAGGTACCACGCTGCCAGGTTGCTGATGGAGGCGGTCGTGCCTGCAAAAAGCTGAGCCATATAAACGCTCAAACTCGAATTGGCTGCTGGGCCGTAGAAGCCCATGTCTTGGAAGAATTCAGCATCGAACTCCCAGGTCGAGAGGCCAAGTGGTTCGAAAATCGTAGCAGGATCGCCCGAATTGGGAGCGTCTGCGGTGAAAAAGAGGGAGGAGCTCGTCGGAGGAGCAGCCGATTGTGACTGCAAGAAGTAAGAGAACTCAGCGGCCCATGCCCCGTTCCCATTCACCCAATCGCCAGTCACGCCAAAGGCGCGGATAGGGGAACTGTCGCCAACACCAGTAAAGTCAACGCGGATTGGACTGTCGGAAAGGGCGAAGGGTCCAGCCCCCAGAGACTGGGTGTAACGGGCGGCGGGGGAGAGTGCCGCAAGGGTAAGGAGGCCAGCGGCCAAAAGAAGCTTTTTCATTTAGTTTGATCCCACTCCAAATCGAGGATAACTTTAGCAAGAGTTGACTGAGGAGCCGACTCCGGCTAGTCTTAGTAGTTTATCCCCTTTTCTCGCATAAACCTAGCAGGGCCTCAAGAAGATCAAGGGAATCATCAAAAGTGCAAAGTTTTTTTGTTCTCAGCGACTCGTGCTTCGCCTGATGTGCTCCATTGCGAAGAGTTTCTCTCGGTGTTCCGGCGCTTCGCCGGACATTCGCTCGCAAAGCCACGTCCACGCCTGAGAGACACAGGCTTCGATCGGTGCGTTTAGGGTGGAGAGAGGGTGACTCATCGCCTCTGGTGGAACCATATTGTGGCAGCCCCAGATTTGCACGTCCGCAGGAATCTCTTTTGTTGCCTTTCGGCAAGCAGAAACTGCCCCAAACGCAAGCATGTCATGGAGGCATAAAATCCCGTCAATTGTAGGGTCAGCTTTCAAGAGTTGGCTAATCGCCAATTCCCCAGCTTCCGGTGACTCATCTGCAGCCCCAATAATGTTGGGCCTCAGGCCCCGTTCAGCAAGCTCTGCTTCGTACCCGCTCCTGCGTTGCTCGTTGGGAAAGGGCTCAATCATCCATTCGGGAGTCAAATACACTATGCTCTGGGATCCCTTATCTACCATGTCTTTCACGGCAAGTTGGGCTGCCTCCTTAAGGTTCCAAGAAACGGAGTCAGTATTGCTATACCATTCTCGGCCGAGGATCGCCAAAGGGATTTGGTCGTTTCGCGGATCTTCTCGAAAGACCTTGAGCAATCTGCCGGAGTCGATGCTGATGAGCCCGTCAACCGGCCACATCGGGGGAAGTTCTCCTTCCCAATTCTGGGCGTTTGCCGTATCAAGGCCAAAGATCATCAGAGACTTGCCAGACTTCCGACTCTCCGAGTGGATGGCGTTGAGGAACCTTAGGTAGTTCGCGTGGGGACGATCGAGTGGCATCAAAATGCCAACGACGTTCGTCTTTCCTCCCTTCATCGCTTGGGCGTAGCGGTTCGGCGAATATTTGAGGTCAAGGGCTGCCTGCTCAACCTTCGCACGGGTCGAGGCCGAAATCCGAGCAGTCGGGTTTTTCGCCAGAACATGACTTGCTGTCTGAACAGAAACCCCCGCCAAAAGAGCAACGTCTTTGAGGGTTGTCCTCATGGCTACTCTGCTCCTTGGCGAGTAAAGGCAACCTCGCAGACGGTCCAAGAAAGGCGATCTTCCATTTTGAAGCTCCCGCCGAGAGAACCAGCCAGGGACCGGATGATCTGAAGTCCCAGCTGCCCCCCTTTCGTGTAGTCAAACCCTTCTGGCAAAGGGTCTCCGTCGTTGCTCGTCCAAACCCCGATCTCTCCGTGCCGCTCTTCGACCGTCACGTGAATGGATCCTTCGTCTTTGTGAGCAAAACCATGCTCGACCGCATTCTGGATCATCTCGTTTAGGATGAGAGCAACCTGGGTGGCTTGGTTGGTGTTTAGGTACACGTGATCTCCCTCGACCTGAAACGCAATCCTTTTGCCTGGCATCAGAAAGCTCTGCTGTTGGTGATGAACCAGAGTGTCGGCGATGGCACGCAGAGAAACGTGGTCAAGATCTTCGCGGCTCAAGAGGTCGTGTACGGCTGCGATCGCCAGAATCCGACTCAAGGAGTCAGTGAGGGCTTGCTCCAAAGTCTTGTAGTGAGATTGTCTCAGTTGCAGACGCAGCAGGGAAGCCACTTGTTGCAGGTTGTTCTTCACCCTGTGGTGCATCTCTTGCATCAGGGTGTTGCGCACTTGCAGTTTTGCGTGCTCGATGTTCACTGCTGCCTGGCGGGCGAGTGTCTCCAGTGCCTGGATCTCGTCGCCACTAAACTCCCGAATTTCCCCCGTGTAGCAAGTCAGAACCCCGACCGCCCTTTCCTGAATCGTCAGAGGGACGCAAATCATGGAGCGTAACCCCTGCTCGATGGCAAGGTCATGGCCGATGTACTCAGGATCGGACTGAACATCCTGGATGATGACAGCCGTTTTCGTTTTGATCACTCGTCCCGCGATGCTTTCTCCCAGCTTCAAGGCCCTCTTTCGTTGGTAAGCTCGGTTGACTGCTTGGGTCGCGCGCAAAATCAGCTCTTTCCGCTTTTCGTCAAGCAATCGCACTGTCACAACCCGGTAGTTGAAACGGCTTGCCGTCATATTCACCAAGAGTTGGAGGATCTCCTCCAGATAGGGTGAGGCGGTCAAGGTCTTTGAAACTTGACTCAAGGCACCCAGGCGGTTTGACTGGGAGCCGTGGCTAAAGGCAGACTTGTAAACTCGCCAGGCATGGGCAAGCTCCTGTGAAAGGGAGTGAACTAAGGTGTACTCACTCCGGTTCGGGTGCCACTCCGACAACCGGCGAAGGTACACAATCCCGACAACCCCATTCGATAAAACCATCGGGTGAGCAAGTGCCGACTCAAAGTCCCTTTCGTTCAGGCCAGGAACCACTCGATGAAGCCTGTGTTTCGCAAGACCACTTTTCACCATGACTCGCTTTGCACGAGAATAAGCAGTTCCAACCAAACCAATTCCTTTTCCGATCCTGATCATGGAATTTGGCGCAGTCGTCTCTGTGCTGGCCCGAATCGCGAGGGTTCCCGCTTGGGCGATCAGAATGTCGCAGGCGTCTACTCCGACCGCATCCCGGATGTGTTGAGCCGCTTCGATGAGTGCTTGCTCTTCCGTCGGAGCATCGGCGATCAGGTCAAGCAGAATCGACATGAATTATTCATAAGTATGGCATATCACTCGGCCTTACTCCATCCGCAACGCGACAACTGGATCCTTTCGTGCTGCTTTCATCGCAGGGATCAGGCCGAAAATTGACCCTAAGCCAACCCCGACTGCCACTGCCATCAGGACCGTCGGAACCGTTAAGAGTGGCTTAATCTTGGTAAAGGTGCCGATAAGAGCAATCACAATCCAAGACGACAGAAGACCCAGCAAGACTCCCGTTGTGCCAATGATCACTGCTTCCCACAGGAACTGCACGAAGATATCACTGTTCCGAGCCCCGAGGGCCTTCCTGACCCCAATCTCCTTGGTACGCTCGTTCACTGTAATCAGCATAATGCTCATCACGCCAAATCCCGCCACAAAGAGAGCAATCGAGGTCAGACCGACCACGAGAGTCGTGAGGATCGAAAAGACGCTGAAAATGAGAGAGAGCAAATCCTCCTGGGTGAGTACCGAAAACTGACCATCCTCAAGCTCGGAGGCAAGAGCTGACTCAATATTGGTCACGAGAGCCTTTGGATCCTCGTCCCCCTTCACTTGGACGATGATGCGGTCAATTTGCACATTGTCTTCGGTTTGGCGGAGAGTCTGGTAGGGGAAGTAGGCAACATTGGCGAAGGACATCATCGAAAAGAGAGAGTTCTCCTGGGATTCGTCCTTCAATATCCCAATCACTTCGTAGGGTCTGCCGTTGATTTGGATCATCTCGCCAATCGCATTCGCCTCACCAAAGAGTTCTGCTTTTGCAATGGAGCCTAAAACCACGACCTGACTCGTTTCTTCGTTCGCCCCGTAGAGCCGCCCTTGCTGGAGCTCAACCTGGTGGATGTCGAACCACTGATGGGTTGTCGCCAAAATCAAGGGGTAGGCCTCTTTCTTATCCCTGGTGATCACCCCCCCGCCAAAGCTCCACTTTGCCACCCGATTTACACCCTCTAGGGCTGCAACTTTGGCTGCTGCCGATTCGCTGAGGTAGCTTTTTCCTCCGATGTTTGGGTTGAACTGTCCCATTTGGAGGTTAGCCCTGCCAGGAACAACCACCAGAACGCCAACCCCCATGTCGTCGATCTGAGAAGTGATGTCCTTCTGCACACCCAGTCCAATGCTCACGAGCAAAATGATCGCGACCGATCCGACCATCACCCCGACTGCGCTCAAGGCTGCTCTCTTCCAGTTCTCGCTCAAACTGCGAAGAGCGCTCAATAAATTCATCCTAATCCCTTCAACGTCACTCGCTGAGAAAGGCTCTCCCCGGTCCCGGTAAAGTCAGTGAGGTATCGCAATGGAGATCGAGAAGAAGGGCTTCGAACAGACACTTAGCCAAGTTGGCCCCTCTCGCCTGAGCCCCGACCAAGCCCAGGTACTGGCCACGGTTCCGGAGATACCCACCTACGGCAGACTCTTCTTCGTCACTGGCAAGGCAGGCACAGGGAAATCAACTGTTCTTCGGAAGTTTGTCGCAGAAAGTCCTTTGAAGAAAGTCGTTTTGGCTCCCACTGGGATCGCAGCCATCAATGTAGGGGGCCAAACCATCCACAGCTTCTTCGGCTTTCCTCTTGGCCCCCTTGAGAACACGATCGAGAGGACTCACCCTCCCCGCCAGGGAAGCCCCAAGTGGCGGATTATGAGGAACCTCGACTGCATCGTCATCGATGAGATCTCCATGGTAAGGGCTGACCTTTTAGATGCGATGGACTTTTCTTTGCGCCAAGTGTGCGCAAGGGACGAACCCTTTGGCGGGAAGACGATTTTGGTTTTCGGAGATCTCTGGCAGCTGGAGCCGGTAGTGAGTGCCGGGGCTGATGTCGAGATGCTCTCTCACCGCTACCAGTCTCCCTTCTTCTTTGACTCAGAGGTCGTGCGCCAGACTTCGATGGATATCTTTGAGCTCTCCACTGTCTTTCGCCAACAAGATGATGAGGAGTTCCTCTATGCTCTGAACAAGCTCAGGCGGGGGGATGCCAGCGAGGTTGATTTCTTCAACTCCCGGTACGAAAAACCTCTCCCGCCTGGGAACGCGATCATCCTCACTGCCACCAACCAACGGGCTCAGCACATCAACCTCACGAAACTGGCCTTGCTCCAGGGGGTGGGGAGCCTTTACGAAGGACAGCTGGAAGGCGAATTTGGCAAAGATCTCCCGACCGATCAAAAACTAGCCCTCAAGATCGGGGCCCAAGTGATGTTTGTCAAAAACGGAAAGGATTGGGCGAACGGCACATTAGGAGTCGTGGTTGGCCTGGGGCCAGATGCAGTCTCGGTTGAGCTTGAGTCAGGTGAAGTCGTGAACGTTTCTGCCGAGAAGTGGGAGAAGAGCCGATACACTTGGAATCGAGTTTCAAGCAAGATCGAGGTCGAAACGGTCGGCACCTACACCCAGATTCCTCTCCGTTTGGCCTGGGCTATCACCGTTCACAAGTCGCAAGGCCTCACCTTTGATCGAATGGTCATCGACCTCGACGTGCCAGCCTTTGCCCACGGCCAGCTCTACGTTGCTCTCAGTCGGTGTCGCACCCTGGCTGGCATCAGCCTGAAAAGAAAGCTCAAGGAAAGCGACTGTGTCGTTCACGAGCGAATCTGGGAGTTTGAAAAAGCCGTCGGCCTCGTGTAGAGTTTCAGGGAGCGAGCCATGATTCCCGCCAGGCCACCTCATCCCATTCGAACAAAACCCGCTCATGTCCCTCAAACCTGAGAGAAAGGATTTCGATCTTGCTCACAACCCCAACGACACAGCAGAAGTTTTCTTTGCCTGGTTCGCTTTCCTCAAGAGTTGGTTCCCGACCCACGAGTTCGCACGGAAAGCCTGGATAGGCTTCTGCCACCACTGAACCAGGGGCCACTTCCGAAAGGTAGCACCGCCGAGAAAGGAGCTGGGTCTGACTCCAGGCCTCCTCCCAAACTGGTCCTTCGAAAAGAACATGAGCGGTTGAGACGCACCTGATTTGGAGCTTCTCGCGATGGTCATAGAAGTGCCATGCCAGGGCCGGGAATTTGTCTAAGGCACGAACCTTGCTGGATCGACGATCCGTGTGGAAGCGAAGGGTTCTCTCTGCTTGGTTCACTCCCCGCAAGACGACTGTCCTGGCACTGGGAACCTTGCCATCAAAGGTTGCTACGACAGGGGTGTGGAAGAGGCTCTTGCGCTGCACAACCGCTGCCTCTAACTCTTCCCAGACCTCTCTCACTGTCACTGGGCGATCCTTTGTGTAAGGACGATTCGAAACTTCGTTATGCCGGCTCCTGCGTCTGAGACCCTGACGACGACGAGCTCATCACTTTCCGAAGTCCCTACGATATCCCTGGTTTCGCCACTCCCTTGAACCTGGGGTGACGTCAGATTTTTCTCATAAAAGGAAGTGACATCAGCAACCGTTGCCTCGACCATCATGGGAATTGTCGTCTCTTTTATGCTCCGCTCAGTCTTCACAAAAACCGCGCGATATTCGTCATCCAGTTTTGCCTCGGGATAGATTTTCACCCCAAAGGAGTCTGGGCTGCGGTCGGTCACTACTGAAACC
>JALOLT010000145.1 GCA_025455775.1 Fimbriimonadaceae bacterium
GCGTTCGCCACCACCGTCAAAGCCTCCGACTGGCCCACAACTCTGCGTCCAAGGCTTTCCTCAAGGTGAACCAGGCGCTGCATCTCACCTTGCATTAGCTTGCTCACAGGAATCCCGGTCCACCGACTGACGATCTCGGCAATGTCATCCGCATCAACTTGCTCTTTCAGTAGAGTCGCTTCCTCGCTCGAAGCAGTCACCTCTTCGAGCTCTTTCTGGAGAGCCGGAATCATGCCGTACTGAATTCGGCTCGCTTTTTCATAGTCAGCATCGCGCTCTGCCTGCTCAAATTCGGTTCGGAGGGCTTCGATTTTCTCCTTTATCTCCCGCGCCTTGCCAATCCCTGCCTTCTCTGCTTCATAGCGAGCGCGCAGAGTCTTGGCTTCCTCCGAAAGATCCGCAATCCTTTTCTCTGCCTGCCACAGTCTTTCCTTACTTGCCTGATCCTCCTCTTTGCGCAATGCCTCCCGATCAATCTCCAGCTGACGAATCTGGCGTTCGACCGTGTCGAGTTCCAGCGGCACTGAGTCAATCTCGATCTTTAGCCTGCTTGCCGCTTCGTCCACTAGGTCGATGGCCTTGTCAGGCAACCTTCGCTCTGTAATGTAGCGATGGCTGAGAGTGGCAGCTCCCACCAGGGCAGAATCTGTGATCCTGACCCCATGATGAATCTCGTACTTTTCCTTCAGACCTCGCAAAATAGAAATCGTCTCTTCCACGCTTGGCTCGCCAACAAAGACCGTCTGAAACCTTCGCTCCAGCGCTTTATCCTTCTCGATATAGAGGCGATACTCATTCAAGGTCGTCGCCCCGATGCAGCGAAGTTCGCCCCTCGCCAGCATCGGTTTGAGCATGTTGGCTGCGTCCAGCGAACCCTCCGCCTTCCCTGCCCCAACCAGCGTGTGGATCTCGTCAACAAAGAGGATGATTGACCCGTCAGCCGACTTGATTTCATCCAGAACCGCCTTGAGCCTCTCCTCAAATTCCCCCCTGTACTTGGTCCCAGCAATCAGGGCCCCCATATCAAGAGCTACCACGCTCTTATTCTTTAAGCTCTCTGGGATGTCTCCTTTGACGATTCTTTGCGCCAAACCCTCTACCACTGCCGTCTTTCCCACTCCCGGCTCACCAATCAGAACTGGATTGTTCTTGGTTCTGCGACTCAGCACCTGGATCGCCCGCCGAACCTCCTCATCTCGCCCAATGACTGGGTCTAACTTGCCGGATCTGGCGCGAGCGGTGAGATCAGTCGCATACTTTTCCAGGGCCTGAAACGATCCCTCGCTGTTCGCGTCTTGGATCTTCCGCCCACCCCGAATCTCCCCCATAGCTTGCCGAACCGCTTTGTCCTGGAGACCAAGGCTCTTCAGCAAGCGACCAGTCGACCCTTGGTCGGCAATGAGGCCAAGCAGGATGTGTTCAGTACTCACATAGTCATCGCCGAGCTTGTCCGCCTCGATGAAAGCTACGTTGAAGACAGAAGTGAGGCGGCTCCCGATTGATGTGCCGTGGCTCGCGGCTCCCCCAACTCGTGGCCCTCTCGCCAACTCGTCTTTGGCCCCTTGCACGATCGCTTGGGCTTTTACCCCCGCCTTTTCGATGAGCGAGACAACGAGCCCCTCTTTTTGAACCAGTGCGAGGACCATGTGCTCTGGCTCGATCGTCTGGTTTTGGTACTCGCTGGCCACCGCTTGGGCGTCCTGAAAGGCCTCTTGAGCCTTGATGGTGAGTTTATCGAATCGCATCTTGAGTCTCCTAGACTAAAGTGATCTTAGTATATCACCATAACGTCTGCAGGCGAGCTTCGGTTTCATTCCTAGGACTGACGGGGCTGGAGTGAGAGGTTAGTACGACTCAGAAGAGACTCGCGACCTATCTCAGAAGATCTCTCCCCCCAAGGACGCCCTTCAAGTTACGTGCAGATGGAGGTTCTCCTCCCTAAAACGGATTGGACTCTTCTTTCTCCAAATCTTCCGTCTTCCCTGCCGCCAGCGCCGCGTCGGGATCCAGTTTGACGTCCGGAATGTGAACATGGGGCATGGGGCGCGAGACAAATGCCCCCGTCTTCGCCTTTTCCTGAACCCTCTGACGGACAGCCCGTTCGTCTGCCCCTGGCGTCACTGGCCACAGAGTGTTATCAGCCCAATAGGAGGAGAGGAACTCGCTCCACACCCTCTCGTAAACTGCAATCGTCTGGTCGGCTAACCCATCCCAATTGAAGTCGATCTCAAGCCGCTTCCTCGCCGCTGCCTTCATCGCCTCCGCCTTGGCTGGGTTATCCAGGACGTTCAAGATCGCCCAAGCCAAACTTTGGGCATCGCCAGCGTAATGGGTAGTTCCTGTCTTTTCGTGAAGAACCACTTCCTTGAGTCCCCCTGCGTCGCTCGCCACAACAGCCGCCCCTGCCGCCATCCCCTCAAGTGCCACGATCCCAAAGGGTTCATAAAGCGACGGGAAAACAGCGACGTCCGCGCAGCGGTAGAGCTGGTGAAGTGACCGATTCGCCATGAATCCAGTAAAAAGAACCTTGTCTTGCAAGCCGTACCAACGAACAAACTTCTCGAGGTGATCACGGTTTCCTCCCCCCACAATAACGAGTTTGGTATTGGGTTGCTTGGCCAGCACGGCACTCGCGGCGTTGAGCAAGACGTGGATACCCTTCTCCCTCACAAAACGACCAACGTACATCACAATCTTTTCTTTCGGTAGGGCCAGCTTTGCCCGCCAAGCAGCTCGCTCTGCTTCAGTCCATTCGAAGTCGAATTTCTTTGCATCGACCCCGTTGAAGATGACATCTGACTTATCGTATGGGCAGTTGAAGTACCGGTTGACTTCCCCCTTCATGAACTCGCTACAGACAATCACTCGCCAGGCCTCGTAAGTCAACCAATACTCTTGCTCGTGAATGTAGCGTTGTAGATCAGTGTAGATTCCCCCGTTTCTGCCCCACTCCGTCGCGTGGACTGTGGCGACCATCGGCAGTTGATACTCGTATTTCAGGCTTCGGGCAGAATCCAAGCTCAGCCAGTCGTGGGCATGAAAAATCGTTGGCTGGCCCCCAGGACGCCAATCCTCTAAAAGCTGGCGCACCCGGAGATCAGTCGCTTTATTCAAAAGCTGAATCTCGTGCACAAAATTGTCTGGCTCCTTCTCCAAATGGACGCGGTGAACCTGAACTCCGCTTGGCTCGATCTCTTCATCTGGGGCAAGGGCCGTGGCTTTGGTCACCACGTGAACTTCGATGTCCCGATCTGTGAGCTTCTTGGATAGTTCATAAACGTGGGGACTGATCCCTCCCACAATTCGTGGGGGATATTCCCAAGAGAGCATCACGACGCGCAACTTCATGCCGCCCCTATTTTGCCTGAAAGTGAGAAAACCTAGCTTGTTTGTCGGGCCACTTCTCAAGAAAGGCTAAAATGAAACCTATGAAGGCAGCCTGGCAAGTGGGGGCACTGGTCGTCATTTTTGTCGCCCTCCTCTTTGGGGCAATGAATGTTCTGCAAACGAGCATCTTTTCAAAGCCAAAGGAACAGTACTTTGCCCGCTTCGTCGATGCTGGAGGGCTCCAAACAGGTTCTCAGGTTCAGATCGCGGGAGTCAAGGTGGGAATGGTGAGCCAGGTGACGCTCGAAGAAACCGGTACGGCCCTCGTCACCATGGAGCTTGAGGCTGGGACAAAGGTGCCCCGCGGCAGCAAAGCAATCCTCCCAAGTTCGTTTATCTCAATCGGCGACCGCATCATCACGATTTCACTCCCAACCGACCGCTCTCAGCTCTTGCAGGCCAACAGCAAGTCGGACGCGATGCCGGGAACGCTTCAATCTGCCCTCGAAGGCATCATGCCTGACTCCCAGCAGACCCTCACCGAGCTCAACAAAACCCTCGTCGCCTTCCAAGAACTCCTTCGCGACCAAGAATTGAAAACTGGCGTGGTGAACCTGATGGACTCAGGGACTCAAACCGCCCAGAGCTTTGGGCGCCTCGCCGACAATGCTGGTCGCCTCACAGCCAGAATGGATCGCCTCCTGGCGAGCAACGAGAAGCGCTTTGAATCCATGCTGATCTCAACCAGTGGTTCTCTGCAGAACATGAAAGAGGTCAGCGACAAACTACGGGACTTCGCCGTGAACGGCAAACTCGATGAAAAGGCCGTCGCCCTCATGGACGAACTCACAGGGTCGGTCAAAGCTGGCCGCACAATGGTAGAAGATATTCAAAAACTGACTGGTGATCCTCAAATGCAAGAGGCAATCAAGAAGACAACCATCAACTTTGCCACGATGAGCGAGAGCGGCACCAAGATCGCAGCTGATGCCGAAAAAATGGCAGCAAATGGAGTCGAAATATCAGCCCAAACAAAAGACCTGATGACTAAGGCGAACAAACTCGCCGACGAAGTCGACAAGCTAATCCAAGACTTTAAAAAGACCCTTAGCAACGTGGATCTCCCTGGTTTGGGGGGCAAATCCCTCATCCCTGATATCGGCTTCGAAGCAAACATTGCTCGCCAAACAGACCTGGCCAGATTCCGGGTGGACGCCAACGTCTACTTCCCGACCGGGAAAGAGAAGCTCATCTTTGGACTCTACGATGCCTTTGAGTCAAACAAACTCAACTTGATGTTCCAAAGACCAGTGGGACAAAAGATGGACTTAAGGTATGGGGTCTATGCGAGTCAGCCAGGGATTGGGGTAGATTTCAGGGTCGCGCCTAGTCTGATGTTGAGAGGGGATCTCTTCGGATTGAATGAGCCCCAACTAGACCTTAGGCTGCGATACGACTTCTCAGGAGGCATCTCTGGATTTTTGGGTGCAGATCGCATCTTCCAGCGCCCAACGCCTAGTGTAGGAGTCGGAATCAGACGATAGAATTTGAGGTTCATATGAAGGTCATCCTGAAGCAATCCGTTCCCAAACTGGGGAAAGAGGGCCAAGTCGTAACGGTCAAAGACGGCTATGCTCGCAACTTCCTGTTCCCGCAAGGCATGGCCATCATCGCCGACAAAGTCCAACTGAAAGTGCTCGATCGCCGCAACGCCAAGGAGTCTGCCCGCCTAGCCGAAACTAAGGCAAGTGCCGAAGCCACCAGCTCCAAGCTCAACGGCTCGACCATCAAGATCGGAGCGAAGGTCGGAAGAGACGCTGGAAAGCTCTTCGGAGCCATCACTGCTCAGGATATCGCCGACGAAGCTGCCAAGCAACTTGATCTGAAGCTTGAGAAGAAGCAAGTGCTGCTCCTCGCCCCAATCAAGAAGCTGGGACGTCATGATGTGGAACTCGATATCCACAAGCAAGTGAGCCTCCACATCACCGTGAACGTCTACGACCTGGAGCACCCGGAAACAGCCAACGATCCTGTCGAAGAGGCAGTGGAAGAAGTCGCCACCGTCGTCAACAAACTCATCGAGCTCGACCTCGGCGTCATCATCGGCGCT
>JALOLT010000055.1 GCA_025455775.1 Fimbriimonadaceae bacterium
AAGGTGCCTTCTTCTTGGTAACTCGCGCCTTTGATCGTGCAGGAGACATCCGCCAAAGGGATCCTCTGATCTCGCGTTAACATCGACGCAAGAAGGGTGCTGGTCATCCAGAGGTCGGTTGACTGTTCGGTTTGGCTCGCGACCACCGCCGTGAACCTGAGATACTCCGGCTCGCAGAGAATCGCACCTTCGAGTGCTTCGCCAACCTGCAAATCGAGAAGGGTTGTCAAGGACATCCTGACCAGGGGAGGCTTGGCAAGCAAAACCTTGCCCTGTAGAACAACCCCATCACTGATTCGCTTGGCCCTGACTTCAGAGGAAATAAGCCAATCAAGCATTGTAGTTCCAATTTTCGGTGATTGTTTTGACTTATTCACCCTGAACCAAATCTTCTGACCTAAAACCTGGCACTATTCCCTGTGACTCCGTAAAATGGAGCCTTGACCCAGGCCGAATTTCGCGAGACTCCGTCTGTTTGGAGAATTCTTCCAGCCGAACCAGCCCTCGAGGATCGCTTGATCCAAGAGCTCAAAATTGGGCCTCTGCTCGCGAAGCTTCTGGTTGCGAGGGGTTTCTCGAGCCCAGAATCTGCCACTCAATTTCTAAATCCAAGTCTTGACGACTTGCGGGACCCTTATCTCCTCCCTGATATGGGAAAGGCCGTGAAGGCCCTGATGGCAGCCAAGGAGGCGAACGAAAAGATCTTTATCCACGGTGACTATGACGTGGATGGAGTAACGAGTACCGCTCTCCTCCACCGGTTCTTACGGAAGTGCGGATGGCAGGTGGAATCTCACACTCCTCACAGAACGAAGGAAGGCTACGGCATTCACCCCTCTGCAGTCCCGCGGGCAAAGGAAACAGGGGCGAGAGTGTTTCTGACCTGTGATTGCGGCATTGCTGCTCTTTCGCAAATCGACCAGGTGAATCAGGCAGGGATGATTGCCGTTGTGACTGACCATCACCAGCCAAAGTCGCTTTTGCCGAACGCAGCTGCCAACGTAAACCCCCACCGAAGCGATAGTCAGTATCCCTTCCCGGAGATTTGCGGCGTGATGGTCGCCTTTAAGTTGTGTTTGGCCTTAGCGGACGAGCTAAAGATCGATCGGAAAAACGTGATTCGCGCCTATTTGGATTTGGTGGCCTTGGGAACGATCGCCGACATGATGCCCTTAGTGGACGAAAACAGGGCAGTCGTGAAATTCGGCTTGCCCTCGATCCAGGCGTCGAAGAAAGTGGGGATCAAGGCCTTGCTGTCGGTGGCAGAGTTAACGGGGAAGGCTCTGAACGCGGGACAGGTTTCCTTCCAGATGGCTCCCCGTTTGAATGCCGTTGGCAGGTTAGGTGATTCCGCTGTTGCCCTTCAACTCCTCCTCTCCGAGGACGAAGACGAATCGGCCAAACTTGCTCTCGACCTTAACACGGAAAATCTGAAGAGGAGGGAGCACCAAGACGAGGCCCTTGAACAGGCGAAAGAGATGGTTTTGTCCCAGGGACTCCTCGAAAAACACTCGATCACTCTCGCCCACGACAAGTGGCACGTTGGCGTTGTTGGGAATATCGCGAGCAAGGTGGTAGAGACATTCCACCGCCCGACCTTCATCTTCTCGATTCTTGAGGATGGGACGGTGAAGGGCTCAGGTAGATCGATCAAGGGCTTGGCGCTTCACGAGGTCTTGGATCTTAATGCGAGCCTGCTGCTTGGGGGTGGGGGGCACGAAATGGCAGCTGGTGCCAGTCTCCTGAGAGAGAATTTTCTGCAGTTCAGCCAGAAGTTCGACGACTTCGCACGATCCGTTCTGGATCCGAGCGATCTGGTTCGTCGCTTAGAGATAGATGCCAAAGTAGAAGCAGCTGACATGAGGGACAGCACGTGGGCAGAACTCACAAAGCTCGAGCCGACTGGCATGGGGAATCGCCAGCCACTCTTCGCTCTCATGGAAACAAGACTTGTGCAGGTGAGGGCCCTGGGAAAGAGTGGCAAGCACGCTGCCCTAGACGTTGAAAAGGGTGGCGCAAAGTTCACGTTCAAGGCGTGGCACAAGCTGCCGGAGCTTCAAGAGTTAGTTCCTGGAACCATGATGGATATTGCCTTCCAGCCTGGCTTAAACGAGTTCAATGGCAGAACCTCGTGGGAATACACCCTGAAGGCTTACCGACTGGCGGAAGGAATTTGACCAGTGATCCTTAAGGAGAAATCTTGCTTTTTCCCATTCCGGATGACTGTGACTTCGACCAACTCTCCCACCTCTGATTCGAAGAGGGCCAGTGCCAGATCAAGGCCTCGTTGAATCGCTCTGCCGTTGAGGGCGACAACGACATCTCCAGCTTGAATCCCACCCTTTGCGGCAGATCCGTTGGGGTCAAGGGAAACGATCAGTGCGCCTGGGTCAGGGGCATTGCGAAACTGTAGGCCAAGGCTTGGGTGCTCGACCTGGTGATCGGGAGACCGGAACCCAGCCACGACTCGGCGGAGCACCTTCGGGCCGAGGGAATATCCAACCGTGAGCCCCTGGGGGCCATAAACTCTCGTGTTGGAAGTCGGGGTTGGCTCGACCATGAGGTTTTGGGTGACGTTGACAGGCTCGATGGTTGCCCCCAAGAAGCCGACAAGCGAGCCTGTTTCGTTAAAGAGCATCGCCCCCCCGACGGGAAGGGAAGTGCGTTCGAGCATGATCTCGTTGACGGGAAGATAGCGTAGGCTTGGCTTGACGACCCCTGCTTTTGCATTGGCAGTTTGTTGAGCGGAGACAGGTCCTCCCAGAGTGATGGCGGTTAGGAGGCTACCAGCAGGTTCGTCTTGGCTAGCCAGGCGCACAGCGACTCTTTTTGACGAGGGTAATTCTGAGGCTTCTAAGCAGGCGAGCTGGGTTGGGTTGTCGCGTCCCACGACTTTGAGATTGATCGTCGAGCCGTCGATAAACTGCCCAACGATGAGTCCCCTTGGCAGTTGGCTTTGATGGGTCAAGAATAGTCCTCTCTCGTCAATCAGGACACCAACCCCGGTTGGTTCTCCGAGGTCTCCTCGTAGGATCACCAGGGAGGGAGCTAGCCTTTCCCAGACCACCTCGTCTCTCGTTCGTTTGGTAACTGGCACTGGCTGTTGCCTACCGGTTCCCAAAAGGATACTAGCCGCCAAAAAGGATATCGCCATCAGGTGAAGGAGTTGCCTGGCCCGTTCCAGACTGAGTTGAGTTTTGAGTGTCGATCAGGATGATGGAAACTGGTGAACCGCCTCTGCGGATGAGTGAGTTGCCGCCAAGGCCGGCGGGAGCGGAAGCCCCTGGCAAGCTGGAAGCCCCGAAACTCATCGGGGTGGTTTCGGAGCCTGCGCTGGCCAAGTATTGACCAGCCAAGTCTCTTACCCTCTCGAGATTTCGGTCGGACTCTTGGCGTTGGGAAGAAGGGGGAGCGGCAATGGGGGTTCTGGTTCGATTTGCCAGCCGTGATGTTCTCTGGGATCCCGTTGGCCGGGGGGCCGTGGCGCGTCTCCTTTGCTCGGTTTGGCTTGGCGTCGGAGCAATCCGGGAGGACGTTAGCGCGGCTGGAGCAGTCTCTTCCAAGTTGCGTCCTGAGCTCGGCGCAGCGTCGGGGGTTGGTTCGACCGCGCTTAGGGTGGAGCCTGACTCCGTGGCACTTTGCGCTGCGTAATTGGTTCCTGGTTCGATCCCAGTGGCAGAATCGCTCTGGTTTTGGTTCAAGCGAGGCAGAATCATCGCGAGGGCGAAGGTACAGGCAGCAGCTCCTGCCAGATAGCCCCAGTTTTTGGAGAGCCAGCCGAGGGGGTGCTTTGGTTTGAGCCCTTGATTCAGGATCGCTTGCCTCATCCTCTCGGTTGACATTTGACATTCTGGGATGTCGCGAAGGGCCTTCAGGTCTTCCTTCATGAGGGCAAGCATCTCTGCTTCTCGCACGGCTGTTGGATCCTGGTCTCTTACTTTTCGAGCCAAGAGGCGATCCTCAGGTTCGGCTTCGCCGAACGCTTCAGCAATCAGAGCATCGAGTTCCTTGTCGTTCATGTTCTTTTCTTTATTCGTGGTTCAAAAGCGGTGTGAGTCGATCTCGCAGGGCTCGCCTTGCCCGCAAGACTCGAAGCTTGGCACCCCCGACTGTGCAGTTGAGAATCGACGCGATTTCGTCGTATTCCCTTTCTTCGATGTCGCGCAGGACGATCATGTTTCGGTGATGATCTGGCAATGAGGCAATCGCGGTTCGCAAAGCTGCCACCCTTTCTTCTTGTTGGAGGTTTGAGACAGGATCTTCTGTGGTTGATCCAACGGTCATCCAGGTGAGAGCTCCTCCTGCCTCTTGCTGCTCCAGATTGTTCCTGCGACTGACCATTCGAGCCCGATCGGTGCAGAGATTGGTTGTGATGCGGAGCAACCAAGTCGTGAATTTGGCTTCGTCGCGATACCGGTCCAGATTTTGATAGGCTTTCACGAAGACGTCTTGAACGATGTCTTCTGCGTCATCCCGGCGATGAGACATTTGGTAGGCAAATCGGTACACCGTTTGGCGGTGTCGTTCGAAGAGAGTCTCAAATGCGGAGAAGTCCCCCTGTCTGGCCCGGTAAACCAGGTCGGTATCGGAATCTCTCTCCATAGGCACCTTTGCACTCCCTGCCTTCGTGGCGAGGGAAAAGGGTCGCGGCAACGCTGCTTCCTGAAACGACATCTTACTTGAACAACGCGCAAGGTTATGGTGCGTTACTCAAATTCTTAGCAAAGGCCCACTCCAACCGAGGTAGCGTAGCGGGATCATGGTCACCCCTTTGTCTGCTACCGAATTCTTAAGGCTTGATTCCCGCCTAGCACCTTACGCTCAAGACTTCACTGTGCCAGAGTTTCCTGTGACTCCCCAGCCTTTTCGTCACTTGGTCGAGGCAATTTTGGGCCAGCAACTGAGCGGAAAGGCGGCAGCAGCGATCACCCATAGGCTGTTCACACATCTTGGGGGAGAAGACAGGGTCACACCGGAAAACCTTGTCGAAACCTCTGTTGAAGATCTCAGAGCTTGCGGAGCAAGCAGGGCAAAGGCGAACACAATTTTGGATCTCTCTCGTCACGTCATTTCAGGAGCACTCCCCCTCCCGATCATTCACACTTTGCCGGATGAAGATGTTGAACATATTCTCACCAAGGTAAAAGGGATCGGCCCTTGGAGTGCTCACATGTTCCTGATGTTTGGGCTGAACCGGAAGGATGTGTGGCCGATCGGCGACCTTGGAGTTCGCAAGGGTCTTCAGGTGATCTTGGGTCTGGAATCTTTGCCGGATCCCAAGGAAGTAGCGACGATGTGCGAGATGTGGAGACCTTATCGATCTTCCGTTGCTCATCTGGCGTGGCACGTTTTGGATCGTAAAAAGGAAGAAACTAGCAAGTTGCCATGATCCTGGTTAAACTTTCAGGATATAGTGAAAGAATCAGGTTGAATTACAACCTTGAGGGTTTGTCATGAAAGGAAAAACACTTCTGATTACCGCGCTCGCCTCGATGGCGATCTTTGCTCACGCAGCCGATGGGAAGACCGAATCGACCATCCGACTTGGTTGGGCAACCCCGGTCAATGGTGATGTGCGCGACGCAACGGCACGCAATGGATTCTTCGTCGGCTTTGGCTACTTGAATCCCCAGACTTTTCTTTTCGAGGGTGGGAAGTCCACTCTTGAGTTCACTTGGATGCGATTTGGTTCGCGAGATCGCTTCGACAGTTACAGCTTGATGTATGTTGAGAGATCCAAGCCAGAGACTGGCTTCTACTACGGAGTCGGTGCTGGTTTGGCCTATCACGACATCAATGTACGTGGCGCAGGCGGCAGCTCGATCCTGGATAGTATCGCAAGCCGAGAAGTGGGTGGTCCCGGCGGCACTTCCGAAACGGCCCTTCGACTCGCGGCAACTGCTTTGATCGGCTTTAACGTTTCGGACAAAACCAGCCTCGAGCTGTTCTACTTCTACAGTGGATCAGTTTCTGGCTCGAGCACCGACCGTTTCGGTCTGCAGTACTCGATTCGATTCTAAGTTAGTTCTGAGAGACCACGCTCCGGCACCATCTTGCCACTCACCCCTTAGCTCTCCCTCCCCCCAGTAAAAATACTGGGGGGAGGGATCTTCGGAAAAGCCCCTGTTTGAGGGAGCTCACCCAACGAGCGACACGAAGCTATCGATGTCTTCTTCGATGACCTTGAGCGATCCGCGCCAGAATTCTGTCTCCCGGATATCGATTCCAAATCGCTCCGTCAATTCGGCTGCATTGTCCAAGCCAGTGCTGGAAAGCAGGTCATCGTACCGCTCGTGGAACCCGTTTGGTTGTTCGCTGTAAACCCGATACAGCCCGAGGGAGAAGAGCAGCCCAAACATGTAGGGGTAGTTGTAAAAGGCACTGTAGCTGTAGTAGTGGGGCTTCATCGCCCACATGTAGGGATGCAGCGTGTCAGGATCTAAGCCGTCCCCGTAGGTGTCCTTTTGCGCCCTCTCCTTCCTTAGTTCAATGACTTGAGTTTCAAACAGGTATCGGCTCGTGATATCAACGACGACTTGGGCCTGACCCTGCAGACTGGCTTCCAAAATGGCCATCAGCTCTTGCCCCTCCGCCGTGCTCGTTGCCTTCTTCTTGATGATCGTCTCGCAGAAGATGCTTGCAGTTTCGGCCAGAGTCATCGGAGTTGACTTCATCATCGGTGTTCGTTGGCTCAGGCAGAGGTTGTGGTAAGCATGGCCCAGTTCATGAGCAAGGGTTGAGACAGAGCCGAAGGATGGTTTATAGTTCATCAAAATCCGGCTGATGTCGCCAGTCACGCCGGAGCAGTAGGCGCCATCCACTTTTCCCTTTCGCGGAGCCACATCAATCCAATTCTCGTCAAACGAGCGCCGGGCAAAATCCGCCATTTCTTGGGAGTAGCTCCCAAAGCCTTCGACGACAAAAGCCATTCCTTCGTCGTAGCTGAAGCTCCTCTCTTGCCCAACTGGGGCAAAAAGGTCGTACCACGGCAGGCCAGCGGAGTGGCCCAAGAGCTTTGCCTTGGCTCGGAAGTAGCGTCGAAAGGCAGGAAAAGACTCGCGGGCGGCGGTGAGCATCGCCTCCAGACTTTCTCGATCCATGTTGTTGCCGAAAAGGGACAGGTCAAGCTGGCTCTCCCATCCTCGCCTCTTCCCCAAAACGTTCGCCCCTCCCTTAATGGAGTTCATTGCAGCAGCGATGGGGATCGCGTGAGCCTGCCAGCCCACTAATTCTGCCTCGTAGGCTCTCTTTCTTTTGCCCTGATCCTGATCATAGGCGAGGTTTCGGACAGCACTCATAGGGAGTTTTTCTCCATCGACTTCGACCTCAATTCGGGAGGTGACATCGCGGTGAAGGTTAGACCAGGCGCTTGAGCTCGATTCGGACAGCTCTGCGACAAGGGATTCCTCTGGCATGGACATAAGGAATCGGGCCGACTTTTGGGCTCGTCGCAAGGGGAAGGCGTGGGCCTCGAGGGTTGGATGGAGTGGCAAAAGTTCTTCGATGGGGAGGGAGCCAATCCAGGCGGTCAGTTCTGTCGCGAGGCGGCTGAACTTGACTCGGTGAGGTGTCAGGCGACTTCGCGCCGCTTTTGCTCCTTCGTTTTCAGTGTCTGCGTTGCAGTGGTTGGAAAGGAAGGAGCCGATGAGCTGAAACTTCGAAGAGCAGGTGTTGACTGCCTCGATCAATCCAACCAAGTGATTCGCAAGGTCTGGCGAGGGGAGTCGGGGTGAAAGGTCATCGGTTTTGGCTGCCTTTCCGAGCGAGTCCCACTCTTCCAACTTTTGGGCCAGTTCGGCTATGGCAGAAAGAAATTCGGGGGAATCGACAGAGGGGAAGAAGACCTCAAGATCCCAACGGGGTAGTTCGTGAGTGGTCGTCATGGTGGTTTGCAGTATGTTACGACTCTGATGAAAGAAAAGGGTGCCAAAGGCGCGACAATGGGCCGTTCAACCGAATATCATTTCGGAAGAGTGTTATGAAGGAGAGGCTGGACGAAGCAGATTTGAAAATCCTCCGATTATTGCAGGAGGATGGCAGGATCACAAATGCTGATCTGGCCAGACAGGTTGGCCTGTCTCCTCCTTCAATGTTACAACGAGTGAGGAAGCTCGAGGAGTCTGGGTTTATCGAGAACTACACGACTCGTTTGAACCATGGTGCCCTTGGCTACGGCCTGATGGTGGTCGCAATGGTGAGCCTCTCGCTCCATCAGGAAAAACCGATTGAGCAGTTCGTCGACGCGGTCAGAAGTATTCCCGAGGTGTTGGAGTGTCTGAACGTGAGTGGAGATTGCGATTTTCTTCTCAAAATTATCGCGAAGGATATGGCCGACTACGAACGGATCGTTCGCGAAAAGCTGAGCCGAGTCAAAGGGATCGGCAAGATCAATAGTTGTTTTGTGCTGGGGGTGAACAAAAACACCTCTGCGATCCCCCTGTAAGAAAGTGTTCATGGTTGATCTGGAGTTTCTAAAAGCAAAGGAAGAGCACCGAGCTGCCCTCAGTTACATTTGGGCCCACGTTTACGGCAACGGAATCCCACCGGAGGAAGCCTACTCATTCAACGATGGTGAGACTCCCTACCTGGTCACTCAGAACGGCGAGTTTGCGTGGGCTGCTGTGATCGTTCACTACAACGTATGGCGCGCAGGTGTCCCTCTCGCTCAGCCTTGGTCTTGTGGGGGAGTTGGCTCGGTTGCAACCTTGACGGAGTACCGCAATAAAGGGGTGAGCTCTCTCGGGATGAGAGGACTCTTGAAAGAAATGTTCGCCGAAGGCAAGATCATCTCCAGTCTCTATCCTTTTCGCGAGAGCTACTACCGCAAATTCGGCTACGCCACTTGCGGCTATCGCTGGTCGATTCGCGTTCCCACCCATCGGCTTCCGACCTTCGCCTGTGATCTGCCAGTCCGGCGCGTGATGCCAAGGGATCATCACTTGTTGCATGAATGCCACACGGCGATGGTGAAGAAACTTTCCGGTTCGCCAGTTCGCAGTCCGGAACTCTGGGAAAGACGCCTCGGCACTAAGCCACCTATGATCCTGGCGATTGGCGATCCGATTGAGGCTTACTTCTGGGCTTCTCCCAAGGAGTTTTGGGGGACTTTGGAAGTTGGAGAATTTGCCTGGTCAACCCCTCGTGGCTATGAGGCGGCTCTCGAAGTCCTTCGCGGGCTGGCGAGCAATCAGTCGTTTGTGACCTGGCCAGAGCCACCAGACTCTCTCTTCTTGTCCCAGCATGTTGACCAAGGGGTTGAGGCAAACATCTCTCGTCCGACGATGTTCCGAGTCATCGATGTCGCCCAACTCGTCTCGACCTTGCCCTACCCTGACCATCCTGTCGTCATCGAAATCGACGATCCAGATCTGCCAGAAAATCGGGGACCTTGGCGGATATATGGTGGCCCCCATGGGTGCCTGTGCCAGCCGACTACAGAGACTCCCGACCTCAAAATGTCGATCCATGTCTTTAGCCAGTTGGCAATGGGGAACATCACTCTCGCGCAATTGCAACAAGGTCTCGTTGAGATTCGGAATCTGAGAGCCTTGAAGGAGCTCGTGATGGTTCTGCCCCAGGCGAGCGTCTGCTGTATGGAGTTTTTCTGAGGTTCTCAGTTTATTCCTCGCAGCGAGGCCAAACCAGACCAGGGCTTGGCTAAAATGCGATCGTGGCACAGTTGCCGGAACCCAGTCCCTCGTCCTTGCCGCTTTGGAAGGGCTTCAACCTGCTTCAGAAATTCAACTTAGATCAGGGGTATCCCTTCCGGGAATCAGATTTCCAGTTGGTGAGCGATTGGGGTTTTAACTTCATCCGCTTGCCAATGAGCTATCGGTGCTGGGCAAGTGCAGAAGATCCCCTGACGATGGATAAAGAGCAGATCTCTCACATTGACCAAGCAGTGGAATGGGGTCAGAAGTATGGAGTCCATGTCAACCTGAACCTCCACCGCGCTCCCGGGTATTGCGTGAACCAGCCTGAACTTGAGCCGAACTCTCTCTGGGTGGACGACGAAGCGAGGCAGGCTTTCGCCGAGACTTGGCGAGCTTTTGCCAAAAGATATCGCGCCATCGGAAACAGCTCACTGAGTTTTGACCTGTTGAACGAGCCACCTGATATGGAAGAGGCTCCCTATGTCGCTGCCATGTCGGCTGCCATATCAGCAATCCGCGAGGAGGATGCTGGTCGTCTCATCGTGGTGGATGGCATGAAGTACGGTCAGGAGCCAGTCTGGGGCCTCGCAACGGCTGGGGTGGCCCAAAGCACCAGAGGATACTTGCCGATGGAAGTCAGCCACTCTCAGGCAAACTGGGTTCCCCACATCGCAGAGTGGCCCGAGCCGACTTGGCCGATGGAGATCAAGGGGAAGACGTGGAACCGTGACAGGTTGGTGGCAAAGAGCGAGGGCTTTTTGCGGCTCGCAGGGCAGGGGGTCGGGGTTCATGTCGGGGAGTGGGGCTGCTTCAATCACACCCCTCACCACGTGGCTCTGGCCTGGATGGAAGAACTCCTGATGCTTTGGCAAGAGTGGGGCTGGGGTTGGGCTCTTTGGAACCTTCACGGGTCTTTTGGAGTTCTGGACTCCGACAGAGAAGACGTTCACTATTTGGAAACGCCTCACGGCCTTTTGGATCATGCTATGGTCGATTTGCTAGGAAGATATTAAAGATGACAACCCAATCAACACTCGCTTCCCTCTTTTTGAGTTTGGCCCTGGCAACTTCTGCCCTGGCCCAGGAGGTGGTCTGCCCTGTGGCGGGAGGGAAGCCAGTTGCGTCAGTCCCTTCGGTCGACTTCAATGGGATCCAGGTGGGCTTTTGCACTGAAAAGTGTGAGACTAGTTTTCGCGCCGGTCCGACCGGCTTTTTGGCGGAGGCCCTGCTGAACGGAGCGACGGTTGGGGTTTTTGCCTTTGACCCAGTGGATCACCAAAAGGTGGGAGTTACTCCATTTGTCGCAGACTTCGAGGGAGTCCGTTACTTCTTTCGTTCCGAAGCCAATCGTGAGAAATTCCTGAGCAATCCGAGGGTTTATGCCTCGATCCCTCGCTCCATGTCTTTGACTTGCCCTGTGATGAAAAATCCAGTGGCAACCCCGAGCCGGGCGAGTGGTTACGCAGATTTCGAGGGAGTGAGATACTACTTCTGCTGCGCAGGGTGCGAAGGGAAGTTTGCTGAGAGTCCGAAGAAATACTCAGATGAAGTGGCGGATCAGGTTGCCCTGGCTGGTCTCTTGAGTCAGAAGAGTGGGGGAGGCCTCAACCTAGCCCCGACCTGTGCTGGCTGTGCAGGAGAGGCAAAGGTGTTAGGAGCTAACGGGCTGCCGACACAGTGGACATTTAGTGCTCGCTTCATTGCCTCTGATGACGTGGCTGTTCGCTCTCGCTTCACCCTCGACTATCGGCTTGCGCCGAACCTGACGGTCGGGATCGAGCGTTCCGGTTCTGATTCGCAAATCATGCCGACTCCAGCTTTTGGGAACGATCCAATCGAGTACTTGCGTAAGAGCGATGGCGATGCGCCACTGCTCCCTCGCCTTTCTTGGTTCATCACACCAGAAACCCATGCCACCCCATCGGTCGTTGTCGGCTTCACCAGTGACAGGCTGAGTACCCCGCGAGGCCAGGCGTTTTTCACGACCTTCTCTAAGTCTTTGCCAGATGTACCCTTTACTCCCTTTGCGAGCGTAAAGTACAACAATTTTGACAATTCTGTAAAGTTTCCCTTTGGCGTCAACTGGCGAGTCGATCGGGATTACGCCCTCCAATTAGTCAATGACGGAGACAACACTCACTGGTTGGTGACACGCCTCGGTTCGCCAGTTACAGTGAGCCTGTTGTTCGTTCGATCGCGGGAGTGGGGCATTTCGTTTAACGTCGGCTTTTAGCCAGAAGCCGGAGCCGTTGAAAAGCGAAGCAGTAAGAGGATTCAGCGGCGGTTTTATGCCAAAAGTGGCCAGGAGTGTGTTATCCTGTGCCAGTCACTATGTCGAGCACCTTTAGTCAGGACACAGGCAACTGGGGAGCTGCCAAGCGGTTTCGCCTCATCATTCGAGAGCAGGGTCAAGTTCGAGAAATGGGAGGGAATGAGATGTCCCTTGCCGTCGGAATCGTTGACAACGTCCTGATGGACGCCTTGGATAGTGGCACGAGTGACGTTCACCTTCAGCCAGAGCGAGATCAGCTGGTGATTCGCTACCGCCAGGATGGGATCCTCCACGAAACTGGCTTCCTGCCTCCCGAACAAGCACAAAACGTCTTGGCCCGACTCAAACTGGCGGCAGGGATGAGAATTGACGAGATGCGAGAGCCACAAGACGGCCGCATCGACATGGAATACAACGGGCGACGCCTGAGTGCTCGCGCTTCTTGCGTCCCTTGTTTGAACGGCGAGAAGTTCGTGATGAGGTTGCTGGATCCAACCGCGATGAAGGTTAACCTCGAACAGCTCGGGATGCCAAATGATGTTCGGGGGATTTGGGAGTCTGCAATCCAAGTGCCCTATGGGCTCATCTTGGTCACTGGGCCGACGGGAAGTGGCAAGACCTCTACCCTCTATGCCAGCTTACAGCAGTTGGATAGTAAGAAGCGCAACATCGTGACGGTCGAAGACCCGATCGAGTACGAGTTTGATCATAACATTGCTCAGGTGCAGGTCACAGAAAAGATGGCTTTTCCGAGAGTCATGAGGGCCTTTTTGAGGCAAGACCCAGACGTGATGATGGTGGGTGAAATTCGCGACCCGGAGTCTTTGGCGATCGCGATTCAAGCAGGTCTGACGGGTCACTTGGTACTGACCACTCTGCACACCAACAACTCAATCGAGGCAGTCGGGCGAATGATCGACATGGGGGCTGAGTGGTACTTGGTGTCAGGTGTGATCACCGCCATCATGGCCCAAAGGTTGGTGAGGCGAAATTGTCAAAAGTGCAGCGAACCTTTTCCCTACACCAGAGAGGATTTGACGACAATTGGCATCACAGCGGAAGACATGCCAGGCGCAACTTTGTTGAAAGGAAAAGGATGCCCAGATTGTCGAGGGACAGGCTTCAAGGGCCGTATTGGTGTCTATGAACTCTTGATGGGAACGAGGCCGGTCAAGCAGGCCATTGCCGACAAGGCAGGTTATCCTGAATTGCTGGAAGTCGCCAGAAAGCAAGGGTTCATGTCTATGCTCGAAGACGGAAAGAAGAAGGTCCTGGCCGGCTTGACCACCCCCGAAGAGGTGATGAAAGCGGTTATGACTCAAGCGGTGGATTAAGGGAGCCTTGACTCGTATTTCCTAGCAGTTCGAAGGCACAGTTAATCCTGGCTCGCGTTTGTTGGCTGTGACTCCAGCTTGCTCTGGTCAAAGACGAGCAAGGTGCGAAACTGACCCCTGTTCTGGGTCAAAATGTCTCTGATGAAGGTCGGGATTTTGGGTACTGGTGGGATGGGGGGGCGCCACGCAACCCACGCCAAAAAGATAGCAGGGGTCGAACTTGGGGCATTTGATCCTGATGCAGAGCGTCTCGCTTTCTTCGCCAGCGAAAAGGGGGTCACTCCGTTCGAATCGGCAAGGGAGCTCATCGAGTGGGCTGAAGTGGTGGATGTTTGCACCCCAACCGATCGTCACGCAGACCTTGCCCTGGAGTCCCTCAAGTCTGGCAAGCCGACCCTTTTAGAAAAACCTCTGGCGAGAAGTCTTGCCGAGTGTGAGGAACTTCTGAAGGTGGCAAAACAGACGAAGATGCCCCTCGGTACAGCCCAGGTCGTTCGCTTTTTCCCAGACTATAGCGCTGCTCATAAGGCCATTAAGTCTGGCAAGATTGGAACTCCCGCAGCGATTCGAATGAGGAGGGGAGGGGGGATGCCTACTGGTTGGTTCGGCGACATGGAGCGCAGCGGTGGAGTCCTCCTCGACTTGGCTGTTCACGAGTTTGACTGGTTGATCTGGACACTGGGGCAGTGCACTCAGGTTTACAGCCGTTCGATTCAGTTCGGAGATTCAAGGGGAAGTCACGAGTCGCGCGCAGACTATTCTCTCACCACTCTCACGTTTGCCAATGGAGCAGTGGCCCATGTTGAGGCGACATGGATGGATCCTGGCGGGGGTCGCTCGACTTTGGAAGCAGCAGGGAGCGGAGGCGTGATCGAATTTGATTCCCGACTTAACAATGCCCTTCGAATCAGCACCGTAAATGGCTCGCGGGCAGAGTCACCCAATCCGGCGAGCGATGACCCCTACTTCCGCCAGATCAGTGCTTTCTTGGAGGCGATCCGGAATGGTCGGCCAGTTCCAGTAACAGGGCGAGACGGAGCCAATGCAACGGCTCTTGCTCTGGCAGCGTTGGAAAGTGCTTCGACCGGACAGCCAGTTACCCCGAAGTTCTTCGGGCCGGAGTTCGACTACTGGGCTGATTAAGACTAAACATCACGGTTCGATAGGAGAGGGTTTCGCCTTTCCCGTCCTTTGTTTTGATGCCAGTGATCGTGACGGTAAAGGTGTCACCGGAGCGATAAGCTCTTCCCAGGCGGGGAAGGAACAAGATGGCATTGTTTACGCCATAGCCCTGGGTGTTGATCGTGGATAGAAACCTCTCTCCATTTGGGGTTGCTGGATCGAACTTCCAGTTCATCCCGTCAGGCCCGGAGACATGGATCATCACTTCCCCTGGTTTTGGGGTCTCGTACAGGTCTGGGTTAACGGTGACGCTCCATGGCATGTTGGGTCTTGTCCACTCTACAGGGAAAGCAGCTGCGCTTGGCCAGGATATCGATCGGTAGGGCACCTTTATGGCTCTGGACTGGTCGAAGACGATCGCTGCGCCGAAGGCAGCTTTCTTAGTTGGATCTGCCACATATCCCCAGCCAACTTTGGATAACCGAGGGTTGAGGAACCAGCGCCGGTGGCCGGCCCTTGACGAGTTTTGGCCAAGAGAAGCCATCCACCCTTGCAGCATCTGGGGGAGGGAGTGAGCTGTCCCATAGCTGGCTGCGATGTTCGAGGCCTCGGTTGCCTGACGGCCGACCTGATACTGTCTCTGATCCATCCCACTTGGGCGGTCGGGAAAATGGGAAAAGTTGCTGAGGGAGAGCAGGAGTGCTCCGACCTGAGCCTGGCGATTCAGGTCTGGGTCTGAGGTGACATCGGATGGCAGGCCAGCGACTTCGCGCACAAAGTTAAGGGTGTTGGTTGCGTCGCTGAGGGCAGTTGCTGAAAGCTCACCTGGGTCATATGAGGCAAGGTTTGGCAGGATTCTGAAGTCTGACCTTGCCGACCTTGGCTGAAGGTTCCTCCACAATTCTCTGAGCCGCTCAATTCGGACATCAACTGTATCAATTTGACCAAGAGCAACCAAAAAAATAAGGCAATTCACAATGAGACCTTCGGTAATTCTACCGGGCCAAAAGAGGGAAGGCTATGACTGTCGTGATGAAAACTACGCGCCCTTCAATGCTTTGAGTGCCGCGTCGAGGGTTGCGTCTGGCCCGGTCAGAACAAACCTGCCATCGGTAGTGATGTCTGGTTTCCATGGATTTCCTTCCAGCCGAACCCCCTTGATCGTGACGTAGTCGCTCAGGGGAATCTGGAGTTCGAAGCCTCCGGAGATGCGGCGAAACTGAGAGGCAAGAACTGCTCCCGCGGTCGGCTGACCGACGATGATCGCATCTTTGAGTTCCTTCAGGGCAGCGGTCGTGATCTCGCTCGCGCTTCCCGTCCCCCGATTGATCAAGACAGCAACTTTGCCTTGGAAGGGGCTCGCTTCGCGGGGAGTCATGGCGCGGAAACGCCGCGTAGAGGCCTTTGCTACATCGAACAGGCTCGCTTTCTCGACATTTTGTGTGCGCAGGTAGTTCGCCATGTCGCCGCGACCCACAAAGGTTCCAACCTCGGTTCCGTTGGATAAAAAGTGGCCGAGCAAGTGGGCCAGATTGGTCACAGCCCCTCCCCCATTGTTGCGGAGGTCGAGAACAAGGTATTCCGCCTTCTTTGCTTCTTGCATCAGAGTGTCGATCGTGCGTCGCTCGTATCCAGTGGCAAATGACCACACCCTCAAAACAGCGGTCTTCTCGTCGATCCACGTGAGAGAGTCTTGGCGGCGAGTTCGGAACTCACCAGAAGTCACTTGGATCTCTCGGGTGGATTCAGCATTCCTGACAGAAAGAGTTACTTGGGAGTTTGCCTCTCGGGGAAGGTCATCTGGGCTCGTTGGCTTCTTGCCGTTTACCAAGATGATCACGTCTCCTGACTTCAGTCCAGCCTTGGCGGCTGGGCTGTCAGTGACCACAGTGGTCACTTCGAGTCCATCTGGGTGACTGCGGGCTGAGATCCCTGTGCCGATTGCGGTCGATTGAGTTCGGGCTCTGGCTGAGCGAGGGGTTACAAGCCGGACGTGGCTGATTCCAAATTGTCGGAGGGCAGCATTTACCTCCCGGGCAAATTCGTTCTCGTTTTGGGCTGCATCGAGCTTCGCCTGGTTTGCAGCGATCATCTCATCCCATTTTTTGAAATCAACGTCTGGCACAAACGCCACTTCTGTGAGGAGGCGCCGAATGTCAGCCAGAAGTTTGACCTTCAGTTCTGGGCCGTAGGGTTCTGGTGTTGGCTGAGTTCTTTGCCTTTGATCCTGCTGCGAACCGCTTTGGTTTTGGCCCGGCTGGGATGGTGGCGTTGCGTGGGTCTGGGCAGATGCCTTGCCAATGAGAAGAGCCGAGGCAAGCGCGAGCAACGGAAGAATTCGGAACAACTTCATACGAATAGACCAGAGGTATTTAGGGTTACTGGTGAGAACTACTGCAAGTATCAGCCTCTTTGTTTCACTATTAAGGGGAAAAAATGATGCAGTACGCCATTTTGGAATGGGACTATTCAGAGGAAGCCCTCACTTTGACGCTCCCGAACCATCGACCCAAAACGAAAGCGGGAAATATCTCACTCGTTTCGACCTGGTTGAATGACCTGGGGGAGGACGGTTGGGAAGTCGTGGGCAACGTCGCGGCGGAAGAGTGGATTATGTGGACTCTGGCAAGAAAAAGGGGATAGAACAGGGCTGGTTCTCCCGATTCTAAAAGCGAGGGATTGCACCAGTGGCAGCTCACTTTACTTTTCATCAATCCGAGCGGGAGATGCTCGTTCGTCAGGCAAACACTTGGCTGAGTGACTTTTCTTTGTCCCTTTCTCCGCCACCGGGATGCTCTGCAACTGACCTCGGCAAGCTGGCGAAAAAGTGCGAGGATCTCGCGATGGGGGGATCTGGTTTGCTGTCAGAGCTCAGAAGAGTGGCAGAACCAGAAGATGAGCCCTTGTTGTTGATGCTTCAACAGTCGATCGACCAAGTGCCGGGCGTGGAACTGGATCTTCGCAAGCGCCTGGCCCGTGTTTCGACCACTGGCGAGGGGGGTTGGGTCGATTTTAACGACCTCCGCGTGAAGCTCGCGGAATTGGCTGCTCGACGGGAAATTGGAGCCTCCAGCGTCGCGGAAATCCCGTCGGTGCTCGAACTGAGTCTGGGAAAGAGGAATGTTCTCGCTGGTCTGAGTGTCGGGGTTTTTGCCCTCGCCTGGAACTCGTTTACCTTGTTTCACGCTATCGCCATGATTGGGCGGCTCAGCAAGGTGGTCGGATTCTTTACGATCTTCCTGGCTGGGTTCTACGCTCTTTTCTTTGGGGTTGGGGCTGGCCTGATCTTTGCGACCTTCGAGTTCTTCTGTGACAAAGAACTCATCCTTGAAGGGAATCTCTGCACGGTGCGGCGGCGGCTTGGAAGGTTCGTCCACGACTGGAAGAAAACCTTGCATCCTGAGACGAGGGCAGAACTCATGGTGACGTCTCGGACGGAGGATACGACGAGGCGACAAATAGTCTTGAAAGATGAGAAGGGCAATCCCTTTAATTTGCCAGAAATTCCGCTCGTTTCTGACGCAACAAAGGTCGTAGACCAGATCAATTCCTACTTGGCAGCCCACCAAGCGAGCCTCCAATAGGACTCTTGCTTCCTCCTTCTAAGGTTTCCCGTAATGTAGACTCAGAGCAAGCAATGAGTCTGCATTTTTCGGAAGGGAATGAGGAGTATCTGGTGCGTCAAGCTAGCTTGTGGCTCGGCGACTTTCGCTACTTCTTGGATCATCCCTCCTTGCCTGGGAGTGAGGAGGCATTGCAACTCGCTCACCAAGCAGAGGCTTTGGGGCCGACTGGCCAAGAGATCCTCACTCAGTTGGAGCGCAGCGAGGGAAGCAATCACGGGGCCCTAATTGTGACGATGCGCCAGGCCCTTTCTCACCTTCCGGATGTGGTTGCTGAGCTCCGGCGTCACCCTGCCGCGCCTGCGAACCAAGAATTCCTCGATGAACTGCAACAAAGGCTGAGCGAAAGGAGTGCCTTGAAGGAGCTTGGCTTGACCCAAGGAAGGGTTTATGAACAGGTCTTTTTGGTTCAGAAAGGTCGGCCAGATTACTTCTGGGCGACGACCGCTGCGATTTTGGCGAGCGTTGTGTTTGTCGCGCTAATTGTAGCCTGGTCTTTGCAAGCCCGATCTCTTCCTTTTCTTGCGTTCCTTGCCTTGTTTGGCGCCTTCAGCGGAAGCACTTTCTTTAGCTTCTTCCGCAGGATTCCAGAGGTGAAAGTCACCTTTGCTGGCAAATCGATGTTGGTTGAGAGAAAGTTTCCTTTCAAGACTTATGTCACTCGCTACCAATTGGGAAATACAGCAAAGGCAGTCGTGGCGCACGGCTGGTCTGAGGTGGCGGAACTGACCGTTTTGACCGATGGCCAAGAAATTGTCATCCCTTGTGGTTTGAGGAAGAAGCACAAGGTTCTGCTCGCCGAGCAATGGAATAAGTTCCTGTCCCCAACTGAGTAACGCCTGGGTAGCGTATTCTGAGAAAGTGAATCAAGACTACGCGAGCATCATGCAGCTCTTCGACCTCGTGGGAGCTGAGTCGAACCAAGACGAATCAGAAGAGGAAAAGGTCGGGAAAGACCAGCAGGAAAGCGCGGAACTGGGTCGTCTGAGCATGGTGGCTGGCCAGTACGAAAAGGCAATCGGACATTTTAAGAAAGCCGCTGAACAGGGCCGCGTCGGGTTCGACAACCTCATGGATCTGGCAGGGGCTTACGAGAGTGCTGACCTCTTACCCCAAGCCTTTCACCAATATGAGAAGGCGAAAAAAATTCATGCGAGCGGCGAGCTCCTCCTTGCTCTTGGCAACCTCTATCGCCGCTACGGACGCCTCAAAGACACGGTTCACGCTTTTGAAGAGGCAGTGCGACTGGAACCGGAGAACGCCTACCTCCACTTCCGGCTTGCCGAGATTCTGCGTCAGCAGGGTTTCCGTTCAGCGAGCCTCCAGGCTATCCAAGGAGCGATTTCCACAAAGCCAGAGGATCCTTTCTATCACTATTGGGAAGGAGATTTATTGATTGAGATGAAGAAGTTTGGAGAAGCAGTTGGTGCCCTCCAAGCAGCGATTGAGCTTTCGCCAGGCGATGATCATCTGCTGTTTCTGCTTTCCGTTGCCTTGTGGGGGGATGAAAAAAGGCCAGAAGCGATCCGGGCGATCCGCTTGGCTGGAGATCTAAACAGTGACAAACTCGGACACGTTTACGCTTTGGGTGTCTACTTGAAGGCGGACGGACACGAGGCAGAGGCGCAAGTCGAGCTCAGGAAAGCAGAGAAGATCGAAGCATACGATCTTCACGGCGTGGAACGGCTCTTCCGCTTGATTAGCCTTTCCCCCCCGCTTGAGAATGAGTAGCGAAGCTCTCGCCATTTGGTAAACTGAAAAGGCGAAGCGGAACTCCTTGCGGCTCGTCTGTCAAGTGGAAAACAACGTCATTACCTTCCTCTCATCTCATGTCTTTTGCCCTCCGTCCATTCCGCCCCGTCTGTTTCTTGTCAGTTGTTGCCTTGACAATTGGTGCAGTAGCAGAGGTTGAGCGGTGGACGGTGCAATCGATTCCCAAAACTTCTCTCAGCTTGGAACTCCCCTATCCTCTCACTCCTGAGTCGGAAGAAGAAACTCCGCCGGAGTGGGGATCGAAAATCCGAACCTACACGGCAGAGGATGATCATCTCATGGTTTCGGTGAGCGTGATTGAGGTCAAAGCAGGGAGAAAGATGGCAGCAGAAGGCCTCAAGGCTGCGCTCGAAGTCGATATTGCGAACGTCAGAGGCAAGGCCAACGACCTTAAGCTAGCTGGGCCAGATGTCACCAAAATTGATGGCCAAGATGCTGCGACGATGACCCTGACTCACGAAATGGAGGGTTCGAAGCTGATCCTCCATCGCATCATGATTTCCCACAAAAACCAAGTCTTCCTGATTGACGGGATGGAGCTTCCTGGCTCTCCTTCTGCCAAGCAATCATGGGCACGAATCAGACAATCGATCAAGGTGTCGAAGAAAGACTAGTCCCGGACAGGTTTCACCCGCCAATCTCTCTCAACCAAAAGAAATCCCATGAAAATCATCTCCCGAACCCTCGTTCCCTTTGCGCTTTTCGCCGTTGCGGCGGTAGCTCTCGCCAATGTTGCTGCCAGTGAGTGGAAGCGCCAGTATCTCGGCGAAACCAAACTCTCTTTGACGATGCCAGTCGTGTTGGAAGAGACAGAAGCCCCTGAGCCTGAAGAAGGCGAGTTGGTCACAACCAAAGCCTGGTCGGCTGGTGGCGAAACGACCTTCTTCGGTGGCCTTGTGATGACCCACAAAAATGAAACAAAGTTTGACGATGCTTTCTACAAGGACTTCGTGACTGGCCTCGAAAAGGAACTCTCTGGCGACGGTGAACTCAAGATGAAGCGGGAAGACGCCAAGGGCTTCAAAGTCGATGGAAAGACCTTCCGCCAAACCAACTTCACTGTCTCGCTTGAAGTCGATGATTCAGGCAAGACCACTGACTTCGTCTTCAACGTCGTGATGGTCGATGAAGGAAAAGACCTGATCGTCCTCACCATCGGAGCCGAAAAGGAGAACAAAGAAGCCCAAGCGGAAGTGAAGAGAGCGATCGATTCGATCCGATTCGTGAGTGGCTTAAAGTAAAGTCTCACTCGCGAGGATCAGCGATCTGGGATGGCTGGGCCAGGACAAGATCTGCCGTCTCAACCGCTGACAAAGAAGTGTTGTCAATCGAGAGCCAACCCTGGCCAGGGTTGGCTCTCACTGCTGGATTTATTCCTTCGATTGTCTCCACAAGGACTGAAGCAGGAAAATCTTTATTGGTACGGGTCGCGTTTCGGTGCAAATTTTCCTCCAAGTCTGGCAAGAGACATACCTTGACTACTGGAAGACCTGCCCAATAGGTTTTAACCACTTGGTCAAGTCGTGGCAGGTTTCGGCAATGATCCACCAAGACGTCAAAGCCGTGGTGGTAGTAAGTCGAAGCCATCGCTGCGACCGCCTCTTCCGCTACTTGGAACTGTCTCTCTGTTTCTTCTGTCCAAGGCACAGAATCAGCGAGGCCCTGAACGACCCACAGGCGGACATCATCCACCGGGATATGGACGACTAAAGAGAGTCGCCTGGCGAGTTCTTGGCAGAGAGTGGTTTTGCCAGCCGCAGGCGGGCCGCTCACCAGGTAGATTCGATTCATAGATAGTCCAGGAGGACATCGTGGCCCAAATAGAAATGCTGGCTGTAATGGGCAGGGCGCAGCCACATCAAAGCGGTTGGCACTCCTGGGTAAAGGAATGAGACCACCTGTTGAGCCTGTTCGGGGGTTAACACCTCGCAATCGTTGCGGGTGATAATGAGGTGGAGAAGATCTTCTTCGCCTTCAAACTGGTAGCGGTAGTCGCCGACGGTGCCGCCATAGGGATTTGGCTCGATGCCGACGCTGACAAGGGCGTAGTTGTCGCTTGGGCGGCTCAGCGTTCGGTCAAAATCGGGAAGCCGGATCGTGACCCCGTCTTTGGTGGCTTGGAGGATTGTTGCGATCACTTCGTCGCGTCGTTTTTGTTCTTGCTCGGAGGGGGAAATCAAACCAAGACCTCAAGAAAGGGAAGGAGGTGGCGGAGCGAGTGGGATTCGAACCCACGATACGTTGCCGTATACACGATTTCCAATCGTGCTCCTTCGACCACTCGGACATCGCTCCGCGAAACACCCCTATTATGCTTCGAACGACCTGTCAATTGCTCCCGAGACTAGGATCACGAAGGGACTAGCGGTGCAGGATGTCCTGAATAAGCGGAACGAGCTCATCCGCCATTTCTTCAGATTCTCTAACCCTGAGGTGGCCAGGGGTTCCACATCCGTTGCGTTTGTATCGGATTGTGTGAGCCCCATGACCGAGTTCCTCGGCGACCTGTTGGATCAAGTCATCCCAGATTGGGTCGTGGTTCATAAGACTTGTCCCAAGCAGGAGAGGGACGGGAGATCCGAACTTGGCTCGGAGCGAGGTCAGGACTTTCAAGTAAGCATCTTTCCATTTTCGCTGGTGGTCAGGTGACTCAGGGTAGCCATCCTTTGCGCAGTTCTGCCCCAGGGCAACGATGATGAGGTCTGGGGCTTGGGAGGTAAAGTCCCACTCTTCCAAATCCCCTTTCCACGGGCGAACCTTGTCCCAAGTGGTCTCCCATCCCAGGCATTCCTCCGGCCCTTGCCACCACCCTGTGTGATCGAGGACGGCAAGGCCTCCGATCCCGACGATTTCGGATGAAGATTCAAGGCGCTTACTCGTGATCCCGGCAAAGCTCATCGTGGCATTGGTCAGACAGTCACGGTAATTGTCGAGGGCAAAAGCTTCGTCTGATTCTCCCTCGTGACCGAAGGCCATGACGACGCCACCAGCCGTGATGGAGTCGCCATAGAAGTGGAGGCGAGGCCCGACGAGAGGAGGGCAAGGCAGGAGGTTTCCATCATTCTCCAAGATGAGGCCGAAGAATCGACTGATCCCCCCCAAGGGGTCGGTACGGCGGTAGATTTCGACATCGTGGATTCCCTCCGGGAGGTCGGCTGCGATGAGGACGTTAATGATCTCGCCCTCGCGCAAAAGGAGGGGAATCTCCGGGCCGCCATCGATTCTGGCTCCCCAGGAGACCTGCCATTGTCCACCCCCTGCTTCGAGGGTGACTCCCAAGGCTCGTCCCTGGAACCGTAAGCGGATCCCATTCGCCCCGTAGTTCACCTCGAGATGGTCTTTCCGCTGGGCGATTCGCCCGAAGCGGGAGAGGTTGGGATGATCGAATGGGATGAACTGGTGGCGCGGCACGACATGTAGTTTAGCCGTTTGAAATCAACCTGGACTTCAGGTTTCACAGATTGTAATCGAGTACTCTTATCAAAATCCAAATGATCCCAATGATCCTCCTTTGCTCTTCGGAATCAGCTCCCGCTCGATCGGTTGCCCAGGTCTCGTCCGGGATGGTGATCACTGATTCGACCAGCTTTCGGCGGGGTGACCACTTGATACCCCATGACGATGAGACAGGCAAAACTGCAGCGATTACGATTCGTGGAAAGAACATTGTTGTCGATTTCGGGGGACTTACCCTGCGGGGAACCCCCGCGACCCTTGAGCCAAACGAAAGGAAAGGTACTGCAATTCTGGTTGAGGGAGAGAATATCACGATTCGTAACCTTAACGTTCACGGTTACAAGATAGGTCTGATTGCCAATGGGGTAAGTGACCTCAAATTGCTGGACTCGGACTTCTCCTACAACTGGAAGGCCCGTTTGGGAAGTACCAGGGAGAGAGAGGACTTGGCCGATTGGATGAGTTTTCACCACAACGAGAACGACGAATGGCTTCGCTTCGGGGCGGCGATTTATCTCAAGAATTGTCGTCGGCCAGAAGTGCGCGGCGTCCGGGCAGTGGGAGGTCAGTGCGGCCTGATGCTGACCAGGACAGATCGCGGGCTGTTCTGGAACAACAACTTTAGCTTCTTGGGCGCGGTTGGCCTCGGCATGTATCGGAGCAGTGACAATCGCATCATGCACAACCGAATCGATTGGTGCGTGAGAGGATTTAGCTTGGGAGTCTATAACCGTGGCCAAGATTCGACCGGAATCCTAATCTACGAGCAGAGCAATCGAAACACCTTTGCCTATAACTCCGTCACCCATGGGGGCGACGGCTTCTTTCTGTGGGCCGGGCAAACAACGATGGATACAGGGATGGGGGGAGCTAACGATAACCTTTTATGGGGGAACGACTTTAGTCATGCCCCCACGAATGGAATCGAGGCAACCTTCAGCCGGAATTTCTTTGTGAATAACCTCGTCTTAGAGTGTGATCACGGAGTTTGGGCTGGATACTCTCACGATACTGTGATCGCAGGAAACGTTTTTGGCTACAACAACCGCAGCATTGCCCTTGAGCATGGCCAAGACAATAAGATCATCGGGAATACCTTCATTCGCGACAACGAGTCGATTGCCCTTTGGTTGAATGACCGACCCCAGGATCCAAACTGGGGCTACCCGAAGTTTAGAGACACGAGGAGCAGGGATTATCGCATCACGGAAAACATTTTTTCCGATGTGGTGCGCAATGTTCTGCTCCTTCGAAACACGAATGGGGTTTTGGTTGAGCGCAACCAGTTCCGCAACAATGGCAACTTCATGGCGGTGGAAGGGAGTACCTCTCGTGTCGTAGCCACCCAGAACACCCTCGAAGGAGTGGGTTCCGGGGTGAGTCTTCCTCCTGGTGTGCAAGGAGACGGACTGAACCGACGTGTGACAGGAAGCGCGCCACTTCCGAGTGCTTTTTCGCGAAACCTGGGAGATATCAGCGACAACCGAAGCTACCTGAGACGCTTTGACCTGGGCTGGAACCCATTCGTGAGCGCAGGGACTCCCTTCTCAAAAATCCTCCCGTCCCACGCGAAGGGAACAGAGTTGAGCAGTCTTCTGAATCGCTACCGAGTTGAGCCCCTGGTTGGTGGGGATCGAACTGTCTTTCTTCGCCCTGGCACCCTGCGTGGCTGGAAGTATATGATTGTCGATCAATGGGGGCCCTACGATTTCCAGAGCCCACTCCTGATGGAACGCCATCGCCGGGAGACAGAGGACGCGACGATCCTGACGTTCGAAGTGCTCGGGCCTCGCGGCACGTGGCGAGTTGCGAGACTCGGCGAGGGAATAACTTTGGATAAATCCCAGGGTCGGGTCGGTGAGATGGTTCAGGCAAGGGTCGTCGGAGCTGCCAACGACGTGCAGATTGAGCTCATCTATCGAGGAGCAGAAACGGTGGACTATCGGGGGATCAAGACCCAAGCTGGTC
>JALOLT010000056.1 GCA_025455775.1 Fimbriimonadaceae bacterium
CGTCATGCCGGGAGTGATCACGGGCAGCATCTGGAGATGTGTGATGGGTGGCCACTGGGCAGGACTGGAGTGAACTGAGTGGCATGCTTTGCGCTGGTGATTATGATGATGAAGCTGATGAAGCCCAGCTAGCGTCTTGCTAAAGCAGTAGTAGGACATGATTTTGGCATGCTAAGGGGGCTTCTGGTGAACACGGCGCAGTGAACTGATGAAGATTGCTGCGCAGCACACACAGCGTGAGGGACTGGCTAGTGGTAGCTGGCATTGATTGACACTGGTACTGATTCACACCACATGGCATGGTGCAGACTGCGGAGGAACTGCTGCGAATAGCGCTGATCAGACTGGTGGTGGCCTTCACCAGGGTGCCGAGTCCAGTGTGGCACAACTTGAACCATTGCAAGCAGCTCAGTTGATCAGGGATTGGCAGGCAGCACTTCGCCCTTCGCAGCATCACGTTGTCGATGCCCCCGCGAATGACGGTTGATTCCACCTTTCTTGCCTTTGGAATCTGTAGTTGCTCGGGGGCAACTTCCTTTACTGTGCTGCGAATTTTATCGACGACGGAGCTTACGCTCACCAAGCCTTCGCCGACTCTGGCGCAGACGTCTGACACATTCGAGACATCTTTGATCTGCTTGACGATTTCCGCCATTCGATCTTCCCCAAGGTAGATTCTGGGGTCTAGTCCGATCGAGCGCAGTTCCTTTTCGAGCACGCTCCGTCCTGCTCTCTCGTTCTCATCGCGATTGCGCTTTCGGAAATAGTTTCGAAGCTTAGAGCGGGTGTGCTGGCTTTTGACAAACTCAAGCCAATCGAGACTTGGTTGGGCGTTTGACCGGGTCATAAGATCCACGACGTCGCCGTTTTGGATCTTGGTATTCAGGGTGGCAATCGTGCCATTGACTTTTACCCCAACCAATTGCAGCCCGAGATTGGTATGAACGCGGAAGGCGAAGTCAACGGCGGTTGAACCTACCGGCATGTCGATGACATCACCTTTGGGAGTAAAGGCGAAAACTTGCTCGGTAAAGAGGTCAGTGCTCACGCTCCGTAAGAAATCACTGCTGGCGAGGTTATCACTGGAAAAGTCGAGCAACTGCTGGCGCAGAACCTGAAGTTTATCGACCCCTTTGGCGCTCGACCCTTCTTTGTAAGTCCAATGGGCAGCAACTCCAAATTCGGCGACGGCATGCATCGCCTTCGTGCGGATTTGGATTTCGAGGGCGTCGCCATCGGGCCCCATCACCTTGGTATGAAGCGATTGATAGCCGTTGGGTTTGGGTCGAGCGATATAGTCGGAGAAGAGGCCTTGAATCGGGATAAAGAGCTCGTGGACGATAGCGAGAACCACATAACACTGGTAGTGCTCTTCCAGAATGACTCTCATCGCAATGAGATCATAGATTTCTTCAAAAGGCACCTTCTGCTTGACGATCTTATTGAAGATCGAGTAGAGGTGTTTTGGTCTGGCCATAATTCGATAGCCAGTGATGCCAGCCGCGTCGAGCCTCGCTTTGAGTTGCTCGGTGGCCTTAATCAGCTCGTGCTCTCTTTGTTCCCTTCCTGCTGCGACGAGTTCATTGGTTCGGTGGTATTCGTCCGGATGAAGTACTTGGAAAGCGAGGTCTTCGAGCTGCCACTTGAGTTGCCAGATTCCGAGACGAGCAGCGAGTGGGGCGTAAACCTCTAACGTTTCGTTCGCAATTCTCGTTTGCTTTTCTGGTCGCAAGGCATGAATCGTCCTCATGTTGTGAAGTCGATCCGCGAGCTTGATCACCATGACCCGGAAGTCTTGGGCCATCGCAAGCAGCATTTTGCGCAGAGTTTCCGCCGCCCTTACAGTTTCGGCAGTTGCCTTTTGGGTGGCGCTTGCCTCGGGAGAGATGTTAAGTTTGAGTTTTGTGACTGCCTCGACGAGCCGGACGACGTCCGGGCCGAAGAGGGATTGCATCTTGTCGCGGCTGTACTCAGTGTCTTCGAGAACGTCATGGAGCAAGGCAGCGATGATGGAGTCATCATCCATGCGCAGTTCTGCCACGATGAGGGCGACTTCGGTGGGATGGACGACGTATCTTTCGCCGCTCTTTCTGACTTGACCAGAGTGAGCTTCATCAGCGACCCAATAGGCTTTTTCGATCAGGTCGAGCTTGGCGTCTTGGCGCGAACCTTTTACCGTTTCGAGCAGGCGCATCAGCTCCAAACGGTGAGCAGGGTCTGAAGAAGACACTGGTTCAGCCATCGTCGTCTGGTCTGGCCTGCACCCTTGAAAGCCAGTTAAGAAATAACATTATAGCACCAGTCCCACCTGGGCTGTTTATCACGAGGTTGTAACCCTTTTAGGCTCCATGGTGTATCACAGAGTTGTGGATCTGATCACGACAATCGGTTTGGCGATGGGAGCCGCCTGGGTTTCCGGGATTCGACTCTATGCTTGTGTGGCGACGTTGGGTGCTCTCGGCTACTATAACCTGGCACAATTACCTGGCAACTTGGCGATTATTGAAAATCCATGGGTTTGGGGAATCTCGACTGTGTTATTTGTCGCGGAGTTTGTCGCAGATAAGGTTCCCTACTTTGATTCGATCTGGGACTCGATACACACTTTCATTCGGATTCCGGCTGGAGCAGTGATGGCGGCAGCAGCTTTCGGGAACTTTGATCCTGTGGTACAGGCGGTTGCCCTTCTGGTGGGGGGCGGAATCGCCTTCACAGCTCATGGGACAAAGGCTTCCACCAGAGCAGCAGTCAACCTGAGCCCCGAGCCAGTCAGCAACTGGGCCGTGAGTTTGGGTGAGGATTTCCTGTCTGCCGCGACATTGGTGGCAGCGATCTTTGCTCCCCTTTTCGGTCTTGCCTTGGTCGTGTCTCTTCTCGGTGCCTCCTTCTTTGTAACCAGGTGGTTGTGGCGGCTCATTAAGATGCGAAAGGCTGCGAAAGCCAGTACCGAATCTCCCGCGTAGGGAGCCTCTGTAAAAAAAGTATCCCCTGGCTTATCGTTCGCCAGGGGATGTTTTGACTGAGACAGATCAAGGTTGAGCGTTGCGCGGGCCTCTTCTCATTCCTCCCCCTTGTCCACCTCGAGCGAAAGTCTCCTGGGCCCGAGCATAGTTCTCTCGGTACCTTCGTTGTATTTCCTCAGGGAGCTGTTCGAATCGACCAGCGCTTGCCCCGGGAACGATGGATACGCCGGAAATGGGTCGAACCACTTGCCACTCAGGAGTTAGCATGATGGTGATCAGGACTGTTTCCTGGTTCACCATCATGAACTGGTCGAAGCTATTGAGGTCTGGCCCCATCATGCCCCGGAACTGCCCAAAGGATTCGCTGGCAGCTCGCGACCAGGCAATCTCTTCTGGCCTCATGGTTTGGGCCCAGCCAGATGCTTGCTGGCTCAATCGCACGACTTGGTCTGAGTTGCTCGTCAGGCGCACCATGGCGTTTTGCGGCACGCCTTGGGGAAAGAGTTCCGTGCGCTCTGTCCCAAACAAGTTTGCTATCATGCCAGGAGGACCTCCTTGAGGTCCACCTCGTCTTCGCTCCTCCGCCGCCACTCGGCTCGGGCCTCCTTGGCCAAAAAAGACAAGTCGGCCAGCATCTTGGGCGATGGCGGAGACTTGGTTGAGAGCGACTGGCTGGCCAGACTGGATCATGCTCTGACGCATCCCTGACTCGATCTTGCTGTAAATCAGATAGGCCTCCCGGTTGAGAGACACGTCTGAGATCTGCCTTTGGGCTCCTGGCCCGTAGATCAGCCCAAGCAAGAAGCTGTCGAGGAGGTCTGGGGCTCGGTTCACCGGGGCCTTAACTGCATAGCTGGCCAGGGCATTGAGAGAAGCAGCCCCCAGTGCCTTCATCTCGATGATGAGGGTTTGGAGAGCTTCTCGATCGGTTCGATCGTTCCTGGTAGCGATCATCTTGTTGGGAGTCCAGGTCGTCCAGCCGTTTTGGGTCGATACCTTGAGGTCGCCTGAGGTTTGAAGGTCGTTCCAAACCCTTGCCTTCGTTTTATTCTGGGCTTGATCGCTGACCATCAGATTTCCGATGGTCTGGAAAGACCGATCTGGCAGGTTGGCTACGTAGTTCCCTGGGTTAAGCAGATCCATTAAGGCTCCGACCGTGAAGGAGAGGGGTTCATTCTTGAGAACGTCGCGAAGATCGTCGAGTTTGAAGGTCGGTGGTTGGCTGGCGGCTGGGTTGCCATTCATGGAAGCAAAGGACATCGGTCCGCCACCAGGCATCCCAAAACCCATCACCCTCATCTGGCCAGGAGCTGATCCGACTCGCCGAAAAAGCTCCAGCGCCAAGGGTGAAAGTTCGATGTCGCCATCCTGTCCTGAAAACGGAACGCTTGGAGCCTTCTCCGCCTCTGGTTCTAGGTTTATCTGCGTGATGCCAAACACAAGCGGGAAGGTTTGGACACCCCCCATCATTTGCGCCACTCCTTGGCCTCTTTGGCCACCCTGGCCCTGATTTCCCGGTTGTTGTGGAGGCGCCAGGCTGACGTTGGTCAGAATCTGATATTCCACCTGGAAGCTCGTGTCTGACTGGCGCGTGACCACGACATAGATCCTGTGGGGTCTCGACCCTTTAAGTTGGGCCAAAACCTCGGGGGTGATTGGAATCGGGCCAGCCTGAGCCTCGGAATTGTTGAGCCGCTCCACTTGGGTTCGATAGGCTTCTTCGGCAATCGCTACTGCTTGGTTGGGGAGCTGTGCCTGCATCGCCGTTCGGTTTCCGCTAAAGACAAGCCGTTGCCCAACGGCCATACTCGCGAGACTCTCGGCAGGAAGCAATGGGAGAGTCTTCCCCAAAGCGATATTCCCACTGTTGAAGAGAGCCATCATGCCTCCCCCGCCACCTGGTCCAGCATTCGCTGGCGGTCTGGGAGCCTCGGAGAGCTGCGCCGAAACCTTTGAAATGGAGGAGCGAAGGCGAGTCAAAACGAGCTGATCCTCGCTCTGTTTGAAGTTCCGGTCTAACTGACCATCTCGCTGAATGACGACACTTTGCCCCTGACTGAAAAGGCCATTGCCTGTGACGTTTGTCACCTGGCGGAGAAGGTCAACCAAGGTGACGTCCGTGGCTCGAACCGCCACGACGTCCAGGCGGGAGTCTCCCATAACCCGAATATCAACCCCGGTCGCCTTAGAAAGTTCTGCCGCTAGCTGAGGAAGTGTTTTCCCACTGGTAGAGTAGGTCACCTTGACCCCAAGATCTTGAGAATGGGCCAAAGCAGCCAGAAGTGAAAGACTGAGAAGTGATAAAAAGTGACGCGAATTCATGTCGACAATGCCCTATGAGAATGACAGCTAGAAGGGTATACGAGTCAAAACAGAGAAAGTGATCCCTGAAATTACTCGGAAGGTCATCGGGACTGGTTAATTGACTATGAAATTCGTGGCAGAGGGAAAGGAAAGACTGGATCGGTTTTTGGCGCGGATGATGCCAAACCACAGTCGGAGCAAAATCGCTGAACTCATCGTTCAGACGGGGGTCGTGGTTCAATCCACCCTTATACACAAGCCAGGGTTCGAACTCCAACCAGGCGATTCTGTTTTTTCCGAAGAACCCCCTCCCACTCCTCCTCACAATCTTGATCCGATTCCAATGGACTTGGACGTAGTTTTTGAAGATGACTTCATGCTGGTGTTAAATAAGCCGAGGGGTCTGGCAGTTCACCCTGCCGCCTCGTCGCAAGAGCCCTCTCTTGTAAACGGATTGCTTGCGCGAAAACACCCTCTCAGCGAGGAAGCAGGTTCCTTTCGGCCTGGAATTGTCCATCGGCTCGATAAGGAAACGACTGGCCTGATCATGGTGGCAAAGAGCGATTCGGTCCATCGAGACCTTGCTGAACAAATTAGGGAGAAGACCGCCGAACGACGCTATGTTGCCCTGGCTCAGGGTAGGGTTCCTCATCCTCTTTTTACGATCCAAGCCCCGATTGGCAGGCACCCAGGAATTCCGAGCTTGATGGCGGTCAAAGCAGGAGGCAAGATAGCAACGAGCCACGTGAAGCTCCTCGGCAACTTCAACGAAGCAGTTTTGTTAGCGGTTCGTCTGGAAACAGGTCGAACCCACCAGATTCGAGTTCACTTGGCTTACTTCGGACTCCCAGTTTTGGGTGACAAGCAATATGCCCCGAAGCCTCTCAACCAAGGGCCGCTCCAACTCCACGCCTGTTTTTTGGCCTTCACTCACCCTGAGACTGGAGAGAGGATTTCTCTCTTTGCCGCGCCTCCCCAAGACTTTTTGGCCCATGAGTTGGTAGAACGGAGGGAGGTAGAGGATTGGAACGAAACGAAAGCCCTTGGGTGAGAATTCAGCATCATGGCCTGAAGGCAGTGTCGGTGATCGACCTCCTCTCTCTGTGCCTTTCTCGGGAAGAAGCCGATGTGGAGCGCAATGAGGGTGTGGCCCGCGATCTAGTGAAGAGGTACCCAGCTGGTCGTCTGAGCGACGTGTCCCCCCGGGACTTGCTAAACGCCGTTGGCCTGGAGCAGTTTGAGTCCCAGAGAATGCTGGCAGGGATTGAGTTGGGGCGACGAATCGCTGGGGCAGGCAAGAAGGTTACGGAAGAGATCTCAACCGCTGAACAGGCCTACGAGCTCTTTGCTTACTTGGCAGATGAACCGCGCGAGCACTTTTGCATCGCCTCGTTGAACACCAAAAACAAGGTGCTGGCGGTTCGCACGATTCACATCGGAACACTCAACGCCTCGCTGGTCGGGGCACGTGAGGTTTTTCGGGAAGCCCTGCGGGAAAATGCCAGCCACATCATCCTGGCTCATAATCATCCAAGTGGGGATCCGACGCCCTCCCCCGAGGATATCTCTGTCACGAAGAAGCTCAAGGCACTCGGGCAAGAGCTCGACATCATCGTGATAGACCACCTTGTCATTGGGCAGGGCAGCTTTGTTTCGATGGCGCGTCAAGGACAACTATGAACTGGGACTCAATTGTCACTCACCTTAAGAGTGAACTCGACGGCAGGCATGGGGCCCGAGAGGAGGGGCTTCGTTTCTCCCGTCAACTCATTCAAACATCCAGCAAAGCGATCAAACACATCCACCGCCACCAGTTTGACGAAGCGTCGCGACTTTTGGAGGAGGCGAAGACAATTTCAAAAACCGCTCGTCTGGCGATGGCTCCCCACCCAGAAATCCTCTACGCTGGATATCTTCAGGACGCAGAGAAAGAGATGGTAGAAGCCGAGTGTCTCTTTTGTCTCGTCCAATCCATGCCACTTCCCTCACCGGAGGATGGATCCATCTCTCCGACAAGTTACTTGAATGGGATCGGCGAGGCAGCCAGTGAACTCCGGCGGTTTGTACTCGACCTGATGAGGAAGGGAGATCTGGAACGTTCTGACGCTTTACTCGGGGCGATGGAGTCGATCTACGATGATCTGACAACTTTCGACTACCCAGACGGGGTCACAGGGGGTCTGCGCCGCACCTGCGATGCCCTTCGAGCCGTGATCGAACGAACCAGAAGCGACCTTACGATGACGAAAGTGCAGAACGATCTTCTGCAAGAGTTACGTCGTCAGTCTCCGAAGCTTTCTTCCGACGAGTTGCCCAAAACACTCCCGCAATAAGAACAAAGAGTCCCGCAAACTGGAGAAAAGACAGATTTTGCTTCAGAATCAGCCAACTGAAGAAGGCGGCAGTTGGGGGAATAAAGAACTGGGTGAGTGACGTCTGGACGGCTCCGACGTCGGCGAGCCCTTTATAGTAGGCCAAGAATGCCGCGACCCCTGCCACTAAGATGAGGTAGGCGAGGGCCCCCCACCCTGTGGGAGTCACGGCACTCCAATCCGTTTCCCAAACCCTGGCCCAGATGCCGTAAGGAATAAGGGCAAGGAGAGCCCCAGGAAGAGACAGAGTGAAGATCGTGAGGGCACCATAACGGGAGACCAGCGGCTTCATAACGATGACACTGTAGGCCCAAACGAGAGCCGAAGCCAAGACCAAGAGCGTTCCCAGTGGCTTACCAGAAAAGTTCGCGACAGGGCCGCCGAGGATGACCAGTGCGACCCCGGCAAAGGCAAGGATTGCTCCTAAGATCAGGTTCCAGCGAAAGGATTCCTGACGGAAAACCACAGCAAAGACACTCATCCAAACGGGGGCTGTGGCAAGGGCAATTGCTCCCTGGGTGGCACCAGTTCCCTGCATCCCTGCCAAAAAAAGAACCATGTAGAGGCCGGAATTGAGAAATCCCACCCAAAGGATCTTGAGCCAATCATCTTTTGGCCAAACGAGGTTGCTCCCGGCGATCTTAGCAACAAGAATGAGGACAGGAAGCATTCCGCAAAAGCGCAAGAGCGCGACGGTCGCAGGCGAGAAATCTTGGTAGGCGAGCTTGATGACCGAAAAGTTTAATCCCCATGCCAGAACCACAAAAACGAGGGCCGGGTGGGGAAACGAGGATGGCCAGCGACTCACTAGACCTAGTGTAACGAAGCCTGAACTAGACCTTTAGGCCTGGGGCGTCCCCCCAGTTGAAACCGATATCGTCCTACAACCTAACTATGGCGATCATCTCGCAGGAAGTCGTGACCAGAGTCGGTCGGGCCCATCTTGCCGGACAAAAGGTTCTTTTGGCCTCTGGCGCAACTCAAATCGAGTCCGTTGAGGTGGCTCTCGCCGCCGAAGCCCACGCGTGGTTTTGGAGACCAACCGAGGTGAAGAAGCTCTTGGTCGTTGCGAACCGGTCGTTCACCCGACAGTCTGAACTCGCTATTCCCACAAAGCTCCGTTGGCTAGGTGGCCCAACCTGTTTTGTGCGAACCCTTCCCTGCCTTGCCTTTGGCGAGAGTCAGCTTGCAGCAGCCCCAGAACCAAGCATCGACCCAACGCTTTGGCCACTCCTGTCTGATCTTGCTGAGTTTCCCCTCGTCACAAGGTCGGCAAACCTCAGTGAGCGCCTGGAGTGGAAAGTGAAGATCCTTCGTCGCCTGCAGCAAAAGGGCTACTGGATCCAGAATCCGCACCCCTTTGGACTTGCCGAGCCTCTTTCAAGTGAACAGGAAGCCGAACTGGTCGCACCCTGGCTCCGACAACACCTTCTTCCTTTGGCTGATGAATCTCAAGGAGCCGAGATCGTCTGCATGGGTGAGCCCCTTGCTGCCAGCCTACAGATGGCAGGTACGCCAGTGTCACAGGTTCTCTCGACGACCCTTGCTAAGGATCCCGCCACTGCACCCAGAGAGCCAAAGGGCTTGAAAGGCTCTGTGAAGCCCTCCTTCGCTCAGTAGAATCGGGAGCGTGCTGCTCAGCGTCAGTCAGGTCGCCAAAAACTTCGGGATCGATGTGGTCTTGGAGGATGTTTCCTTCCGAATCGATGCCAAAGAAAAGGTGGCACTGGTGGGTCGGAACGGGACTGGTAAGACAACTCTCCTTAGAATCCTGACGCAAGAAGAAGAGCCAGATCGGGGATTTGTGCAGTGGGCACGTGGGGCTAAGGTCGGCAAACTACGACAAGAACACCCTGTTAACCTTAACAATACGGTTTTAGAAGAAGCTCAAGCCGGAGCGGCTCATCTCTTCCAGATGCAGGAGAGGCTCCGCGCCCTAGAAGCAATCCTTGACAACAACCCGACGCAAGACGACTTGGAAGAATACGCCAGGCTGCACGAGCACTTCAGCGAAAACGAAGGATACAGTCTGGAACGAGACGTCCGCGTGGTCTTGCAGAAAATGGGGTTCGAGGAGGCCGATTTTTGCCGATCCACCGCCAGCCTGAGCGGTGGAGAAAAGACGCGGCTCGCCATTGCTCGCTTGCTTTTGGAGGAACCAGATCTTCTCATCTTGGATGAGCCGACCAACCATCTTGACCTGCAAGCTACCGAGTGGTTAGAGAGCTGGATTCGCCAATATCACGGGGCCATCTTGCTGGTGAGCCACGACCAGAGATTCTTGGAATCCACGGTGCAAAGAGTCCTGGAGCTCCGAAATCATCAGGTCAAGAACTACCCTGGCGACTTCAAAACATTTAAGAAACTTCGAGCAGAAGAAGAGGCTTGGCAAGCAGAGCTTGCAGAACGACAAGCAGCCCAGATTGCAAAGCTAGATGAGTTTGTCCGGCGGTTTATGAACAGCCAACGAACAGCCCAGGCCAGAGGCAGGTTGAAGCTGATGAACCGCTTGATCGAAGGGAGGGTGGATGGGCCAACGCTTGATAAAGGGATGAAGGGAGGCTTCAAAGCTGCGGAACGGAGCGGCGACGTTGTGATTTCGTGTCAGAAGCTCTCCACTGGGTTTCCGGGAAGTGGATCCTGAGACCTCTCCTTTGGCCTTCATCATGGAGGAATGCGAGTTAGAGCCTCCTGCAGCCCGCGATCTTCTCGGTAAGTTCCTGTTCTTCGGCGATGACGTGTTTCGCCCTGTTCACACCCTAAGCGGGGGAGAGAAGAACAAACTCGTGCTTGCGCTCCTTACCCACCTCTCACCAAACCTTTTGATCTTGGACGAGCCGACAAACCACTTGGATATGGACTCGCGGGAGGCACTGGCAGAGGTTCTTCGCGCCTACTCTGGCACCCTCATCCTGATCAGTCACGATCGCTGGCTCCTCTCTCAGGTCACAACCCACATTCTGGACGTTCGGCGAATTGGGCCGATAGTATTTGGGGGGAGTTACGACGACTATCGCGGCAGGAGCACTTCTTCCTCTGGTGACAATAGAAGGTCAGTTAAGCCAGGCCAGACGGGAGGAACCAGTGTCGAATCTCCTCAGGCAAGTTTGTCGCCTCGAGAGATCAGCAAGGAGATTGGTCGAATTGAGAAACTGGTGAGTCAGCTTGAGAGTGACGTGGAAAGAGCTGAGCAAGTCCTTTCCGAAATGCAAAGGCAACTGTCGCACTTGCCAGAGGGTTCAGACGTGCTCGCCTTGACAACCGCATACATGGAGCAGGAAATCTTGGTGGCGAGGCTCCTGGAAGACTGGGAAAAAGAGTCCGCGAGGCTGGAAGAGCTTCGCGGACTCCAAGGCTCTCGATCTTAAGAGGGGATTAACCGTTCGGGGTAGCAGGGAGGCCGTCTGGGTTGGCTCTCGGAGCACTCGGAGGAGTTGGGCGGGGGCTCCTCGACTCTGTGCTGGGTGGAGCAGCTCCGCTAGCAGGATCCGATGCTGGAGCCTCTGGAACCACGGGGGGCTTGGCTGATTTGTTCACTCGAATATTTATCGGTACCTAAAAATCGGAATCTTCCACAACTGTCTTGCCATAAGGAAGTGAAGGGTCGTCGATCACCTTTTCAGGCAGAACTGTGCTGCCCAGGAAGCTGTGAACGAACTTAACTTCCCCTTCCGGCCTCTCGAATCCGAGAATGCTGAAGGTGATGGTGCCACCAGAGACTCCTGCCATGATGGCAATTGGTTCTTGCCGATTGTTGGTGAATCTCAAGTCCGGCTGGGGGAAGCTCACGGCTGCATCTTGGCCAAGGGGAACGTAAGGGACGGGCCGGGAGTGGGGTTGCCGCGCTGTGACTTCGAGCCGAGCTTTGAGCGCAGCATTATAGAGAGTTGTGCTGACCTGACAAATCCCGCCTCCGACATCCATATCGGGTCGCCCATTCACAAAGACGCCGGCTGTCTTGAACCCGCGCGCCGTTGTCCTGCGCCCCACAAAGCCATTGAAACTGAAAGTCTCGCCTGGCAGCAAGATCGTTCCGTTGATGATCCGCGCCGCAAGCGCAATGTTTGAACTTCTGGGTCGATTTCCAGTGGGAAACCTCGTGGTGGAGGATGCCATTACGGTACGGATTTTTTCGAGATCCTCATCTTGCACCTTCTTGGCCGCCATGATCATGGGAACCGTGCCTTGATTCCCGCTCAAGAAGGCGTCCATCACTGCCTTTCCGAGGTTCGCTTCGTCTAGCTTCATTCCCGGTACTTCAGGCTGGCGTCGGATTTCTCCATCCTCGAAGAAAACGCGGGCCGGCTCACCAGCACGTTCGTTCTGTCGGACAAAGGTTTTGAGCACTTCGAGCTTTGACTCATCGAAGGCAAAGACTGGCTCGATAACCACCTCCTTCACCTCCTCATTCGATATCTTTCTGGAAAGAGAACTCCAGAAGGTATCAGTTTTCAAAAGCCTTGTGGTTCTTTCGAGGTCGAGAGAGATCCCGAGTTCAGAAGCGAGCATCGGCCCAGGCTGTTCCTTCAGGCCTTCAGAAGTGAGAGTGATTTCCCTTTTGGAAGCCTCATCCCAATAAGAAACAATCTTTTGCTTGGCTTCTTCGACCGTAAGGCCGCCCAAATCGACGTCGGCAATCTTGGCTCCTGGCTCGACTCTCGGGATATGCTGACTTGCAGCGAAACCAACTCCGCCTCCTCCGAGAGCGATGAGTGAGATACAGGTGACGCCAATCCACTGGGCAGATCCCTTCCTTTTCGAATTATTCAATCTTTGTGCTCCTTCCATGATGCGCAGATTTCTTTTCTATTTGACGGTGAATCAGGGGGGACTGTCGCTCGGTGAGCCACAAGCACCATTCCTGGGGGGATGAGTTCTGGCCTTGTGGATGACCCATCAGACTCGGAAATTAAAGGATTGTTCCTGAATCACCCTTAATTGTACACAAACTATGTGGAAAACTATCTGGCTGTGCGAGTGAGTAGGCACAGTGACGCAGTGTTCCCCCCCTTCGGTAAACTGCCTATCCTATGACCAAGCTGGTATGGCTCAATGGTGTCGTTTCACCCCTCGAATCAGCGACGACTTCAGTGGCAGATCATGCTCATCTTTACGGCGATGGTCTTTTCGAAGGCATCCGGATCTATTCTGGCAAAGTCTTCAAACTCGACGAACATCTCGATCGGCTCTACCACGGCTGCCGCTACATGAACTTCGCAATGGAGATTTCCAAGAGCGAGCTTAAGGAAATCATCTTGCAGACAGCTTCTCAGGCAGAGGCGGTTGATGGTTACATTCGCCTCAATGTCAGTCGGGGATCTGGTCTTGGTCTTGACCCTAAGGCAGTGAAGACGGCACCTAACGTCATGGTGATGATCTCTACCCTGGCACTCTACGGGGCAGAGGCGTACGAAACAGGGCTTGATGTCATCACAACATCGTTCCGCACGATCCCGGCCGACAGTTTGGATCAGAGGCTCAAGTGCATTGGGCGCTACGCCACACACATCCTGGCAAAAGCGGAAGCCAACCGGGCAGGGGCAGGAGAGGGCCTCATGCTGAATCACCAAGGCCTCGTCGCTGAATGTACTGGCGACAATATCTTCTTAGTTAAAGATGGCGTGATCAAGACTCCCCATGCCTCCTGCGGCCTTCTCCAGGGAATCACGCGGGATACAGTGATTGAAATTGCGAGGCGGAATGGCCTTGTGGTGGAGGAAACTCTCCTCACTCGCTATGACCTCTTGGAAGCAGACGAAACCTTCCTGACAGGAACGGCAGCAGAGGTGATCCCGATGGTGACCCTAGATCAGAGATTGATTGGCGATGGACGACCAGGTCGGCTTACCAAAAAGATCATCGATTGGTATCACGAGGAGACTCTGAAAGGAACTCCGATCCCAGCTTATGCGAGCAATCATTAGCGACTCCACTGGATACAAGGTAGAGACCGAAGTCGCTAAAGTTGATGACTTGACCGGCTTTACTGGCCTTGGTCGGCTGATCGAAAAAATGTCTGGCCAGCCAACTTGGGTTCCCGCTTGCCCCTGCTGCGGCTGGACGCGCAAACAAGCCTCGGAGACAGGATTGATGGGGTGCGGCTTTTGCTACGTCACCCTGTGGCCGATCAAGAGACGACCGGACAAGACTTAACGAATTTGGTATAGTGCAGAGGATGAATCGACGGACGTTCTTTGGGGTTCTCGCCCTATTCGGGGCCCTTTTGCTCACAGGATGTGGCGGCGGAGGGGGCGGAACAAGTGCGAAGGATCCACTTGTGATGTTTGTCCACGCCTCGCCAGACGCAGGCGCGGTGGACATTTCGCTCAATGACCGGAAGGAGCTGACCAGCGTCAACTATCCAACCAATTCCACATGGCGTTCTATTCCCTTCATCTCTGAGGCCAACGGTGGCTATGATGTGAGCGTTTCCCCGGCAGGAACGACAACTGATGTCGCCAGAATCGCAACGACCTTCAACCGAGATACCAGCACGGTCGCAGTGGTGGATGGTCTTGTGACCCCAGACCCGAGCGATCCGCAAAAGTCTCTCGACATCACGACTTTCACCGTGAATCGCATCCGCCCCAACGGTAACAAGGCACGTCTCATCATTTTTCATGGGTTCCAGCGGGCTGCCGGCCTCTCGACTCCCGCGGTTCTCTTCCGAAACCCAGGTGAGAATCCCCTTTTCACCACTGGAAACGTCAACCCAGGTACCCAGACAACTCTGGATATCGATTCAGGAACATTCACCTGGAACGTCAGGCGAGCAGATGGAGAGGCAATCTACGTGAGCGCAACCCATACCGCAGCTCCGGGTTCTGTTTTGCTGGTTCTCATCAGTGGGGTTGAAAACGATCCGACCAACCCAGCTGCGATTCGATTCATTGACCTCCAGGCGACGGATTGATAAAGTCGAAACAGAAAAAGAAAGGCCCCCCGGCACCAGGATGGTGACTTCCGGGGGGCTTTAGTTGTTTGGGGCAAGGGGCTTATGGGTTGGTTTTTCTTCGAGATTTTTGAAAGGGTAGCCGGGGTCTTTCGCAGGCCAAGGGGAGAGCAAATGCCTGGATCGACCCCGTACAGAATAGAACTGGCAAATTGAACCAAAAGTTCACCCCTAACTTTACTAGTTCGGCCTTTTGGCCATAATGAGGCAGTGAGTGACCTGCGAGAGAAGATCGACCTTTTGGCCGACCTCATGGAAGAATATAACCTGGACGAGGCGAAACTTGAGGGCAAAGATTGGAGTGTTTCCTTTTCAACCCTGCCTGATGCTGCCCCTGTTGGCACCCCTGTTGGAGGTGCTTCGCAGGGATCGGCTGAAAGGCCAAGGCGAGCGAACAAGACCGAGACCCCCAAACCGACCGCTCCACAGGGAACTCCGATCACGAGCCCAATGATGGGTATCTTTTACACTGCCTCGTCACCAGGAACCCCGCCATTTGCCAAGCCAGGCGACAAAGTGAGTGCCGGACAAGTCGTAGGCCTCGTGGAAGCTATGAAGGTCTTTAATGAAATCACGACCCCGGTGAGTGGTACCGTCCTCCAAATCTATGTCGAAAATGCCCAGCTTGTCCAACCAGGAACCATCCTCCTCACCATCGGCTGATCGCCCGGTTCGGGTCGCCCTTCTCGGCTTTGGTACTGTCGGGTCTGGAACCTACCGCATGGTAAAGGACAACCAAGAGGAGATCGCTCGAAAGACTGGTTTGGCGATGGAGATCGTCAAAATTGGGATCAAGGACGAAACCAAAAAGCGCAGCCTCCCTTCTTCCCTCTTCACTACTGATCTTGACGAGTTGGTCGTTTCGGATGAGATTGATGTCGTGGTCGAACTTATTGGTGGAGAAGAACCAGCAGCTGGGCTGGTCGAAAAGGCCTTGCTAGCGAAAAAGCACGTCGTGACCGCCAACAAAGAGCTTATCGCCAAACATGGCTCCCGCCTGATCACACTCGCGAAGGACTCTGGGCTCGATCTGCACTTCGAAGCAGCCGTGGGAGGCGGAATCCCGGTCGTTCAGCCCTTGAAGCATCAGCTCGCAGGAAACGATGTCATCAAGATGATGGGGATTCTGAATGGCACCACCAACTACATCCTCACTCAGATGGCAACCCACGGGGCAGATTTTGCCGATGCTCTTGCCGAAGCCCAACAAAAGGGTTACGCAGAAGCTGATCCCACAAATGATGTCGACGGAATCGACACGATGTACAAGACAGCCATCCTCGCTGCGATCACCTTTGGAAAGCAAGTGCCATTAGAGCAGATTCACCGAGAGGGGATCCGGAAGGTCAGCTATGCCGACATCCACGCAGCTCAGATGCTTGGGTATGTCATCAAGCTTCTTGGCATTGTCGAGGAGACAAAGGAGGGGGTTATCATGGTCAGAGTTCATCCCGCCCTCATTCCTCAAACTCACCAGTTGGCCTCTGTCAACGACGTTTATAACGCAATCTGGCTAAAAGGAGACTTCGTCGGGGATCTGATGTTTAGTGGAAGGGGGGCAGGGGCTGACCCAACCGCGAGTGCCGTTGTGGGAGACCTCATTGACGTGGCGCGTAACATCAAGATGCAAGGCTCAGGAAGCGCGATTCCCTACGGTCAGGACATGCCAACCTCCCCCATCGAGGAGCTAGAGTCCCGCTACTACTTGCGCCTGACGGTCGAAGATACAGCCGGAACTCTCGGCCAAATTGCCACTGCCTTTGGTCGCCGTGAAGTTGGCCTCGCTGCAATGGAGATGCGCACGAAGGTCGGGGGATTGGGAGAGATCGTGTTTTTAACCCACGTCTGCCGGGAGCTCGACTTTGTCCAGGCAATTGGCGAGGTCGGACGGCTCGGATGCATCGTCTCGGTTAACAACTGGCTCCGCGTAGAAGGATAGAGACTCCCCATGAAGGTCGCTTGTGCCCAACGAGATGTCGCCTTTGGCGATCCTGGTTCAAACACGCAGGTTGCTCTGGCTGATCTTCGCCTTGCTAAGGAACAGGGCGTGGATCTGGTGGTATTCCCTGAGTGTTTTCTGACTGGCTACTGTGCTTCGAGTGTGGAGGAAGCAGAGGCGATCTCGATTCCCTGCCACTGCGACCGCGACTTTGATGTGACCCTTGCCGATGTGTCGCTCTTGAGCCTGCAAGCTGCCTGCATCGACCTAGGTTTGCACTGCGTGGTCGGTTTCGCCGGTCGGGACGACTTTGGTCTCTACAACGGGGCGGTTTTGATGGAGCCGAGTGGCAGGATGAGACGCTACCTTAAGGCTCACTTGCCGTGGCTTGGCTTAGATCGGTTCGTGACGCCGGGAGACGCTCTTCCCGTCTTCCAGACCGAGCTTGGTGCGATTGGGATCCTCGTTTGCTTTGACTTGCGCCCGCCGGAAGCGGCCAGAACCTTGGCCCTCTCTGGTGCTGAGTTGATCGTCCTGCCGACCAATTGGCCAGTCGGGGCTGAAGTGTCGGCGGGTTTTGTAGCTCCCACGCGGGCAGCGGAAAACAAGGTGTTCTTGGCGAGCTGCAACAGGGTGGGGGAGGAAAAGGGATTCCGTTTTATTGGCCAGAGTGGAATCTATGGCGTCGGAGGCAAGGCCTTGGCCAAAGCTGAGGGAGAGTCAGCCCTCATCACTGCCGAGCTTGACCTGTCTCAGGCCAGAAACAAGCACACAGTGAATATCCCTGGCGAGTATGAGCTGGAGATCTTCAGGAGCCGCAGGCCGGATCTCTACCTTCCCCTGACTGAGCCTCTTGCGTAAGAAGCGGAGCTTTTTTGGGGGGCTAGCGACCCACAGATTTTCCCCCAATCCCTAGCCCTTCCCCCCAGTGAAAACACTTGGAGGAAGGGGATCTTGAGGGACGCTTAGATTCACATGCCTCATCATGAGACAGGCCCAGGAGGTTTCTCTCAGACGTCGCTGTAGAGGAAGAACTCGTAAGGGTGGGGGCGGAGGTCAACCGCGTCGCACTCCATCTTGAGTTTATATTCGATATAGTGCTCCAGCAAGTCCTTGGTGAAGACATCTCCTCTGGTGAGAAACTCGTGGTCTTCCATCAGGGCGTGGAGCACAGCCCGCAGAGATCCAGGAGTCTGAGGGATTCCCTTCTTCTCTTCTGGTTCGAGTTCGTAGAGGTCCTTGTCCACTGGTGCCATCGGCTCGATCTTGTTCTGGATTCCGTCCAGGCCAGCCATCATCATCGCGCTGAAGGCGAGGTAGGGGTTGGCGGTTGGGTCGGGAGCGCGGAACTCGATGCGCTTGGCTTTTGGAGACCTGCCACTCACTGGGATGCGGATGCAAGCGGATCGGTTTCTGGCACTGTAAACCAGATTGATCGGTGCCTCGTAGCCAGGAACCAATCGGCGGTAGCTGTTGGTGCTAGGGTTTGTGAAGGCGAGGAGGGCAGGTGCGTGCTTCAACAGACCTCCGATGTACCAGCGGGCAGCATCGGAGAGGCCAGCATAGCCTGCTTCATCAAAGAAGATGTTGGTGCCATTCTTCCAGAGGCTTTGGTGGACGTGCATCCCGCTGCCGTTGTCGCCGAAGACTGGCTTCGGCATGAAGGTCACGGCGAAACCAGCTCTTGCTGCAACGTTCTTCACGACGTACTTGTACTTTTGCTGCTTATCAGCCATCACCTTGAGCGTGTCGTACTTCACGTCGATCTCACATTGGCCTGAGGCAGCGACTTCGTGGTGGTGAATCTCGGTCTCGACTCCGATTTCGTCGAGCAGGAGACACATTTCGCTGCGCAGATCGTGGAGCTTGTCGGCAGGCGCACAGGGGAAATAGCCGCCTTTCGGTCTCATCGTGTAGCCAAGGGCGTCTTCGTTGTTGCTGTTCCAGTGGGCTTCCCCGGAGTCGATTTCGAATCCTGCTGCCTGGGGATCGTTGCGATAAGCCATTTTGTCGAAAACGAAAAATTCCGCTTCCGGGCCAAAGTAGGCTGTGTCAGCGATTCCGGTTGAGTGGAGGTACTTCTCTGCTTTTGCCGCTACGTTTCGAGGGTCACGGCTGTACTCTTCCAGAGTGAAGGGGTCGCGCACGTCGGCGATCAGGACTGCCGTGTCGTGAAGGGTGAAAGGATCCACAAAGAGGCTGGCGGGATCGAGCATCAGAAGCATGTCTGACTCATTGATCGTTTGGAAGCCCCGGATGCTCGACCCGTCGAACATCAAACCATTTTCAAAGGTTCCTTCGTCCACTGCCCGTGCCGGGAGGGTGAAGTGATGCCACATGCCGAAGAGGTCGGTAAAGCGAACGTCGACGAAGTCGATTTCGTTCTCGGAGAGAAAATTAAGGGCGTCCTGGGATGTCATGTTTTGCCTCAGCGAATACCGACGCACCCAGAGCCCCAGTCAAAACGAGAAACGGCTTGCAGGGCACACTCTGACCCTACAAGCCGCCATGGCCCGACTTGACCTAGCTCCTTTGCTGCGTCCTTCTGGTTTTACCAGATAGCCAAGGCCCTTGCAAGTGTTAACCCCCTGTTAGGGGTGGAGAACTGGGGTAAGGCAGCAGAACAAGGTAACCTTACTGAGTGACGACTCTTTGTGCTCTCCTTTTGGGGGCTGCTTCCTTTCAGTCGCCCTCCCTCCCCCGCGAACGGCAAGATCTTCCCAACGGGGTGAGAATTTACGCGGAACAGAGGCTCGAGCCGATCGTTTCTGTTGTAATGGTAGCCAATGCTGTCAGCCAGCCTGAGACAGAAGAGACCAGGGGCCTGCGCCACATGCTTGAGCACTTGGTCGTGAAAGGCCAGGATCGCTTGCTCGACCGCCGGCTGGAAGCCAAGGGTTTAACCCTGACTGCTACCACCACCCGCGACTACATGGTGATTCAAATCACTGGCCCACAGGAACATCTCGACGATGCGATCGCCGGTATGAAAGAAATCACTCTGCCGATCAGTGTGACCCAAGAGGAGATCGACAAAGAAGCGAAAATCCTTGCTGAGGAGCTCGCCCTGCGTCCATTCTTCGCCTTCCTCTTCGACTCGGCTTGGTCAGCAGGTTTTGGCGATAAAGGGATTAGCGCCTTTGGGGACGAAGCAGCCTGGAAGATTGCGAGCCCCGAAATCTTGAAGGCGATTCATGCCCAGCAGTTCTCAGCCCCGAATTTAACGGTGGCAGTCGTGGGAAGAGTGAATGTGGAACCGACGATGAGAAAGCTAAGCGAAGCCTTTCGGGGAACGCCTGGCAGCGGGCCAAGGAGGACGATAACCCGAGCCTTTTTGCGGGATGAGCCGCGAGGGGAGGCGATGGTGACGGGAGAAGCGATCGGGGTTTCGGTCGGTGGTCTGAATGATGGCGGGATCGTTCCCCAAATGGCGGCAGGCTTCGCCCTCGCCAGTCGATTTCCAGGGCTGGAAGTTCTTTACACTCCCAGCTTCGCTCCGGGAATGGTGGTCCTTGCTACTCAAGACCAGGGCGTGACGATCCAGATCGAGAGGCTACCGGAAGTCGAAAAAAACGCCCTCTTTCGCGAGGGGCTTGCCATCGCCGGGGCATGGGTAAGTGGCCTCCAGAACACTCCCGATCGCTATGCCCGCATCAAGGCCATAGGGATGGCGGGGGCTAGCGGCTTCGACCCTGCCCAGTTGACGCGACAGCTTTCTCAGCTCACACCGTCTCGATTTAGCGCCGCGATGAATCGGTTTTCTTCTGTGACAGCAACAAGGGTGGAACGTCGATGATCAGTTCAGTCCTTCTCTCTTTTGTTTTGGCTCCTCAATCAGCGGGACAACCTCGCCCCGGTGGATCTCCCCGCCCGATCACCATTATTGAGGTTCCCGAACCGGAGCTCGACCGAGTGGTTTTTCAGGCCTTCGTGAGGGCCCCGGAAAACATGGACGCCAGAGATCAGGCAGCCTGGGTTGTTTTGGGAAACAGTCTGCTCCGCGGCACTCAAATCATCAATGGCGGCGATTTCATGAGGCTCGGAAGTCAGGCTGGAATTCCCCCCAGAGTCATCGTCATGGGAGACTTTCTGCGCATTGAACTCCACTTACCCAGGCGAGGCGTGGACGTAGGGACAGCCCTGGTGGAAGCTGTGATCACTGCCCCCAGTCTTCGCCCTGAGGTGGTCGAGGAAGTCGCTCGAAATCTTCAAAGGCAAAGAAGAAGTGTCGAACAGATCGCGATCAATCCCCTTGACCTCCGCTTTCGCGATGTCACCCACGACGATGTCCAGAACCTCTACACGAGGGCTTTTCGCCCTGAGAACATCGTGGTTGTAGCAGGGGGAGCTCTCGAACGGGGCCAAGTGAGAGAAAATCTCGGCCGCCGCATGGCAAGGTGGAATCCGGAGACTCCAGCCAGGTTGCAAAGGCGCCCGATCATCATCCGGCCAGTTGAGACGACTGATTCCAGCGTCACGATTTTTGAACTAAGCGGTAACCCTGTGTACCCAGGGAAACCCCAGAGTGGTGCCAGAATCCTCGCCCTCTACGCCTTGGGAGCTGGAAAGGACTGCACCCTTTGGCGAGTCTTTCGGGAGGAAAAAGCCTGGGCTTATCGCACAGAAGGTCTTCTCTGGCCAACCAAAAATGGCTGGGTTCCGCGACTTCTGCTGATGAGACGGGCCACGGCGAACGATGTCGACGTGATCCCGATCATGAGAGAGGCGATTCTCGCTGACATCGAAACGTGGGACGAGGCGACGCTCGCCAGGGCTTCCCTGCTCGCCCAGTCGTCACTGATTCGGGAGTTTGAGTTTTCGCCTTGGTGGATGAGTAGCGATGGCCCCCTGACCAGAACCTTTGAAGATCGCCTGGCGTGGCGCGGTTATCTCTCGGTCATCGGGGCGGACGTGCCAGACGAGCGACTTCTCGCGGAGACCTTCGCAAACATCGATTTGCCGGGGCTCAAGGAGCAGGCCAGGAAGATGGTCGAAGAGGCCAACGCCTCCTTCATCCCTGCCTCTCCAATGGCAAAGTAACGGAACCAGACGGCAAGACTACATCCCTATCCCGGTGAACTGCTTCAGTCCTTTTCGCCAGAGAACCTGGTACAGGATCAGGCTGAGGATGATCCAAGCCACTTGCATTCCGATCGCATTGAGCGCGTCAAGACCGCTCACCCGGCCGAGCATGATCTCCACTGGAGCTCCGGTGGTCGAGTAGAACGGGAAAAAGAGGGCGAGGGTGCGGGCCCAATCTGGCAAAAGCGAGATCGGAAAGAGCTGACCACTCAGAAAGAGCATCGGAAAGTAGTAAAGTTCAAAGATCGACATGGCCTCTTGGGTGAAGAGCGCGATCATCGCGAAAGCCACCACAAAGCAGAAGCTGACGAGATGGCCAAGAATCAGGGCGACCCACGTTTCCCACCCAAAGTAGAAGGTCACGGATTGGATCTGACCCCAGTAGGCGACGACAAATGCCACGAAAAACGGAATCAGAACGACTGAACGGACAAACCGGTAGGCCACGTTTCGAACCAACATAAAGGCCCACCAGTTCACGGGACGAATGAGTTGGGTGCTGAGAATTCCCTCGCGAATCTCTGTCCCGATCTCCCACATGAAGTGGCTTGTGACGAAGCTCGAAACGAAGAGCATGATCACGTAGTAGGAGACCAGCTCGCTGGGTGAGAATCCCCCGAGCGTTGCACCCCGACCAGCCGCCAAGAAAACAAGCGGCATCGTCAGAGTTGTGGTGATGTCGGTGAGGAGCCAAATCACAATCGAGGCACGGTAAGCAAGGGCGTCTTGGAAGTAAATCCAAAAAAGGCCCTTTAACTGGCGCCAAAGCGAAAGGGGGCGCAGACTCGCAACCACTCCCTGATGGTTCTACCCAAAACTGGTGAGAGTAATCAGGGTGACATCTGGCCGAGCGTTGAGCCGGACTCCCGCCGCCCTCGTAAGGCCCCGGGACGTGAAGACAAGGTGGCTCTTGCCTTGCACTAGACCGGGAATGAACTTGTTGTCGTACTTACTCGGCACATAGGGGCAAAAGCCGAACAAGTTTGCCTGACCCCCGTGAAGATGGCCACTCAGCTGGAGATCGAGCCTTTCTGGCCCAGTGTAGTCTTCGGCGAAGTCTGGATTGTGAGAAAGCAAGATCCGGGGAACCGATCTGGGCACCCCAGCCAGGGTAGACTTTAGGTCGATCGTATCGTGCCAGAGATCCCCGATCCCAGCGAGGCAGAGCACCTCGCCCTTGCGCCGCACGATCTTGTGGATCCCTTCGATCACTTCGACATTTGCGTCAAGAACCTTTGCCCAATTCTCTGGGGGAGAGGCCCAGTCGTGGTTACCCCTGGTGACGAGTACCCCATCTGGGGCGGAAAGTCGATTCAGGACTGGGGCAAGAGACGGTGCATCCTTTTCACCCCTCATGTCGTAAAGATCACCAGCGATGCAAATGACGTCCGGTTTCTCCTCGGCGAGCAAGGCAAGATTCGCACTGAGATCGTCGAGCGTGAGTCGTCGGGGGAAATGAAAGTCCGTCGCCAGGCCGAGCTTGTAACCCTCAAAGGCAGGGGGCAAATCCTTGATGGGGACCGTAATTCGGCGAAGCTCCACCCAGGAGTTTTCAAAGAACGGATAGAGGGGGAGGGCACACGCCACTGACCCAAGGCCAACTTTGAGGAGGGTGCGCCGCGAAAATCGCTGATTGGGAGGCGGAGCTTGATCTTCCAGTGGCTTATTGTAGCAAATGACAGCTAGGCTGCTTCGTCGGTTTGGACGGACTTTGCACTTTCGGCACTCGAATAATCCCAGTTGTCGCAGTCGAGCCTTCGACAGTGAATCATGCGCTGGAACGTTCCGTCAGCGAGCTCGACCTGGGCAGTCTGGGCGAAACGACATTCCAAACAGAGATCAGGTTCAATCAATCGAACAACTTTCAGGTTTTTCCGTGCCATCCTTGCACCAGGCCCTTTCCTTCAACCCCTTTGGGAGTTACAGAAATTTTCGGCCTCCGAATGGCCTGTGCAGGTCGGGAGATTTGCTAGGTTCTTGGGTTTCTGAAAGGAGTGTTCAGAAACGGATGCGCTTCTGGTGCGATACAATATGAGCAACAATGAAACTTCCGAGGCACAGAGTCGGCCTGACTCTTGTCGAGGTACTGGTGGCTACTGCGATCCTTATCGTTTTATCTGGGCTCGTATTTGCGATATCCAAAGCCGCAATTTCTCGTGCCCAGCTCACGAGTTGCGCCAGTAACCTTCGACAAGTTGGTCAGGCTAGCTTTCTGTACCTTGCGGACAATGCGGATCAACTCCCGCCATTCGTCACGGAGAGCTCTGCTTTCGGTCTTGGCAATGGTAACTTTCAAACGGTCGCAGCAGATTTGGCTGGCTGGAAAAAGGCACTCCTACCATACGCCGGGAGCAATGAGGTGTTTTACTGCCCGATGGACAGTGCGAGAAAGTCGGGGGTCGAACTGTGGTCGATCAGCGGCTCCACAACCACAGTAGAAACCTCTTATCGGATGATGGTTGTTCCTCAGTACTACTTCTGGAACGGCCGTACTGTTCAGTCCAAAGCCTTCTCGACTATTGAGCCAAAGTTTCCATTTATGAGTGATCTGGGCATCATTGACCGTGCGACAAATCGAATCCATACATTCCATGGTGACAAGTCAAATGTCCTCTTTCATGACGGCAGCACGAAAACCGTTCCTGCCAGTGACTAGTTTCGACAAAATCGTGCTCGAAGCCAGGACGAAGAGTGCCTCGATCTCTTGTTCGCCCTCACCTTAACTCGCCCATTCGAGCGTCGTGACTCCCTTCGCTAGGCCCCTGCCTGGTAGAAACTTATCCCTGTTTTGCAACCCCAGATAGACTGAACTGTATAATGAGGCGAAGATAAAACGGCAATGAGTATTTTCGACAAAATCCGCGGCGAATTCATTGACATCATTGAATGGCTCGACGATAGCAACGACACGATGGTCTACCGCTTTGAGCGCCACAACAACGAGATCAAGTACGGCGCAAAGCTCACGGTGAGAGAGAGCCAACAGGCTGTCTTTGTCGAGGAGGGACAGTATGCCGACGTCTTTAACCCTGGCATGTACACCCTAGAGACCCAGAACTTGCCCATCCTGAGCACTCTGAAGGGTTGGAAGTACGGCTTCAATAGTCCCTTTAAGGCGGAGGTCTACTTTGTGAACACGAAGCGGTTTACAGATCTGAAGTGGGGGACGATGAATCCGATCATGATGCGCGATCCGGACTTTGGCATGGTGAGAGTGAGGGCGTTCGGCTCCTATGTGATGAGGGTGGTCGATGCCAAGAAGTTCCTCAGTGAAGTTGTCGGGACAAACTGGGAGTTCACGACGGATCAGATCTCCGATCAGATTCGAAACAACATCGTGAGTGCCTTTTCGAAGGCAGTGGCGGAGATGAAGATGCCAGTTCTGGATCTGTACTCGATGTATCAGGATATGGGCACGATCCTGACCAATCACTGCAAGCCGATTCTGGCAGAGATGGGAATCGAGCTCATCAACCTCTTGATCGAGAATGTCTCCGTTCCACCAGAAGTCGAGCAAGCCATTGATACAAGATCCAAGATGGGAGCAGTCGGGGATCTGCAAAAGTACATGCAATTCCAAGCAGCCGACGCAATGGTAAAGGGCGCAGAGAATCCTGGCGGTGCAGGAGCGATGGTGGGCCAGATGATGGCGGGAATGATGATGGGTCAAACAGTTGGCCAAACGATGGCCCAACAGCCGATGACTCCTCCTCCCCTCCCAACCGCCAAGACCTTCCATGTGGCGGTCAACGGCCAGCAACAAGGCCCCTATGATATGGCAGGACTCCAAGCTTTGGCGAGTCAGGGAGGGCTTCGGCAAGACACCCTGGTTTGGAGCGCTGGGATGGCGAATTGGATTGCTGCAAAGGAAGTGGCGGAACTCGCACCCCTCTTCGCCAATGTTCCCCCTCCCATTCCGCCGCAGTCGTGAAATCCGTTGGTATGGCGAGTTCAGGGTGCAAGGGGCTTAGGGCAGGATGAGCAAGCCCCCCATTGTCTCTTCGTCTCAAGGACAAGCCAACCGCTTTCCTTGCGCTCAGTGTGGTGCACAACTCGACTACGCTCCTGGCCTGCTGCAACTCAAATGCCCCTATTGTGGATTTGAGCAACCGATCCCCGTGGCAAGTGATCGGGTGGTGGAGAACGACTTTCTGCGGTTCGTGAAGGAGGAGCCTCTCCTTCCCCCGGACCCGGTCAATCACGTCGAACAGTGTAACAACTGTGCCGCCCAGTTCACACTTGGCCCTCGCGAAACGAGCACCACCTGCCCCTTTTGCGGCGGTAACGTGGTCGTGGCTCCCGCCAACACTCCGGGACAGATCGCCCCGGAGGGACTGGTTCCCTTCATGGTGGATAAGCGACAAGCAAGGACTTGTTTCGAATCCTGGATCGGGACGAGATTCTGGGCACCAAACGACCTGAAGAACCTCTCCAAGCGGGACGGGGGTCTGACGGGGGTTTACGTTCCTTACTGGACTTTTGACGCCTTCACGATCACAGCCTATACAGGGATGAAGGGCATCGTTTACTATCGGACAGAAACCTACACGGATCGGGAAGGCAACGTCAGAACCAGACAAGTGGAAGACGTTCACTGGTATCCCGCTTCAGGGGTCGTTCAAGTTCCGTTCGATGACCTCCTGGTGCTCGCTTGTGATCGACTCCCGCCGCAGCACGTTGCAGCAATGAGAAGCTGGCAGCTTGACAAGCTCGTCAACTACGAGAACGCTTTCTTGAGCGGTTTTCAGGCGACCCGCTACACCACAACTTTGTCGGAGGGCTATGGCGTGGCGGTGAATATGATGCAACCGGGAATCGATCGTGCGATTCGGCAGGATATCGGGGGGGATCGCCAACAGATCCATTCGAAGAACAGCGATTACCAGGACATCACCTTTAAACACATCCTTCTTCCCATTTGGAGTGGGGCATACAGATACAAAGGCAAAACTTGGACTTATCTAGTGAATGGCCAGACGGGCGAAGTGACGGGTGATTCCCCGATCAGCCCCTGGAAAGTTGCCTTGGCCGTTTTGTTGGGCCTAATCGTTGTGGGCTTTATTTTGTGGCTCATGTCCCAGCAGCAGTAGGGTCTTCTGGGTGGACTCTTTTCCCGCTCGGCTTGCCTTCATGTTTGTAAATCCCTTTCCCCCTGGAGGGGGGAAGGGATTTCTCCGACCTCACAGGCGCGATTCAGCGTGGACGTTCCCTGGCTTAGCTTCTTGAACCTGGGCCGGAAAAGCTACTTCGAAGGTCGAACCCTCACCCAGGCGAGACCGAATGGAGAGCTTTGCGTTATGGGCGGCTGTGAGCTCTAGGACGAGTTTCATCCCGAGGCCACTGCCTGAGTTCACTTCCCAGTTGGATCTCGCCTGACCTGAGAGGATTGACCGAACCCTGGACGGGGACATGCCTGGGCCTTCGTCGGAGATTTCCAAGACGTGACAATCCCCGGCAAACCGGTATCGGACGGTCACACTACCGGAGTAGGCATCATCTTCGCCTCGGTTTTCGGCAAGCCACTCTGGGGTGATCATTTCTCGAACTGCTTTGATGGCATTGCCGACGAGGTTCTCGACGATCCGGATGACGTAGAGATCATCGAACTCATATTCGGGCGCGTCTCGTTGGATGTCGTAGACGATACGAACGTGGTGGCGTCTTGCGTTGGCCTCCATGAACTCAGCCGCTTCCCGCACGACGGCAGCAAAGTTGCCTGATTTCATCTTGGGCTCCAGCTGTTTGCCTGCCGCAAGATCGTTGACAAGTTTTGCGTAGCGATAGATGCGTTCGCTGTAAGGGGCGAAGACGTCGGTGTAGGTGCCTTCCAAGAGGTCGAGGTAAAGCCTGGTTTCTGCGTCAGTGTTAGTCGTCAGAGATTTGCGCAGCCCTTTGAGGCTCCTTTCGAACTCCGGCAAAAAGGTGATGAGCACAGCAGCCTTGTTGGCGAGGTCATGAGCTCCTCGGCCCATCCCTTCCAGGCTGGCGACTCTGAGACTCTGTTCAAGAAGCCGATGCTTCATGATTGCCAGGGTCGCGACATCCGCGATGGTATCGAGAACGACGATGTCTGTGTCGTCGAATTCGCCTGCCTTTTTGTTGACCAACTGGACGACACCAATCGGAGCCATTCCCTCGATCTGCAGAGGCACTGTGATCATATTGCGGACAGTGACTCCGGTTCGTCGGACGATGGCCTTTCGATGGGGATCCCCGTCTGTTCCGTAGGTGCTTATCTCTGGTTTGCCAGATTGAAAGACGTTGCCTGCCACTCCGTAGTCGTCGGGCAGATCCAGTCGTTCCAGCTTCTTCTCGACTTCTTCCGGCAATACGTGCAAAAACCTCAGCTGTCGCTGGGAGCCATCATGAATATAGATCGACCCTCCCATTGCCCCGACCTCTTCAACGCAAATAGCCAGAACGTCTCTCAGGAGAACCCTTGGATCTCCGGCCGAGACGAGCTTTTGCGTTGCAGCGTGAACCGCGTTTAAGAGGCGTTGGAATTCAGCCATAAGTAATCAGTGATGGATCGGGACGTAAGTCCCTTCTTTACAACGTACATTCTAACAGATTTGTTCCCACCAGATATATGTTTTATTATAAGTATTTTGAGTTAGTCGATTTCTTGTAATGGAAACCGCAAAGCACCGAGAATCAGACGACCGACCGAGGGAATGACTTCTGCTTGTTCCGAGATTCCCGAGGTCAGAACGCAGATGCCGAGTTCGTCGCCTGATTCGGCTCTCATCCAGGCGAGATCATGGCGCACCTCGCTTGTCCAGCCTGCCTTTGACCACAAAGTAGCTTTTGGGGAAAGGTGTTTTGCCAAAAAATCCGTTCCTTGCCGCGAGGGAGAATTTGCAACTAGCCTGGGGCGGATCAAGGTGTCCCACATCTCGACGCAAGCGCGAGGACTCACGATTTGGTGGTCGCGGATCGCAACGAGGAGCTTCAGGGCAGATTCTGCACAGATCGAATTCCTTAGTGACCAGTGAGGCCCGTAGCCTTGGCGCTCACGACCGTATGGGCCTTCATTCCAAGTCTTCTGACAAGCGTTGACTCTCTCGTAGCCTTGGGATGCAAAGAATCGATTCACCGCCTGTCGCTTTTCCATCCATTTGCTGAGCTCGTCCGGGGGCAGTTCCGGTCCGCCCGTGGTGTCAGTGATGCAATCCAGGATGAGGGCAGTTGCGTCATTCAGGCTCTCAACGATCATGTCTCGCGCCGCTCTTACGAGTTCGTGGGAGCGCTCCAGGGTTCCGAGTTCCCACTCGTTGTACAGGGCTACGAGGTAGAAAACCTTCACCAAACTGGCAGGATAGAAGGCCTGTCTTGCCTGCACCGATCCTCTGTGGACGACCACTCCTTCGTTGCTCATTTGGCGGTATTCGAGGGCGAGGGCTCCCGTGCCTCCCGCTCTCACGATTAGCTGCAATCCTTCCTGAGCGAGGGTATCAAGCTCCTGGTTCATGGGTGTTCCTCACCGGACGCCTTGAGTTGAGGAAGAAATAGCCGACCAAGCCGATGGCAATGATGACCAGGCTCGCGACTTGGCCTGCTACAAGGGGACCCACCGGGCGGGTTTCGTCGCGGAAGGCTTCGGTGACAAAGCGAAAAGCTCCGTAGCCGAGAACGAAGGTGATCCAGAGGCTGCTCGGTTTTTTGCCCCATGACGTTTTGGAGATTCCCCAGAGAAGAAGAGCTAAGAGGAAATGACTCACCATGTCATAGATCTGGCTTGGATGGCGAGGGAGTGAGTCCGCTTGAGGAAAAATGACACCCCATGTGCCGTCGGTCGGTTTGCCCCAAAGTTCGCCATTCATAAAGTTTGCAATTCGGCCGAGGGCCAGCGAGAGGGCGGCAGGGATCGTGAGCTGGTCCGCCAACTCATTGAAGGAAATCGAAGACTTACGGCCGAAAAAAATGAGGGCTAAGACAACTCCCCCAAGCCCTCCGAAGAAGGCCATTCCCCCTTCGTTGAAACGGAAGAAAAGAAGGGGGTCAGCAAGGAGCTTTTCGGGATATTGCAGTACGTAGCCCAGCCGCCCTCCACCAACCACACCCAGAATGATCCAGAAAAGCAGGCTCTCCAACTTCTGTTGGGTAAGCCCGGGAATACCACCAACCTCCACTGCCCTTTTAAGAGCAAAAAACGCAAAGACGAAGCCAATCACATAGGCGAGGCCGTACCACCTCAACCCAAAGCCATTGGGGAGTTGGAAAATGTAGGGCGAGAGGTTGTGCGTCCAGATCATGCCTCCTCCCCATTCTACAAGGCATCGAGGGTCGATGA
>JALOLT010000057.1 GCA_025455775.1 Fimbriimonadaceae bacterium
TGTCGAAGTCCTCAAAGTTAGCAAAAATGAACCGCGCATCCGTCTCTAGTGCCTGGAACAAGACTTCGGCATGTTCTCGGTTGCTCTGGGTGCGGTTCACCTGCCTAAACCCTCGACCAGCAAAGAGTTCTGGCACGACCCCGATGCCAAAGATGTCACCGATTTCGTCCGTCCAGTTTCTGGGTGGTGCCAGGGGATAATCCTTGCGCCTTTCTGTTCTTACCCACTTGCCCGGGCTTCCGACAAAAGGCCTGGCAATGACCCGGGACACGTTGTGGGGCGCTACCAGCAGTTCGCGGGCGACCTCGCAGAAGCCGTAAAGTTCCTCAATCGGATAGATTTCTTCGTGACAAGCAATTTGGAAGACAGAATCTGCGCTGGTGTAGAGAATCGGGCACCTTGTCTCCACGTGTTGCTCCCCAAGTTCATCCAAGATCTTTGTCCCGCTGGCTGGGCGATTTCCCAGAACCTGAAGCCCAATCCTCTTTTCGAACTCTTTAACCAGGTCGAGAGGGAAGCCGTCTGGGTAAGTGGGGAAGCCAGGATCAGTAATGATCCCCATCATCTCCCAGTGACCAGTGACGGAGTCTTTGCCTTGCGAGAGCTCACGGAGGCGGCCGTATCTGGCCCCTGGTTCAGGGTCAATGTTTGGGGCGATCCTGCAAGCAGCCAGAAATCCGACCTTGGCAAGAGTTGGGGTGTGAAAGCCACCGACTGCCTTCCACACGTTCTTTAGGGTCGCGGCTTCTGGACCATCCTTGTAGGCGGCATGATCCGGTGCTGCCCCAGCCCCGCAACCGTCCAACACGACGAGGATGACTCGCTTCACTTCAGCTCCTCCCCAGCCTGCAACTCATGATGCTCGCAGTACCGTCGGAAGAGGTTATGGGCGGATGGCCAAACCGAGTGGGGGGAGATGAAGTGGGGAAATTCGAAGGTGATGAGCTTCTCGGCGGTTTGGCTCGCAGCTTCCATCTTGAGCCTTAAGTAGCGCCAGTCGGCCGGCGGAAACCTGATGGGCATATCTCGGTCGAAGGTTTCGACATTTGACCAGATCGTGATCCTGTGGCGATCCCCCAGATCCTTTACCCCGCGAAGGAAGTCAGGCAGCTCGTGGTACTGGATTTGGCCATCTTGAAAAGCACAGATATCGATGACTTCGCTCGTTTCATCAAAGATTCGGTTCCAGTGGTCGAGGGATTCAGCAAGGGTGAAGGCAGAGTTGGAATCAAACTGCTTTGTGCCCTGAGGAAAAGGGGAAATGAGCACCGGGACATCCTTGGTCGCTTTGCAGTGACCTCCGATGTGGCGAAAAAGCTCGATAATGTGGCTGTCGTTTCGACTTGTTTCGTGGCAGAGGTACCAGCCTTTGAAGGCAGGACTCGACCCGTATCTTTCAACAACCTCATCGATAAAGGCCTTGTTGAGATCGACTTCCTTCCACCACGATCTCCGGACCCAATAGCTCCCACTGTCGAAGGTTCCCCAGTAGAGCGAGAGCCCAAATTCTTCTGCCAGATCTAGGAAGATGCGTCCGAGATCCTCGTAAACCGGCAGGAGGCCCGGGACGGACTTCGCCGGGAAGATGCACTTGTTTTGGTAGCCAGCCCGGATGATGATGATCGTATCGATCCCAATCTTTTTGTAGAGAGCGAACTCCCTTCGCCAGTCTGCTTCACCCCAGTTTTGGCTGGGGATGTCGTGAGTGATCTCGTCGAGGAAGGTTCCTGTGATCGGGAGCATGGACGTAGTTTGACTCAAAACTAGGTTGGAGGCTGTGGTTGGGTCGGCCCTGGCTTAGGAGGAGTTCACGGAGACCTTGTTGGTTGGAGTTTCAGAGAAGATGGCTACCCTTGGGGTCACGTCATTCCCGAGGATCTCTGCTCTGCCGTTGCCTGAGTTGCATGGGTCAACTCCAGCTCGCCGCCGCCGGGCGGAGCCCCGATTCCATCGGGGCGAGGGCGAGGCATCTGGCGGAGGCGGCGAGCGCCCTGTAAACTCTCCAAACAAAAAAAAGGGAGGGTGGAAAAACACCCCTCAAAAAACCAGAAGATCCTGCCAATAGTTCCTTTGGGAACTGCAAAAACTACAGATTCCAAAAAAAGAATCAGCGAAACGAATTCTATCTAGGGAACAGAGAAGCTGAAACAAGAGGGTATGGGCGCTTTGCCATTAGGGGGCAAGGCGCCACTTTTTTTCTCTCGCTGGCCTCGACCGGGTAGCCTATCGCCCATGATCTTACAGGGCAAAAAAGGCCTGGTTCTCAACGTCACCAACAAGAACTCCATTGGGTGGGCGATTGCCGAGTCATTTCATAGCCACGGCGCAGAAGTAGGGGTCGGAGCCCAAAACGAAAGAATGCGGGAGAGAGTCGACGAGCTGGTCGCAGACTTTGACCACATGCACAGTGTGCAAGTAGACTTTGGCTTTGAAGAGCAGCTAGAGGCCCTCGCCAGCCACGTAGAGCAAAAGTGGGGTCAGATCGATTTCCTCGTGCACTCAGCCGCCTTTGCCAACCGCGAGGATTTGGAGGGTCGGTTCGTGGATACGAGTCGGGAGGGGTTTGCCCTCGCCCTGGATGTTTCTGCCTATAGCCTCGTCGCTCTTTGCCGCCATATGGAACCAGTCCTCGCCGACGATGCCAGCGTGATGACCGTGAGCTACCTGGGATCTACCAGGGCAGTCGGGAACTACAACGTAATGGGGATCGCAAAGGCTGCTCTCGAAGCCAGTGTCCGCTACCTCGCGGTGGATTTGGGAACCAGAGGAATTCGTGTCAATACCCTCAGCCCTGGCCCGATCAACACGGTCGCAGCCAGAGGGGTCAAGGGTTTGCTTGGGATGATCACAACAGTTCATGATCGAGCCCCTCTCAAGCGTCCCTTTGGTCAAGAGGAGACTGCCACCTCCGCCGTTTACCTCGCGAGTGACCTCAGCAAGGGTGTAACTGGTCAGATCATCTTCATCGATAGTGGATACAACTTCGTCGGGCTATAAATGAAGGTTCTTACGGTTCCGAACTGGTCCTTTGGGCGAGACCGAAGCCTCTTCCGGTCGGTTCGTGACCTGCTGGAACAATCCAACGTCACAACCCACTTTTGCGAAGGCGACCTGGATCATAACCGGACGGTCACGGCATTTTCGGGAGAGTCGGAAGAGGTCAAAAAGATCCTCCTGTCTCTCGCGGATCTAATTTTGCCGAGCATCAACCTGCAGCGCCATGTTGGAGTCCATCCTCGCATTGGGGGGCTGGATGTTTGCCCCTTTTTGCCTCTCACCAAAACGCCTCCGATCAACTTTAATGATTGGGTTCGAGTTGTAGCCCAAGAGTTTGCCGAGACTCACAGGGTCCCGGTTTATCTGTATGAGAAGTCAGCCAGCCCCGAAAGGAAAGCAGATCTTCCGAGTCTTCGCAAGGGAGGTTTTGGGGGACTGCTGGATCGCCCTCTTGATCCTGATTTTGGCCCAAACCAGGTGAATCCGTATCTGGGAGCATCGGTCTTTGGTTGGCGAGAGTTTCTGATCGCGATGAACGTAAACCTCCGGGGGGAAAACCTTGCATTCTCCCAGAAGGTCGCCCAAATGATCCGAAGAAACAGACAGGACAAGGTTCCAGGGTTTTCCGGCGTCAGGGCTCTCGGCCTTCCTCTTGCCACTCAAGGGCTCGTTCAGGTCAGCCTCAATCTCACTCAGCCTCATGCCTCACCGATTGATGACGTGATCACTTTTGTCGAGCAGCAGGCAGAAAAGGCTGGTGAAGAAGTTGCCTGGCCAGAGTTAATCGGGGTCATCTTGGATCAATGTCTGGAGCATGCAACAAAGTTGCCATTCCGTCCGGAACAAGTGGTGTCCATCTCGTGAGCTTTCGTTATCACCTTGGGTTTTTGGGTGGGGGCCAGCTCGCAAGGATGTCGATCATGTCGGCCCAGAGGATGGGATTGAGGTGTCTCAGCTTAGACCCTGCCGCCGATTCTCCCGCCTCCCAAATTGCGAATTCTGTTCCGGGAGATCTCACTGACTCTGATAAAGTGGCAGAAATCTTCAGGCAATGCGAATTTATCACCCTGGAGAACGAGTTTATCCCTTCGGAAATCATCACCAGCGCGATGAAGGAGGCTGGGAGGGATGAATCCTGCCTTACTCCTGGGGCACCAACTCTGGGAATGATCCAGGACAAGCTCGTGCAGAGGGAGTGCTATGAGAGGGCAGGTGTGCCGAGTCCTCGCGCAGTGGAAGCCCACCTTGGATCAGAAATGCTTGGCTTCCCCCACGTTTTGAAAGCCCGCTTTGGCGGCTACGACGGCAAAGGGACTCGAACGGTCAAGACCCAAGCCGGCTCAGACGCTCTCCGCGAAACCTGGGAATCAGCCCCCTGGTTGGCGGAGGGGTTCGTTCCCTTTCAGCGGGAACTAGCCGTGATGGTCTGTCGCAGTCGCACTGAAACCTGGTGCTTTCCGACCATGGAGACTGTCCAGACGAACCATGTTTGTGACCTTGTGTTTCCCAGCGGAATTGATGCCAGCGAAGTTGCTCTGAGGGCGGTTGAGGCAGTGCAAGGGTTTGGCCTTTTCGGGGTCGAGCTTTTTGAAACAGCCACCGGCGAGATTATCGTCAATGAAATCGCTCCGCGGCCCCACAATTCTGGCCACTTCTCTCTGGACTGGGGAGGGGTGAGTCAATTCGAGCAACACGTTCGTCTCACTTTGGGTCTGCCCCTTTCCAGAATCGTCGGCCAAGAATGCTGCATGGCGAACCTCTTGGGGATCGGAGAGCCTGGGTCGTTCGAGCAGGGGATCAGAGCGGCGGTCGATTCTGTTCCCCACTGCCAAGTCCACTGGTACGGAAAATCGGAAGCAAAGGTAGGCAGAAAGGTCGGCCATATCAATGTGGCTGGCCGGGATTGTGTCGCCCTCGCCCAACGAGCCAGGAATGCCTTTTGGGAGGGTTTCCGCCTCGGATAAGGTTGGGTCCTGAGGGGCTACCAGGCGATTAGGGTACTTTTAGAGGCCGACTTAGAAGGGGTTGCCCTGCGCTCACCTCTTCATTTGGAGATTTTTGGAAAGACCATGGCTACGTTGACCGTCACCACCCGCGAGAAATCCTCGAGCCTTGCCGTTGAACGCAAGCGAAAACAAGGGATTCTCCCAATTGCTTTGATCCGCAAGTCCAACGAAACCGAACTCGTTGAGGCCCCGAACGAATCCCTCAAGGAAGCCATGATTGGCCAAACCGGTCTCGCGATGTTCGACCTGACCAAGGGTGATGAAAAGCTCAAAGTCGTGGTCAAGGATGTTCAGCGCGATCCCAGCACCAGAAGGGTCGTCCACGTCTCCCTGCAGGAAATCCTTCTGACTGACGTCATTAAGGTTCCGGTTCCGGTGAAGATCATCGGTGAGCCGCCCAGCGTGGCAAAGCGAGCCGCGACCCTCATGACGCCAATGAATACAGTCGAAGTGCAGGCACAAGTCAGCAATTTGCCAGAGGCAATTACGGTGGATGTCAGCCGTCTTCGCCAAAACGATAAGGTTCTGGTCAGCGATCTGGACTTGGGTGAAGGGGTTTCGTTCCTCTGCTCACCAGGAACCGTTCTCGCTGCTACCAAGCAGCTTCGGGGTATGGCTGATTTTGATGACGATGCTGCCTTTGCTGCACTTGATGCAGCTGCAACCCAAACAGAAACCGAGTAACTTCGGGATCAACTAAGTCTTTCCGGGCTGGGACAGGTGAATGCCTGACTCAGCCCTTCACCTTTTAGGTACAACCAAAGTCTGTATGAGTCATGACGTCGTCATAGTGGGTGGGGGTCTTGCCGGTTTGGTGGCAGCTCGCCGTTTGCACCAAGCTGGTCTTGAAGTTTTGCTGGTCGAGAAGGATCATCAACTGGGGGGCAGAATGCAAACCGACGAAGTCGAAGGCTTTTTGCTGGATCGAGGCTTTCACGTCTTTTATGAAAGCTATCCCCACGCGATGCTTGAGCTGAATCTACGTGCCCTAGACCTGCGAGAGTTTGAGCCGGGAGCAAAGGTTTGGGATGGCAAGCGCATGAGGGCACTCCACAAAGGGGACATCCTCAGCACAGTCTTTGAACGATTTTGGAGCGTGACAGATTTGATGCGTCTCAACACCTGGAACGCTACTGTTCGCGAGATGTCGATTTCCGATATTTGGCAAATGGAGGATCAGCCGGTGGAGGAGTTTCTGCTGGGTCAAAAGCTGAGCCGGGAGTTTATTGAACGATTCGTGCGGCCTTTCTTTGGGGGGATCTTCCTGGATCGGGGCCTGCAGGAATCCTGTCGCCCCTTCGCCTTCTATTGGAAGATGATGGAGGAAGGTCGAACTGTCATCCCGGCAAAGGGCATCGGAGAAATTCCCCGACAAATCGCTTCTGACATCCCTGTGGAACGAGTGCGCACTGGTGTCACGGTCGCAAGTCTTCTGAAATCTGGCAACAAAGTGACCGGGATTAAGCTCTCCTCGGGTGAAGAAATCCTGGCGGAATCGGTCATCATCGCGACGGATGGCGCGACCGCAACGCAACTGACCGGTGTTCCCACGATCTCGGGATACAAGGCTTGTACGACGATTCACTACGCTGCCCCTACAAAACCCACGGCTGACAATTTGCTGATTCTTAACGGACCTGGACTCGGCCAGATCAATCACGTGATGTGCGTGAGTGGCGTGAGTCGCGACTTGGCTCCCTTGCCGGAGCACCTGGTCTCCGTCACCCTTCTGGGAAATCACGAAGAGGAGGATCTTTATCTCGCCAAGTCGGTTCGCTACGAAATGAGTACGTGGCTGCCGAAGGCAAAGGTTTCTGCTTGGAGACCCTTGCGGGTGGATCGAATCCCTCAGGCTCAGATGCCTCAGCCAGTTGGTTTTGCCTCGCAGATGGCGCCCATAAAAACGGCAACGGAGGGTCTATTCTTGGCTGGTGAGTACACCACGTACCTCGGAAGCGATGGTGCGATCAAGAGTGGTCAACAGGCGGCAATCGCGGTGCTCGAGCACCTGAGGCAGCCTGCTCTCGCATGAAAGTCGCCATTATCGGGGCTGGGATCGCTGGTCTTGGTGCAGCGAGAACACTCGTTCAGGCCGGGGTCGAAGTCGTCGTGTTCGAAAAGAGCCGCGGCTTTGGCGGTAGGGCCACCACTCGCCGCCTGGGTGACTATGTTTTCGACCAGGGGGCGACTTCCATTGCCCCGCGCGGCAAGACGCTTGAACGCGTCATGCTCACTGAACTAGACACGAGCGATCTGATCCCAATTGAGCGCCCCATCTATGTCCACAAGGATTATCGCGTTTCGAAGGGTGACGACCACAAGAACAAGACCCCTCGTTTCAACTATCGTTACGGGATCAATACCTTGGGAAAGCTGCTTGGCCAAGGAGTCGAAACTCGGCTCGAAACGTGGGTGGAGCGGATCGAGTTTGCCGCTGACGGTGGATATGCGATTCAGGGCGAGTTCTTTGACCGACTTATCTTGACCTGCCCTTTGCCTCAGGCGCATGAGCTCTTGAAGGGGACACAAGAGGAGCGAAATTTTGGAAATTCGAGCTACCGAAAGTGCCTGAGCATCATGCTCGGCTTCCGCGAACCGCTTGATCAGCCGTGGCACGCGGTGATCGACGTTGATCAAGCCGTTCCCCTGACGTGGCTTTCGATCGAGTCGGTGAAGGTTCCAGGGAGCCGCGCGCCGGAAGGATGCTCGGCGATCGTCGCCCAGATGTCGGCCCGCTACAGCTCTCTTGCCTATGAATTTGAGGAGCAACGAATCCTGGATGAGACTTTAATTGATGTCCAACGTCTTTTAGGGGGTAGGTTCTCGTCGCCGGAGGTTTTTGGTGTGATGAGGTGGCGCTTTAGTCAGCCAGAACTCACGATCAGCTTCGACTCCGTCAACCGCCCTGGCGCAACGTGCCTGGTCGCTGGAGACGGCTTGGTGGGAGGACGGCTCGAGCTTGCCTATGACTGTGGGGTGCGCGCCGCTCAGTGCCTTCTTGAAAAGCCATGAACACCTTGACTTTGGTTCCGCTCGTTGCCCTCGGTTTCCTGGGGCAAGCCCAGCCTAGCCCCACCAGAGGGGGTACAGAGATTCGCCTGAACGTGGTTAATCAGAACCTGATGGGGACGGCGCGGCTGACAAATGTCTTGCAAGATAATGGCCAAAAGCTTGTCCAAATGACCATGGATCTGACGGATGTTTCGGGGCGCAAGGTAACGGTCGTGCAGGAATCGACTTACGAGAGGAGCGGGCGCCCTCTGCGCAAAAGTCAGACCACGATGTTGGACGGGGGAAAGGCTAAGCAGTCGGTCTTCGTCGAATTCCAGCGCGAGGTAGTGAAGATTACGGCAGAGGCAGGCGGCAAAACTCTTGAGACAGAGCAGGAGATCCCGCGGGAGATCCGTTCTCGCATTAACGCGACTCCAGAATTCTGGTTTATTCGCGACACTGTTGCCCCTGGTGGGGAGACAACTTACTTTAGGTTCGACCTGAGCAAGCAAACTTGGGAGAAGACTCATTGCGTTTATCACGGCCGCAGACAGGTCAGCCTTGCAGGTCGGAGATTTAACGCTCATCTGGTGGTGATGGGGCCTTTTCGGATTCTGATGGACGACAGTGGGAATCCCCTGCGGTTGACGAGCGAAGGCTTGACGATGGAACGCATCTTCTAGCCTTGCTCGACTGGGTGTCCTGGTTTTTTTGAGGAAACGAGGGCGGATTTTTGGACTGTGCGGTTCTGCTTTTTACTCCGCGCCGCCGGGAGCGCTGCCACAACACGCCCAGGGTAAACCTTGGGAGGTCTCATTTTGAGCCTGGTCTCCGGGCAGCCCCCGCGCCGTGCAATCCTCCCCACCTGACCGCGAAACAATCGAGCCTCGGCAACTTCAGCTGCCGAGGCTCGAATACCCCTAAATGCGATTCAAGGGAAACGAAACCCACGCACAAAGATGGTTTTCGAATCTTCATCTTTGGTTGAAGCCAGGCTAAATGAGAACGAGACTGAAATCCTACGAGTCTGTCGAAGCATGTCTTCGTTTGAAGGACCGTCTGACCTTCTCGGGAGTAATCTCGCCAATTGAGCGAGTTCTGCGGCCGTGAGGTCATCAGGCGAAAATCCGCCAAGTTTCAAGTTCATGAGGTCTCCACGACCCATCTCTTTGAGTAACCGTGCCAATAGCTCAGATTGTAAATCCAACAGGCGAGACTCGAACTCGGCACTCTGGCGAGCGAGTTCTTCCGTGAGAATCTTCGAGTACATCGAGAGCTGACGGGTCCCTGAGGCGATCCCAAAGATTACGATCGAGGCACCGGAAGAAGGTTCCCTGACAAGGTCTCGACCAGCCGGCGCTGGATCAGCCATTTTACTGACAGATGGCGGTGATTCAAGAAGCCACCTTTGCCAGTTTTCATTCTTACCACTGATTAAAGCAAAGGTTTCATCGGAATTCATGCTGTCCTCGAGTGTTACAACCAGGGTGGGCAGAAGCATGAACCTGCCACCACTACCAGCTGCCACGTTCAACTCATGTGGCTTCCAAACCGACAGAATCACCTCTCGAACCCCTGGTTCAAGTGAGTCAAGTTCAAGTTTTCCTCCAAGAAGCGATGAGCCAGAAAAGGCTCCGAGAAGCTTCTCCATTCGGTTCGCCTCCTGAAGTTGATCGATCTTGCGGTCGATAATCAGAGCGATACCTTCCCGCTCTCGATATAGGAGCCAGTACTCCGACTCTGGCAGTGCTTGGCGGATCTGATCCAGGCTGGGACTTGCCTTGCTCCACAAGCTTTCGATGCTCTTCTTGAGGGCTTCTTCCTTACCCAAGTTCGTTAAGACAGCGGCACCTCGAACCGGTTGGGAAACTGCGCCGGCCACGATTCCAAGTAACGTCAAGAGTGTCAGGCAAGTTTTCAGGTGGGTCATGGGAGAGGATACTCCAGCTCGACAATTGCCCCAGTCCAAACCGCTGAGTCAAGGTCACGGGAAATTGGCAGGATTCCTCGCTTACCCCACGTCTCAGTCCCAGCCCGAATCTCCTGCGTAATGAAGATCTGCCGAATCGTATTCGCCCTGACCTCCACCGTCCTGGTTGGCAGATTGACTACCCAGACATCGTTTGCAGGGTTCGAAAGGATTGAAACCCAAGGGCTCCACGGAGGCGTTAGGGATCCACTGTAGCCATACACCTTGTACCAATCATAGAAAACCAAGTCTGTTACAGTGTAAAAGACAGCAGATGGGCCAGAGTTACTCCACCTCCGGAGCTCGATGTCTTGTGTGAACGGCTCGTTAAGCCCACTGATCTTAACCCAGCCGGTCGGTTCAAGATTTGGAGGATCGATGGGAATCGGATCATCTGCAAAGCTCAAGCTGGTCAGTGCAAAGAGGCTGGTGAGGAGTACATTTGCTCTCATGACCCCGAAGTATACAGCCCCCCCCGAAAAAAACAACGCTCGTTCAAACAAAGTATACGAAAACCCAGCCTCTTCTCTAAGAGAGATGAGGCTGGGTTCTCTAGTCGTAAGCAGCTCGTTGCTCGTCTTCCAGCGAAAGGGAAATCACGTACGTTTCAATTGCCAGATGAGGCGCCAAGATTAACTTCTTGCCCTTGAGCGCAAGGTCACCGGCCAATCCCTCGAGCTCCTGGCCCATCTCCCCGATCTTGTGCGTAATCTCAAGCCTCATCTCGGCGGTCTAGCCACTTCGCCGGGCAGGCAGAATCGGAGATCTACCGTCCTTGTAGACACACTTGACTCGTGTCGGAGAGCTGTTCCTACGACTCCCGGGACAAGCCAGGGCCGTCTCAATGATGAGACAGCCCGACTTCAGCTAGTCGTTGATAGCACCTTACCGAAGTGCCTGCTGAAACGCTTCGTAACTGCGCAAAGCCGGCCAATTCAAAGGGTCGTTTTCTGTGGCAAAGCCATGCAGGCAATCCTGGCGGCTTGTCGATTCAAGCCCTTGATGGAAACGAGAGTCTCAGCAGTCATCTACGGGATTGGTTTACCATAGCCGAAGCTAGTGCCACTAAAGGAGAGGTAAACGAGGCCGAAAGTATCCCAACTGGCTGCAATTTGGTTCGGCATGTCGAGCGATCCAAAGGGATAGTGGCCGATTTTTGACCAAGTGGCGGCATCATCAATCGAGCGGTAGATCCCCCAGGTGTCACCAGTGCTTCGGCCATAGACGTAGATCGCAGGGTTGCGGCGTCCAGGGGCAGCTCGGCCGAGGGCGATGCAAGCTGCATGATCCCAGCCGCCTTTCTTGGTCCAGGTTCTTCCTCCATCGGTTGTGTGATAGACAGCGTGCATCTCCGAGGCAGGGATCCCACTTGTGCCTTGGGTAAAGGCACCTCCTGCCCCATCTACCACCCAGATTTCGCCTTGAGCACGGGGGCTGGCAACCCACTGGCCACCCCACATCGGACTCGGAAGTTGGTTGACGATTCCCGGAATTTCTTGCCAGGTCTGACCACCGTCCACCGAACGGAAAAGCCGCGAGCCATCCACCCAGTGGGGTGGCAGATAGTAGAAGACTCCCGGACGAACTTGATCCGCAACGAGAGTCCGTTGGGGCATGAACTTCTCCCACTGTCCGCCTCTTCGGATAAAGGCACTGGTGCCTGGTTGGCGGGTGGGGAAAGTTTCCTCAACCCAGTTTCCACTCGCATCCTGCACCCACTTATCGTGGCGGGTTTTGAACTTGACGAATGGCTCTCCGTCAGTTTGCTTCAGATTATCAAACGACGCGGTTTGACGCCAAGTCTTGCCTCCGTCCCGACTAAAGAAAGGCACCGTGCCATAGGGAGGAATCCAGACAATGTTGTGTTGTGTCGTATTGACCCTTCGATTGAGAGCACTGACCGCGATCTGGCCACCAAACAATACCTGGGGATGGGTTCCGTTCCGAATTGACTCAAAGAGCTGCCAGGATTTCCCGCCATCCCGCGAAAAGCCTGCCCACTTGCGGTAGTTTTCGTGGGGGTCGAGGGCATGCATATCTGCCGAGTTGTGAACCACATAGGAAGGCCATGTGGGGCAATAGGAAGCTGACGTGGCAGACGAGAGTCCGCTCACGAAACTGCCTGGATCGCTTGGGATACTAGGTGAGTACACATTCAGGTTGAAGATCGTATTTCCATCAAATCGATCCGGATCTGTGATCTGGAATGTGGTGTGTTCCCAAGCCGCCATCAGGGGCTTGTGGCCAGGCGGGATAATGACTCCGCCCCCAACTTGCTGTGCGATCCCCCTTGCCATCACTGTCCAAAGAGGAGGATTCTCGGCAGTGTCGGTGAGGTCGTTTGGGAGAGTTGTGATGAACCCCTCGTTCCCACAGCTCATCCAAAGGCGTCCTGTTCGATCCATGGCAAACCCGGCCACAGAAAGGCCGCGATCCAGGGGACGAAGTGGATTTGGCGCAAGATAGGGAATGTCTGAGAAAGGGATCTTGGGGGTCGAAAGGGGTGTAACGGTTGCAATTCCTAAGGGGTTGAAAATGACCCGATGAAGAGGGCCAAGACCGCTGCTTACAAAGATGCGATTCGGGTTGTTCGGGTCTTCGGCAATCTCAACCGTCTTTCGCCAGTCGTTGCCGAGTTCAGCCATCGTCCAGGTGCCAGCCTTTGATCTGCGCCAGACTTTCGTATCGTTTCGGGCGGCAACGTAGACTGTGCCATCCGTTGCAACTTCGACCGGGCCAATGGCTCGTTCAGATGTGTCGAATGGTTGTCCGGCACTCACAGACTGCCAGGTTGCTCCCGCGTCCTCGCTTTTAAAGAGGCCCTTGCCAAAGCCACTCAGAAACATGTCTTTTGAAACAGTCTTCCCGTTGCGCATGGTTGATCCTCCGGACGGATCGAATCGCAGGAATCCCGGGGCGTCACCCCCTGTGACAGAACCGGGACGAACGTTTACCCAGGTCATCCCGCCATCCTCGCTGCGCCATAGGCCAGTCGCTCTGCTGCAAAAGAAGGCAATGTGTTCATTGAGTGGGTCAATCACTAGCGTCTCGCCAGAGTTATCCATGCCCTCTCTGGCCCATTCCGGAGAGAAGCCCCCGAATGGTGCTTTGAAATCACTCTCGGCAAAGGTCGCCCCACCATCCAGACTTCTGAAGATTCGTAATCCATAGATCTGAGGTGTATCATTGACATCTGGCGAATGGGCGATGCTGAGGGCCACAAGAATCCGTTGGGGATTGGTCTTTGCCATCGCGACACTAGCTGCCTGGGTGATCGCCGGGTGAAGCGTGAACGGATGAGGCATTGAGCTGGATGTGATCAGTTGCTCCCACTCGCCCGTGGCCTGATTCCACTTGAAGGCTCCGTGGGTATCGGATCGAGCAAGGCGGTTCTGAGGGTTTTCCGGATCAATCACCATTCCCCTCATCCATCCCCCTGCGCCAATGCGAACTGGCTTCCAAACGTAGGAGCTGGTGAGGTCTTCGGCGTGGATCGAAGTGGCAAAAGCCAAGGCGGCGAGGGCGAGGCTTGCGTATCTTGTGAGAAGGCTTGACATCATCGGGGGTTCTCTAAAAGTGGTTGGACTTAGACCGCAACACGGTTTAAGTCGAGCTACGAACGATAAGGGATGGGCTGAGGCGTGTCTCCGAAGGGACTGGCTCGCCATTGCAGTGGGCTATTAAGAGTTGGGTGGCGCGTAAGGCCAGATCATAAAAGGAAATCGCTTGGGTGGTGAGAGGCGGTGTCGAACTCGCACTCAGTGAGATGTTGTTTACTCCCGAAATTGCCAAGTCGAAAGGCACCTCCAAGCCCAGAGAGGCGGCAATTTGCAGGCAGGCCAGAGCACTCGCGTCGCTGGCACAAATCAGACTGTCAGGTCGTTCTCCACTTGCCCCTGCTAGGAGGTGCTGTACTTCGGCTAAATCATTCCGGTAGTCACCCTTGCCGATGACCAACGGTTTCTGTCCTGCCGCTGTGCTCACTTCAAGGTACGCCAACTCCCGCTCTTGCGAATCGAGAAACTGAGGATCGTTTGGCAAGTATGCGATCTTCTTCTTGCCTCGATCCCTCATATGTGAAAAGAGCTCAGAAATCGCTGCTCGGTTGTCGACCATGACCCGAGGGAAAACTGGGTCGGGGCTCGCCTGGCCAACAAGGACAACCCTGACGTTTCTAGCATGTAACCAAGAGAGGAGTTCAGTATTTTGTGGCGTATTAAAGAGCACTAGACCATCGCAACGGCCTTCGGCAAGGCTATTCCAGTCAGCTTTACTGTGGAGGATCTTTTGAGAAAATGCGATCACGTGAAAGCCAGCTTCATCGGCGGCATCTATGGCTCCCTGTAACCCCTCAGAAGCAAAAGTTTCGTTCGTACCCTCCAGCCTAAACCTTTGCGAAAGGAATCCGATGGTCTGAGTCGTGCGTCTGGTGAGGCTTTGGGCAAGAGCATTAGGAACGTAGCCGAGTTCGCGTGCGACAGCCTCGATTCGATCTCTCGTTTGCGTCGAGACCCTCGTTCCTGTCTTGCTTTTATTCAGAACAGTCGAGACGGTTATCTTACTGACCCCTGCCTTCTTGGCAATCTCGCTGAGCGTCACTGGCATTTCCGCAGATTCCTCGTTGAACAACCGGTTATTCAACTGGCTTTATGGTAATAAGTTCGAGCCGCTTGGAACAACCCCCGAAATGAGAATCTCGTAACCATGGCCGAGAATGCCGTAACCAGTTGGCGGGGGAATTGCCTGGGCAAGTTTCGTCTGCCGCTCCCGGACGAAACTTGCTTGCCGTAGGTCGGGGAGATTTAGCCGTACACCGCTCTTGACAAAGCTCGCGCCTCAGTTTCTGTCTCTGCCACTGTCATGATGTAGACCCCTTCGGGACCGACTGCGTCCAGCAAGGGAAGAACCTCGTCAGGAGAGACTCCGACGCAGTGGATTGATTTTCCAGCCGCTTTGATCTGGCGGTAAAGGTCGAACCAACGAGGATTCCCGCCTTGCTCAATTCCAGATTGAGGAGTCCACTCGATCGCCTTGATCTCTTCGATCTCCAAAAGTGGCTCCAGACAGGGGAGAGCTTGGGTTCCGTCCAGGTGAAACATCGGGTAGTCCATGGACCGACATTGCTCCCGCATAGGGTCTGCGACGAATTCACGGAAGTTTGTCGGCGAAAGCATCGCGGCAGCGTCGCACTGAACCTTCACAGTCTTTCCGGGACCCCAGATTTCAAAGTAGGTGAAGCAAGATCCTCCATCTTCCGTCTTTGTGAGATCATAGAAGACATCAAAAGCCTTTAAGAAGGCATCATTGATCTCTTGGATTCTTCTCTGTACGAGCCCTGGGCTGTCGACGAGGGCATAGAGAGTGTTCTCAACACCATGTAACTGGATAAGGGTGTCGATGTTCTCGATCAAGTCCGGGATGCAGACGAGGGCTTTGCCTTCAGAAACCTTCCTCGCCTCTTTGATGATAGCAAGATGATCTTGGGCATCCTGGCTTTCCCAGTTGAGTGATAGAGGGGGATCATTCTCTAGGTCATCGAGACAGGGGTGAAACCAGACAGTGTTCTCGGCATACTCCGGCTTAGAACCTAGTAAGACACCAAGACTCCCTGCCCCAAGCTGCACATTCATCATTGGAAAGGCGATTCCGCCGTAGTAGGTGTTGGCGAGTTCATAGAGAGATTGATGGGCTCGATATTCGGGATTCGTCCATCTTTCATGTAAGGTCGCAGGGACAATCGGGGCAGGGATAGATTCCCACGGTTCGTCCTTCGGTGCCACAACCCTCAGGGCTGGGCCTCGCTGCTCCCACCAAGCGACCCAACGCTCTTTAGCCAAGTCCCAGTCGTCGTGCCAGAAGGAAGAAGGTGTCGCCATACAAACTACTGTATTCAATCAGAATCAATCACAGTCTTGCCGAGCAAAGAATCTCAGATACAAAGTCGAAGATTGTCGAGTCATTTGGGTCCAGCGCTGAGGAGTTTTTCCGAGTCTTGCCCCTTCTGAGTGAAGTGAACCATCAGGTAATCATCCCAAATCTCCTCGCCAACCTTCAACTCGAGCAACAGTTCTTCGCCGATCCGATCCAAGACTCTTTGCGGATGATTCGGATGAATGGTAAAGGAAATAGGTTCGTGACTATTCGCTATAAGGATCGAACGGGTCGTGAAGATCCTTCTCCATTCATCATACAGCAGTTCCACCAAGATGCCTGCACACTAAGGTGTATCTCGGTGGGGGAGGAGAAAATCTTATGCCCTCGTTCCTGGTTTTCGAATAGGGATCTTTTCGAGCCACTCTGGCACCTCTTCTGGGCTAAAACTCTCAGCGGCTACCTGATAGGAAGAAGAAAGAGGAACTCCGAAATCGACCGTGCCGCCACTGCGATCAATAAGGACACCGACCGCCACAACCTCACCGCCTCTTTCCGTCAAACAATCCATCGTCTCACGTACAGAAAGGCCAGTGGTCAAAACATCGTCCACGACCAAGATCCGCGAGCCGGGAGCAACCTGCGCCCCTCGCCGAAGGGTTTTCACTCCCTGCTCACTCTCAACATAGAGAGCTGGCAGGCCCATCAGGCGAGCAACTTCGAAAGCAATGATGATGCCCCCGGTTGTCGGACCAGCTACAACATCTATTCCAAAACCAGAAAATTTCCGCGCAATTTCCTGACAAAGAGCGCTAAGAACGTCGGGACGCTCTAAGGCCCGAAACTTCTCGAAGTAGATCGAGCTGTGACGGCCAGAGGTTAGGATAAAGTGTCCCTCCAAGATGGCTCCCGACTCTTGCAGCAGCTTTTCCAGATCCACAGGCTCCGCCTCGCGATTAGATAAGGTGGCGCGTTTCAGGATCGAGGTTGTGCTGCGCCCTGGGACAAGGGAGAGCACCCTCACGTCGCCCCCATATCCCCGTACAATCTCGGCTTCCGGCAGGTCTTCGACTCGGTAGTCTCCGCCCTTGACGTGGATATCAGGCTTAAGAAGAGTGATCAAGTCGTTCGGGGTTTTTTCGTCGAAGGCAATCACGAAGTCTACTGACTCGAGTGCCTTCAGGACAGTGGCGCGATCTTCCAGCGGGTTGATGGGTCTCTCCGGCCCTTTTTCAAGCATTTTGACACTCGCATCGCTATTGAGCCCGACCACGAGCAAGTCTCCGAGCGCGCGCGCCTCGGCCAGGTATCTGACATGGCCAGAATGGAGAATATCAAAAACTCCATTGGTAAAGACAAGTTTTTTGCCTTGACGGGCAGCCAATACTTCAGACAGTTGGTTCATGAGTTTTTCTCGTTGAGCAATTGGAAAGCCATCTCTCGGACTTGGTGAGGGTCGGTGGAGAGGCTCGCGGCAAACTGACCATAGGGGCAGCTCCTTTCCGGCCGAGTAAGAGTGTATATGCCTATGCAGGGAATTCCCCAGGCAGCCGCGATGTGGGTGCTGCCAGTGTCGCCGCCAATGTGGAGGTCTGCTTGGCTGATCAGAGCCACGAGTTCCTTAACTGATGTCTTGCCAAGAAGGTCGATCGGTGCGAGTCGGCACTGGAGGCGAATTGCCTCAAAATTCTTTCGATCCGCTTCCGTCCCGATAAAGTATGTCTTGGCTCCTCGTTCTTGCAGGGAATCACTCACTAAGGCGAAGTGGCGGGGATCCCACCTTTTGGTTGACCAGCCAGCGCCACCATTAACGATCACTACTGGGTGCGCTGGGTCAATCAAGTTTTTTATCTTACTTTGCGCCACTGGATCTGCCTTTAGATTCCAGGTAGCTCGGTCGGCGGGGATTCCGAGGGCACGAGCAACATCGACATACTGGTCCACGACGTGGATTGACGTTTTATCCGGTGCCACCGGGCGGCTCATGAGCCACGAACCCTCTCTTTGCCAGTGGTAGCCCAACTTCTCTTTTGCTTTGACGTTTGCGACGGCAAAGCCTGACTTAAAAAGCCCTTGGAGATCTAATGCAGCATCAAATTCGCCCAGGCTCATGGCAAGTTCTCTTGCATTTCTCAGGCTCTTTGGCCATTCCACCACCTGGTTAACATCTGGGCAACTTTCTACGAGACCTTTGAATCTTTTATCTACTGCCCAGACGACCTCAGCGGTTGGAGTCTCTTTCTTTATCGCCGTGGCAACTGGCAGACAGCAAGCAACATCTCCTAGAGCGCTAAGCCTTGCGATGAAAACCCTCAAGAGAACCTCCGAAGCTGGTTCAGTGCTGCCTCAATCACTTCATCTGTCGTGATGTTTTCTGGCCTGCCTCCCCGCTCCAGAACTACGGTCTTAGGCGAAAATGGCCGGTAGACCGAACTCGGCATTGGCCCAAAGATACTGACGCCCGGAGTGCCATAGGCAGCGGCGATGTGGCCAGTACCAGTATCGCCAGCGAGGTGGAGGGCTGACGAAGCAATCACTCCCATCGATTCACGCAGGGAGAGCTTTCCCACGAAGTTGTCTAACTCACCACATGGTTGAGGATCACTTGGGCCGCCGATGTAAACAACCCGATAGCCCTCTGACCTGAGAGTTTGCGCAACAACATCCCATTGCTTTATCGGATAGCTCTTCCCAAGTCCTCCACTGCCAGTTTGGATCGAAACATGTCCTGTT
>JALOLT010000058.1 GCA_025455775.1 Fimbriimonadaceae bacterium
TGACAGCTGCTGCCCTCCTGCTTTTTGTTGGGGCGATGGGCAAGTCAGCCCAGTTTCCTCTCTATATCTGGTTACCGGACGCAATGGCTGGCCCCACCCCTGTCTCAGCCCTCATTCACGCTGCGACGATGGTGACCTCCGGCGTCTTTCTGCTGAACCGGATGGCAGACCTCTTTAATCTGGCCCCCATCGCGATGGGGGTGGTCACTCTCATTGGGATCATCACTGCCTTGCTGGGTGCCACAATTGCCTTCGGTCAAACCGACATCAAAAAGGTTCTGGCTTTCTCCACCGTCTCCCAGCTTGGATACATGTTCATCGCCTGCGGAGTTGGAGCTTATTGGGCAGGCCTGTTCCACGTCGTCACTCACGCCTTCTTCAAGGCTCTCCTCTTCCTTGGAGCAGGAGCTGTCATCCACGCGATGGCTCACAACCAGGACATGAGGAACTATGGCAACCTGTTCAAGTGGATTAAGATCACCGCCTGGACGATGCTCGTTGGCTGGATGGCAATCGCAGGCGTCCCCCTTCTCTCCGGTTTCTGGTCAAAAGAAGAAGTTCTTGGCGCAGCCGTGAACAGTACCGTGAATCTCGCTGGGATCCCGATTGGGCAAATCGCTGGTTGGCTCGGGTTCTTTGTTGCCCTGCTCACAGCGGCTTACATGACCCGCATGACCATGATGACCTTCTTCAGTGGCCCAGAACGTTGGAAGCTCTTGGCGGCAGGGCATGGACATCACAGCCACGACCACTCCCATGATCACAGCCACGACCATTCTTACGACCACTCTCATGATCACGGGCCGGACGAGCACAGCTTCTTCTACACCGCCGAGGAAATGAAGGACGTTTCAGCCGCAGAGCCAGTCGAACACCATCACGACCTTGAGCCGAGCCATAAACCTCACGAAGTGCCCTGGACCATGTGGCTGCCACTTGTGGTTCTCGCCATCGCCTCAGTCTTTGGCGGCTACCTGATGCTGAAGGTGATGAAGTTTGAGTACTGGCTTTTCCCGGAAAATGCCCTCCACAGTCACTCCCATTCCGTCCCCCACATCGTCCTCATCGTGATCTCGGCCCTCGTGACAGCTGGGGGGATCTCGTATGGCTACTGGAAGTATCGAACGGGACTTCCAGAAAACGACGGCATGGATCTGAACAAGTGGAACCCAGTCCGGAAAGTCGCTGGTCGCCAGTGGGGAATCGACAATGCCCTCACCAATGGCTCATTGGGAATCGGAGCTGGACTTGGGAATGCCAGTTGGAAGTTTGACGTGTGGGTCATCGACGGAATCGTTAACCTCTTCGCCAAACTCAGCAGTGGACTCGGAGGCCTTGCTGGGAAGTTCCAAACAGGCTACGTTCGCTCCTACGCATTCCTTATGCAAATTGGCGTGCTTGGCTTGATAATCTTTATGCTCTTTATGTTCTTCCGCTCAGGAGGAGGTTTCTAAGATGGAATCGACCGGTTTTGGCATCATTTCTGGCCTCCTCGCCATCCCAGTCATCGGGGCATTGCTCCTGATGTTTGTGCCTGAGGTCTACGACAAGATGATCAAGGGGCTGGCCATCGCGATCTCGGTTGTCACCCTTCTTGTCTCCCTCGCCATTCTTCAGCAATTCCGACCTGGCACCTACCACATGCAGTTGGTTGAGAGCGTGCCCTGGCTGCCATCATTGGGAATCACTTACAAGGTCGGGATCGATGGAATCAGCATCTGGCTCATCGTCCTCACCACCCTCCTCACCCTCCTCAGCCTGGTCTTCAGCACTTATATCAAAAAGAGGGTCAAGACTTACTTCATCTTGGTTCTGCTCCTCGAGACTGCCATGCTCGGAGTCTTTACGGCTCTCGACATGGTGCTCTTTTACACGTTCTTCGAGGTTTCGCTCGTCCCGATGGCCTTGATGATCTGGATTTGGGGAGGATCAAACCGAAACTACGCGTCGGCCAAGTTCTTCATCTACACCTTCGCCGCCTCAATCTTCATGCTTCTCGGGATGATCGTCATCGCGAATCAACATGCCCAAGTCACTGGCGTCTTCACCTTTGACATGGTGCAGATACAGGCTGCCGTCGCCTCTGGAAAGCTCTGGGCAGGTGCCTCCCAACTCCAAAATCTCATCTTCTGGAGCTTCACTGTCGCCTTTATGGTGAAGTGCCCCATGTTCCCCTTCCACACCTGGCTCCCTGATGCTCACACAGAGGCGCCGACGGCTGGATCGATCATCTTGGCAGGCGTCCTGCTCAAGATGGGAACCTATGGATTCCTGAGATTCTCCCTCCCCTTCTTCCCGGAGGCTGCCCAACTAGCCACGCCGATCCTGATGTGGCTGGCGACGATTGGCATCATCTACGGTGCAATTGTCGCAGCGGTGCAACCGGATGTCAAGAAGCTCGTCGCCTATTCTTCCGTCGCCCACATGGGATTCGTCATCTACGGAATCTTCAGCTTCAACCATATGGGAATGATGGGAGGTGCCTACCAAGCTCTCAACCACGGCATCTCAACCGGTGCTCTCTTCTTGCTCATCGGATTGCTCTACGAACGGATTCACACCAGAATGTTCGCCGATATGGGAGGCCTCAAGGCGAAGATGCCAATCTTTGCCGCACTCTTTTTACTCGCCATGCTCAGCTCGGTCGGACTGCCTGGGCTCAACGGCTTTGTCGGCGAATTCTTGGCGATGGCTGGTGCCTTCCAATCTGCCCAAGCTGGATTCTTTGGCCTTACCCCTCTCATGCCAGTGATTGCCGGCATTGGCGTCATCTTGGCAGCCGTTTACCTCCTGTGGATGTTCCAGAAGGTCTTTTATGGCCCAATCACCAACCCTCAGCTTGAGAGAATTAAGGATCTAAAGCCCTGGGAAATCGCCTTGGTCGGTGTCTTCGTCGTCTTCATGTTCTGGGGCGGGCTCTATCCAAATACCTTCCTAAAGCCGATGGAGATCTCAGTTGAAGGAGCACGGCAGATGGCCCTCAATCCTCCCAACTTCCGCCCGACCTGGCAAGACCGAAATCTGGAAATCAACGATAAAGGCGACCTTGTCGTTGTCAGCCGCTCTGCAGATCAGATCGACCTCTATCAAGAGTTGGAAGTCGTCCGGCCAGGTCAGCTCTACGGCAAACGTCAGCGAAGCTCTCTGCTGGTTCAAGAGAACTCTAGTCAAACAAAGGAGGCCAGGTGACGCCTCGGGAGAGATTAATTCAAGCAGCTAGAGGAAGGACTCCAGACAGAAAGCCAGTCATTCAGGCGATTCCTGGCGATCCTCACCCACAAGCTGACGCTCTTGCCTTCACCCTGGGTCAAGGCTTGCCGGATGCTGGAGAAGCTCTCCGCCTTGCCCTCATCCCCAGCATGAGCGCCAGAACTCTGACCGAAAGACCAGACTTGCTCGATCTTCTTCATAACTCCCCAGACGAGGGAGATGCCATCCTGCAACAAGCCCTGGAAAAAACAAAACAAGACATCCAAAGTGCCTTTGAACAAGGGGCAGACGGTTTCATTTATGTTTTGGAGCGAGCCACCCCCAGCGCGATGAGCCCCATGCAGTATGGGGGGCACTACTTGGAACTGGATCGAGAGATCCTCACTGAGTTCCAGGAGATGCCTCTCACCGTTCTTTGGATCGTCGGAGACGACGAGCCTTATCTCGATTTTGTCAGTGACCTGCCGGCTCACTTCTTCGCATGGGATTCTGGAAGCGGAATCACCCCATCCCAAATCGCAGAAATGAGGCAGGGAGCCCTTGCGAGCCAGCATCCCGATAGTCACGCCTTTCTCATTCATTCCGAATCTGCTATGACCCAAATCCCCCTTGCCCAGGAGGCCAGATAGACGATGCAAAGCGAACTCTATACCATTCCATCCATTGATTGGTCTCTGGTGATGCCCTTCATCGTGGTTGTCATCACAGGAGTAATCGGACTTCTCATCGAGATGTTCCGACCCAAGCAGAACAACAACGCGATCGTCTTGGTCTCTCTCGCAGGATTGGCGGGAGCTTTTGCCCTGTTGATTCCCCAGCTCGGGGTGACGACCACCACCACCTTCGCCGGGATGGTTCTTCGAGACCAGTTTGGGGTGCTTTTACAGCTGATCATTGTCGCTGGTGCCTTCCTGAGCTTGATCTTTAGCGAGCCCTATATGAAGCAGAGGCGAATCGCCCACGGCGAATTCTATCCGATGGCTTTGTGGGCCACTTCAGGCGCGATGCTGATGGTGAGCAGCGACAACCTGCTCATGATCTTCGTTGGACTCGAAGTTCTCTCCATTGCGCTCTACTGCCTCGCTGGCCTTGCCCGCGATGAGCAACGATCCGAAGAAGCTGCCCTCAAGTACTTCCTGCTCGGCGCTTTTGCCTCTGCCTTCCTCCTCTATGGCATCGCATTTGTCTACGGCATCACTGGCTCCACTTCCCTGGCCGTCTTCATGGAAACCTTGGCCCGCGCCCCTGGGATCAATGACCTGACTGTGCTCTTTGCGATCACCCTCTTGTTGGTTGGCTTTGGCTTCAAAACCGCACTGGTTCCTTTCCACCAATGGACTCCGGACGTGTACCAAGGCGCTCCGACAAACGTGACCGCCTTCATGTCTGCCGTCAGCAAGGTGGCAGCTTTCGGTGCTTTTGCGAGAGTTCTGGAAGCGTCGCTCCCCGTTCAAGAGTTTTGGATGCCAGCCCTGATCGTAATCACCATCTTGACCATGACGGTCGGCAACCTCGCAGCTCTCGTGCAGAAAGATGTCAAGCGAGCCCTCGGTTACTCTTCGATCGCCCATGCTGGCTATGTCATGGTGGCTCTGCTCGCTTACCTGCAAGACCCAGCCAAAGGCAGTCTTGGCACGGTTATCACGTATCTCGCGATCTACACCTTCATGACGATCGGCTCTTTTGCCGTCCTCTCCCTCACAGCGGTCAACAAGTCGGAAGGCACCAGGTACCAAGATCTCTATGGTCTTTGGAACAGGGCTCCCCTTGCTGCTGGGTGCTTGGTTCTCTTTATGGTTAGCTTGGTGGGCGTTCCTCCCACCGCTGGCTTTTTGGGTAAGTTCCAAATCTTCCAAGATGCAATGGGGGCCGGTTTGCCACTCTTGGCGATCGCTCTTGCGATCAACTCTTTCGTGAGCGCTTACTATTACCTGCAGATCGTGCGAGCTGTCTTTGTGGATGAAGAAGGGGCCCTCAGAGTGCAGAGTGCTCCGATGAATGCAGGCTTGAGGTTTGCCCTGGTGATCTGTGCGGTTGGTGTGATGCCAATTCTGTTCGCGCCAATTCTGTCGCAGGGCAAGCAGACTGTGACCCTGAGCAAGATGATCGAATCAGGGGCCTTCTTGCAGCGTCCGGTGGCCTCTGTGCCTCTGAACCCTGAGCCTGGTGAGAAAGTAGAGCAGATCACGCCGTCCGCTCCCCTCAGCACTGTGACTGGCAACTAGGTTCTGATTCAGGTTGGGCTTGGTTTTGCGCCAGGGGGGCGGGCCCGGAAGAGTGTTTGGAACGGAACTGCCCAAGTGATTTTCCGGGCGGGTTTGGCTGCGGGCCCGGGCGCAAAACCAAAAAAACTGCCATCAGCCTTTCATAGCAAACGTGTCCTGGTACTTTTCAGCAAGCTTTACACTGTACTTCTCATAGAAGTCGCCCATCACGCGAACAAAGGCCCCTGAAACGAAGAGGGCCTCCACGATCATCATAATCCCCCCAACCGGCACGATCTTTGCGAAATCGTCGTTTACCAGAGTCATGATCCCGACGATCAGAGCATTGATGGGGATCGTAATCAGACCGAACCCCAGGGCAAAGTTAAGAGCTGTGCGATGCACAGGGGCCAAATCGCGCTGCATTTCTCGAAAAGCAATCAAGGGATTGTCAGACACCTTCCGATACAAGCGTCGATTGTCGAGGAACCACACAATCTGATAGGCAATCGCTGTAATCAGGAAACAAACAAGGATGGTTCCAAAAAGGCCAACCCACTGGTTGTGGAAGAACCTTTGGAGTCCATAGCCGAGAACCACCCCCAAAATGTTGCTAGGGCCACTCAGAAAGAACGCCCCAAATAGCTTCCCCCGGAAGACTCGATCCAGAGGCACTGTGTGCTCCCCTTCCAAAACAGCGTGGCGATTTGCCATCGCCTGCTTCATCGAGTCCAGGTCGTGTTTGATCTGGCTCCAGTGATACTTAGGATTGGCATAATCAAGGCATTTTTGAACCGTCGGGTGACGTTTCGGCTTCGGCTCATAACCCTCGACGGAAGCCGGAAGCTTGGGGTCTGAATCCACGCCATATCCCCTCCCTGGGTCTTCTTTTTCAAGCCAAGCCATAGTCTCTTACTCAGGGAAATTGCCCACACTGAGTCGGGAACAACTCAGAACAGGGAGGATACCCGGTTCCAGCAAATCCACCTTAAAGCGTCCTTAGACCAACCCTTGCGGATCATTGCGCCTTTCTATTCGTTTACGCCGGACTTCTCCGTTCGATGCAGGAAAAAACCCCTGATTCTCACCAAAATGAGCCATGTCAGCCTCTTGCCTTACCTTCACTGACGACTTTAAGGTTCAACGCACTACCTTGAACCTCCCAGCCCGAGCCCCAGAGGAAGTTCTGGTAAAAGCGAAGCTCACTGCCATTAGCCCAGGCACTGAGCTTCGGTGTTTCGCTGGAAAACAGCCAGACTCCCTCGCTTACCCCTACGTTCCCGGTTACGCAATGATGGGGGAAGTACTGGAGGCCCCGGCTGACAGCCCCTTCATGCCCGGTACAAGAGTCGTCTTGAGAGGCAATGGTCGGGCCGATCTGAACCTTATGTGGGGAGGACATTGTTCACAGGCTCTGCGCCTGCCGCAGGACCTCCAAGTGGTTCCGGATGGAGTAAGAGATGAGGACGCTGTTCTCGCCGGCCTTGCGGCCATCAGCTACCATGCTGTGAAAGCCGCGAACCTAGAGCGAGGGCAGAGGATCGTCGTGGTAGGCCTCGGCATCATCGGCCAATTTGTCGCTCGATTCGCAGCTCAGGCAGGCACAGAAGTCTTGGCCCTTGACCTCTCGCCCACCAGAGTTGAAATCGCAAACCAAGCCGTCAAGGCCAAAATCGCGACGCAACCCCTTGCCACAGGTGTCAAGGAAGTCTTCCCCATGGGTGGCGATGTCGTTTTTGATGTCACAGGGGTGCCAGGCCTCTTTGGCCAAATGATGGACACCCTTCGGACGATTCCTTGGGATGACGAACCCTATGTAGGCCCTAAAGTGGTCGTGACAGGGAGCTACCCTTCCGACCTCTGCCTCAATTACCAGGAAGCCTTTCTCCGCCAACTCACGATCCTGTTCCCCCGAGATCGCCAAAACCGAGATGTCAAGGATGTGCTGAACCTCTTGGCTAAGGGGAAAGTCTCCTTCGAGGGGATCCTCACGGGAATCGCGAATCCCGACGACTGTCAAACGATCTACCATAACCTGCTCGATGACAAAGAAAACAGTCTGACCTACGCTTTCCGTTGGAGCGGATAACTATGCAAAGACCCGGATGGTGGCAAGCCAGATGGATCTCGCCAACCGCGAGCCCGTCAGAACGATTTGGAGCTTTCTGCTTTCGCCGAAGGCTCACCCTCACCGAAACTCCCAAGGAACTGATTGTCAAGGTTTCAGCTGATGAGCGATTTAGACTCTACGTGAATGGAATACTCGTCTCCCTTGGTCCCCATCGAGGAGACCGCCAACACTGGCACTATCATGAGTTGAATATCGCCCCCTTCCTGAAGGTCGGAGAAAACATCATCCATGCTCTCGTTTGGGCCTACGGCGAAGCTGCCCCCATGGCCCAAATTTCGTACCGCACTGCCTTCATCCTTGACGGAGACTCACTCTCCACCCCAGAAGGTTGGCAGGTAGCCTCCCTTCCCTTCTACGACTTTGTCCCGAACTCGGGAAACCTTAAGTGGACATATATTGTTGTCGGGCCAGGGGACAAGGTTAATGGGGTCGAAGATAATCAGTGGGAGAAAATTGGCGACCGAACGGATCTCGCTTGGCAAGAACCAATCCATCTAGGATTCGGTAAAGAGCCAGGCTCGACCGAAGAAGATTCCCCTTGGTGGCTGATTCCAACCACGCTCCCAGAAATGGTCTACTCGGCTTCTCCGAACCTCGTCTGCTCGGTCTCCCCAGGAACCGAAACCAGAATCCCTCTCACAGGCCCCCTTTCGCTCGAGCCAGGAAAACCACTTCTGCTGGATGTCGAAACCCTTGCCGTCTGTTATCCCCAATTCACATTCTCTTCTAAAGAGAATGATAATACGATAAATATCCTTTATTGCGAGACGCTCTCGAAGGACGGGGTGAAAGGCAACCGGCGAGAAACAGTGGGGAAAGAAGTCCTCGGGTTCGGAGACCAGGTCATCATGCAACCTGGCACCTATACCTTCGAGCCACTGTGGATGAGAACGATTCGCTATATCCAGATCACAGCCACAAAGCAAGCCACCCTGGAAGGGCTCATCTTGCGAGAAGCAAACTACCCTCTCAAAGTCGAGGCCAGCTACAGGGATGACCAACCAGATACTCAACTTCTTTGGGATACTGCCATCCGCACTCTTCATCGCTGTATGGGGGAGACTTTCTTGGATTGTCCCTACTACGAGCAGCTCATGTACGTGGCTGACACCAGAGTCGAATCAAACCTCGTGAACTACCTCACGAGGGATCATCGCCTCCCCCATCTTGCGGTTGAGATGTACCTCTGGTCGCGACTCGCTAATGGACTGACCCAGTCTCGCTTCCCATCGCGGGAAGTCCAGGTCATTTCGACCTTCTCCTTGTGGTGGATCCTGATGCTCCACGACCAAACCATGAGTTCGGATTTTGTGGTGAGGCGAGAGCACCTCGAACTCTCTGATTCAATTATCGCGACCTGGAAGAATGACCTGATCCCGAATCCGGAAAGAGGCCACTGGACGTTTGGCGACTGGGTTCCGAAGTGGCCATGGGGCGAACCAAAAGGCAGAGCACGAAGTGTGCAACACCTGCTTCTCCTGGCTTGGGCAGAGGTTGTGCTCGCAAAACTCAAGGGCACACCTCTGCCGACCGAGGTTCTTGCGTCCTTCCAAAAACCTGGCCCCTGGATGGTGACCCACCAACTGGATCCGGATCCAGAGCCGACCGAGCATGCGGAAATTCTCTGGCACTGCCTTCACCGCGAGCTCGGCATTGCTCCAGGGCCATGGCCAGGCGATCTCCCGCCAGGTCTTCCCCATTCGAGTCTCTACCATAGTTACCTTAAGCATCGGGTGGCTAATGATCGAGACTTCGCCGATCACCTCTCGCGGTGGCGAGACCTGCTGGATCTCGGCTGCACGACGTTCCCAGAATCTGAGGATCCAAGCCGCAGTGAGTGTCACGGCTGGTCAAGTCACATCGCTTTGGGCTACTTCGAACAGGTGGCAGGAATCACACCAGCTGAGCCTGGCTTCAAAAGGGCTCGAATCGAACCTCGACCTGGCAAGAGGGAATGGTTCGAGGCAGTGGTTCCGCTTCGCCAAGGCTTGCTCAAAGTCACGTGGCAAAAACCGACCTTGACAATCGAGTCGCCAGTGCCCTACGATCTCATCTGGAATGGAGAAACCAGCCATTGGGCTGAAGGTCTCCGTCTTTTCGTCCGCTCAGAATAATTCAGACTTTCCCTCCCCTTGCCTGATAGAATCATGTCGATGCGAGAAGTGGTCACGAAGGGCAAAGCTAGGGTGAGTCGGAGTGAGTGGGGCACCCACGAAGGACAGGAAGTCTTTCTATATCGTCTCGAAAGTGCCCACGGGCTGGTAGCGACGATCAGTAATTTCGGAGGGACAATCGTGAGTCTTCTCGTGCCAGACCGGGTAGGTGACTTTGCCGATATCGTACTCGGCCATAACACTCTTGCCGAATATCAAACGGGTCGCAGCTTCTTTGGAGCGACAATTGGTCGTTACGCTAACCGGATTGCCGAGGGAAAGTTTACACTCAATGGCAAGATCTACCAGACAACCATTAACGAAAAACTTGGGGATCGTTCTTGCACTTTGCATGGTGGAAACCTCGGTTTCGACAAACGAGTTTGGCAGAGCCACGGTTTTGTTCAAAACAATATTTCTGGTCTCCGCCTGACTCTCACAAGCAATGATGGAGATCAGGGATTTCCTGGCAGACTTCGAATTGCAGTCACCTTCCTACTGAGGCCAGACAATCGACTCACAATCATCAGCCAAGCAGTTTGTGATCAACCGACAGTAATTAATATCACAAACCACTCTTACTTTAACTTAAGAGGGGAAGCGGCTGGAAGCGTGCTTGACCATATTTTGCAGATCAAAAGCGGCAAGATTACGGAGATGGGGCCAGGTTTTATCCCAACCGGTAACCTCTTGCCAGTTGATGCCACACCATTTGATTTCCGCAAACCTGCAGCACTAGGTCAGGGCCTTGACAGTAGCCACCCCCAATATCAGCAAGCAGGCGGCTATGATCACAACTTTGTTCTCAGTGAATCACCAGTCACTAAGGTGAAGAGAGTAGCTCGACTATGGGATAAGAAATCCGGAAGAGTTATGCATGTGGCCACCAATGAACCAGGCATCCAACTTTATACAAGTAACTTTCTGGATGGGAGCTTAATTGGCAAATCTGGTGTTGCCTACGCAAAACATTCGAGTGTTTGTCTGGAAACTCAACACTTTCCCGACTCCCCCAATCAGCCAGCTTTTCCAAGCACTGTGCTTCTCCCTGGCAGACGATTCCACTCCGCGACGGAGTTCATCTTTTCGACCCTATAGTCCGATAGGAACTTCTAAGATTTCGATTAAAGATACGCGTTCCCTGTACGGTACAGTAAAGGAGAGGAAATGTTGGACACTTTCCCGCAGTCGTGCGGAAGCAAGCTCCAACGAAGATCAGAGTGCAGGTTGCAGAACGCGCAAGATATGGGGCAGAAATCGAGAACTCGCTCTGGCGAGACATCATCGATTGCTGGTTCCCGCGCGCCATTGACCCTCGCGGATTCCACCAAAATTTCAGCCGTGATTGGAGCAGAATGGAGGGAGACGAGAGGACGACCGTCTATCAGAGTCGCGTCACCTGGATTGCTGCGAGCCTTGCCTCCTTCTATCCCGATCGATACGAGAGATTCAAGGACATTGCTCTCCACGGCCTCGGGTACATGACCCACGCCCTCTTGGATCATGACCTTGGCGCATTTCTTTGGCGAGTGGATGAGCGCGACAACCCCTGCGGAAACCACGCAACCGAACGACACGTTTACAGCAACGCTTTTGCCCTCTACGCCTGTTCTGCCGTCGCGCGACACTGCAGCGACAAAGCGGCACTGGAGACTGCCAGATCCGTGTGGAACTGGTTCGAAAACTGCGCGCGAGACAAGGAACGCTCCGGGTACTTTGAATGCACCACCGAAGTCGGCAACCCGATCACCCAGCCACCCGACGAAATGTGGCCATACCGCGATTCGCTCGGCACCCCTTACGGCCAAAGAGCTCAGAACTCCCACCTGCACATTCTGGAGGCCTTTACCGAGTACTTCCTTGCCACAGGGGATGCTCAAGTGGGAATGAGGCTGAACGAAATGGTCGAGATCCTGCTCAATAAATACTTCACGCCGGAGGGATCGCTCCATGTATACCTTTGGCACGACTGGCGGCCCGTTCTGGGAGCTACCTCTTTTGGGCACGACGTCGAGGCAGCCCACCTGATCATAAACGCCAAAAAAGCTCTGGGAGATGGCCCGTCGGACGACTTACTTTACAAGGCAAGACGACTGGTTGAGAACACTTTGCTCCGAGGCTGGGAGCCTGGGACAGGGGCAATCTGGAACTCTGGCCCCTTCGGTGATGCCTCCAGCGACCGCACCAGAATCTGGTGGGCCCAAGTTGAAAACCTGCTGGCCCTCGTCACACTAGATTCCTACTTTGGAGCGGAAACCGACCGCTATGCCATGGCGATGATCCGGCAATGGGAATGGATCAAAAAACATCAACTCGATAACGAGCACCACGGACTCTTCGGCTACATCTCCGACGACGGCCAGTTGCTTGATGAGGGGATCAAAGCGAACATGTGGAAAGCATGCTACCACTGTGGCCGCGCCTTCATGGAAAGCTCCCGAATCCTACAATCCAACCAAATCCGCGCCTAAACTTTGATGCCCAAAGGGGTACCTTCGAGATCATGAGTTGGCCAGACCTTCTGCATGAGTTTGCCGCTGATGAGAAAGATCTCGCCCGTCGCTTCCCTCTGGCCTTTTCCATCGATGCCAACTCGTTCCGGATCGACTGGCTCGATGAATGGGAAACGAGATGCGCCAACACACCCACCGCCAGTCTGGAGGATCGCCTCGACCAAAGGCTCTTTTCGAGGGTGATTCAGGCGCGGCGAAGAGACTTGGCCAACCTTGTCTCAGAAGAACCGGAAAGAATCGACTGGATTCCCGGCTACCTTCCTCTTACCTATCTGGTTTCGATGGATCGGCGCCTCCCCAAGGGATCACCGCGAGACTGGGCCAATCATCTGCAGGCAGCCCTCGATAGTTTTGAATCCCACCCTGAACCAACCGACAAGAGCTGGCTTGCCCTCGCTGCCAACACCTTGAAGTCCCTCTTGGACGAATTCGAGAGTTGGGTGAAGTTTCACGACGGATCTGATCCGGAGTTTCACTTTCACTGTGCGACAGTCGCTGGCCAGGTGCAAGTTGAACTCCAGAAGAAGCTTGAGAAGTTCAAGAGCCTCGAGAGCCAAGGCCTCGATCCGCTCACGTTGATTCCCCCTGTTGGGGAGCAACGCTTAATCCAAGACCTAAAGCGCGAAGAGATCTCGACGCCTTTGACTCGTCTCCTTGAAACAGCGCTCCGCGAAAAGACTTGGTGCGAAGGGATGATCGATCAGGCCTGTGCTGCGCTCGGGTTTGGGACTCGCCACGAGGCTCTTGAGGCCACAAAGGAGAGAACGGCTCAGATCGGCCACCAAGCCAGGGTGAGCTGCAAAATGGCCAGAGAAGCGATTCAGTGGTTGAAGGATCGCGACCTCATCACAATCCCACCCCTCGCAGAAGAGACTTGGACCGTAACAATGCTCGACGAGGAACAGCAAAAGGTAAGTCCTTTTTATCTCGGAGGGCCTACTCTGTACGTCAGCTCCCCGACCTGGCGAATGACTCCACGCGAGGCAGAAATGTCTCGTCGGTCAAACAACCTCGCCTTTAGCCGAGCGGTGGTCCAACATGAACTCATTCCTGGCCATGCGATGCAGGCTTTTATGAACCAGCGACACAAGACCCACCGAAGGGTTTTTGAGACCCCTTTCTGGACGGAGGGCTGGACTCTCCATTGGGAGATGTTGCTCTTCGAACAGGGTTTTTATCGAGACGCGACTGACGTGATCGGCATGATGTTCTGGCGGCTCCATCGCGCTGTGAGGGTTCTTTTTTCTTTGCGCTATCACCTGGGAGAGATCTCTGCGCAGGACTGTGTCGAGATGCTCGTGACCGAGGTGGGGCATGAGCTCTCTACGGCGGAAGCAGAAGTCCGGCGGAGCTTCAATGGCGAATGGCCTCCTCTTTACCAGGCTGCCTACCTCTTGGGAGGGATTCAAATGCACAACCTCTCCGAAGAGTGGGTTTTGGCTGGGAGAAGTCTCAAGGACTTTCATGATTTTGTGATGCATCAAAACCAGATGCCAGTCGAGTGTCTCGCGGTTCTTGCGAGGGGAGATGAAGCTATTCAGATTCCCCTGCTTGAGCGCGAGCCTGGCTACTGGGGTCTGAGCAAGCTCGAGCTACCATCAGGTTCGGCTCATTTCTGATTTTTATCCAATATTTTTACGGGGGCGAGGGGTTTGGGAAGAGCAGTACCAGGAGCGAGATTTCTTCCTACCCAGACCGAGCTCCCACCGCAAAGAGGCGCACGCCCGACACTTCAAGTGGGCTCGTGGCAGTCACCCGAATGTATCGCACTACGGCTGGTCTGGCCCGGTAGCTCAGCTTCCTCACAGGGCCGACCAAACCCCTCATTTGAATTTGCTGACTCACGGCACTATCCTCCACCCAGGCGAAACTGTCCGCGAAGGTCTGGCCAGTTTGGAAGGCTTGGATCCTAAATCCGCCGGAATCGGTCTTGAGGCTTAGCTCAACTTCGGCCAGAGCCCGGTCGCGGCCCAGATCAATCTGAAACCACTCGCCAGTTGCCAGGCTGAGACTTGTCTCATCCTGTTCGTCCGTGAGGGAAAGGAGCTGAGCCGGAGGACGATTCTGAGAGTCACTCACGATTCGATCCAGTGCCAAGTTGGTTTGGCGATCGTAGTTGACGGTCGGGAGCATAGTTCGCCAATCCATCGTCACAAGCCTGTTCCGAACCGTCTCTGTTTCGATCTGCCAACGGGAAAGCCAGAGCTGCTCCACAACCTGGCCAGCTGTCGCCCGAACCAAGAACCACCCGGCATCCCGAGCCGCTGCTGGGACAGAACCCAGAGTCAAGAGCACGATCCCACGATCATCACTATCTGTCTCCACAAGGGGTGATGACGACAAGACCCCTCCCTCAAACGAGAAGATTTCGATCTTGGCGTTCGGGATAGGGTCATTCGAACCCCCGAGTAACCTAACCAAGACCACGTTTGGCCAAGGCGGAGTAAAGGGCTGGGTCGGTGACTCGACCTTGGAGTTCAAAGTCAGAACTTCCAGAAGGCTCAAGCCGCCCTGTTCCACTGCCACCTGATTCCGCGCGGTTGTCCAGCCCAAGGGGGGCAGGGCAGACCCTGGCAAAAAGATCACATCGTCTCTGGTTTCGGGAATCGCACCCCAGCTCTTTGACCCTCCCCACCATAAGACTCCGGGAAATCCGCTGGGAGGAGTGGTGGAGCGACGCTCAAGCCCTGCCACATGGCGGGCGAGCAGTTCCAGGTTTGGCTCGCTCCCTTCTGGCAAGGTGACGTCCGCTTTTGCTGGGTCAGATACCAGGAGGGCCCGGTGGACGACTCCCTGCATCGCTTGGCTGGTTCTGCTCCTGGGAAAAACGTCTTGATTCAGCTGAACGAGGGCATTCCGAAGCGCCAAGGATTTGCCAGCCAGGGGGTGATAGATCCTGAGCCCTCCGATCGGAGCTTCGAAAAAGTTGTCCCTTGGGAAACTCTCGCCGGGAATAATGGCCCTCGCGCTCACGCTGGAATAGCGGGGCCCCAGGGGTGAAGGTCGCCACGGGAGACTGGTCTTGACCTGAACGACCCCGCCCGGGGCAATGCTCGGCAGGTCCACTGAGGTAGGAGCACCAGTTCCGACTCGCCACTCCACCTGACCAACTGGAGAGGCCAAGTCACTCTGGTTGCTGACCGTTGCTAACCATTCCACTGCTTGGCCGTTTGAGAAAGGCCCAGCAGAAGCTGGTTCGAGCAACGTAATGGCGAGGTCAGGTTTGCCAGAAACATCCTCGTCTCCCCACGTAATCTCGAGTCTTGGTTTGTTCTCTCCTGCTTCGTTGCTGAGCAAGAGCCCCGTTCTCCCAAAGGTGAATCGAAAACCAAAGTGGCTCGCTGGGTCGTCGACGAATCTCTGGACGGTTGGGCCGAGTCCCGTAATCTCAAATGTTCCATCGGTGGCACTGGCAGTCACCCCCTCGATCGGCTGAACATCCCCGTTTCCACCAGCCCCCGGGAGATCCCACCGTCCAGCCCCATGGGTAGGTGAGCCCCAGGTGGCTTGGCCGAGTGGCCCCTGAGGATCTCGCCTCCCTCCGACTCTGCCGCCCCCTTCGACCCAAAAACGTCGCAGAACACCGGAACGCTCGAGAGTCGGTGCCCCGGGAGCAGCAAGAGTGAAGACGATCTTTGCGCTTTGGACTTTTTTTCCCTTAGCTGGAATCGAGGCTAGCTCCGGGAAGCGAATGAGGAGGGCTCGGTTTGGGCCAACATCAAGAAATGGGTCTCTTCCGGAGTTGCCGTCCGAATCGGTCTGACTCAGAACCACATCCTCCACAAGCGGAATCTCGCGAGGGGGAAGAGGTCGGGGTTGGAGCGACCCGATGAAAGCCAAAGCGACAAGGTTCATCTCTGGGAATTGTACCGGGGTGGCCTTGAGACTGTCGCTTTAGGTCACCAAGACCTGTTCGGCCAGCCTTTTTGATGCCCTTGCGCTGGCTTGCCTCTCTGAAGAGAGGGCGAAGATATCATCCAGGTGCTGCGCTGAACAGAGCAGCCGATGAACCGGAATCAAACCGCCAAAAGCCAAAAACCCGTACAATGACAGTCAGGATGACCCTCGTCGCCCTCACCCTAACCCTCTCCTCCATGATGCCCCAACAAGATCGCGTCGCAGCGGCCAGGCGAGAAAAGACCGACGACCTGCAGGTTATCGCCAGAAATGCCGGTCTCCGCTACCCCTTCCGGAGGCTTTTTCTGAGATCAATCAAAGATGAGCGGATCCTCGAAGTATGGGGATCCAACGAGCCTAGCGGCCCCTTGCGACCCATCATCACCTATCCGGTAGCTGGCCAGAGCGGAACTCTTGGCCCAAAGCGACGAGAGGGGGATCGCCAAGTGCCAGAAGGGGTCTACTTCATCGACCGTTTCAATCCTCTCTCCGCCTTCCACCTCTCTCTCGGGGTCAACTATCCCAATGCGAGCGATAGAATTCTGAGTGACCCCATTCGACCAGGCGGGGACATCTTCATTCACGGGGATAACAAGAGCATCGGCTGTCTCGCAATCACTGACGACAAGATTAAGGAGCTCTACCTGATGTGCTTAGACGCGAGGGCATCTGGCCAACGCCAGATTCCTGTGCACTTCTTCCCCAGCCGCCTCACACCAGCCGGGCTTCAACGCCTCTCTCGGACCAACAGGGAGAACCGCCCTCTGATAGCATTCTGGGAAAATCTCGCCCCGATCTATCGGGCCTTCGAGTCAACCAGGGTCGTCCCCCGCACCAGAGTGCTGAAAGACGGCCGTTACGAGTTGCTTAGGTCAGAGACAAAATCACGGTAAAGGTCGTACCAACCCCCGGCACAGAACTGGCCCGAATCTCTCCTTGATGGGCTGATACAACTGTTTTGCAGCTCTGGAGCCCGAATCCGCTTCCTTCGATTCCCATCGAAACGTCCACGACGCGCCCCCCTTCCGACATCACCTTCGCGAGTTGTTCTGGGGTCATGCCGATTCCTTGGTCTCGGAAGCTGATCGCAGCTTGGGTTCCGTTTGTTGCAACATCAATTGCGACCTTTTTGCCTACCCCTGGCGAATACTTCACAGCGTTGCTGAGGAGGTTCTCGATCACGCGCCGGAGCTTTCTCCTGTCTCCTTGCATGATCACCGGTTCGTCCGTCCCACGGACAATGAATTCGTGATTTTTGGCTCGATCCGTGTGTCTCTCTGCCATGACGGCCTTCTGCACAAGGGCTGCCAAATCAAACTCTTCTTTTTGAGGGATCCACTGGGTTCCCACTGGTTCCAGTAAATCTTTGAGATCGTCGAGCAGGCGGTGGCAAGATTCTCCAATGGCAGCTAGGAACTCGGTTCGCATTTCTGCGTCCGCCCCCACCTCCGGTAGCTCCAGGGTCTCGCTATAGCCCCGAATGACCGTGATGGGAGTCTTTAAGTCGTGGACGAGGTTCCGCCGAATGGAATGATTGACTCTTTCTTGGCGAGCGATTTGATCAACGAGGATTGGGTAAAAGGCCATGCGGCTTGTGACCTGTACTGCGCTTGTGAAGAGTTCGACCACCTCTTGTGGGAAAGTTTTGGGCTCGCCAAAGCCCAGCACCAGCCAACCCTTGAGGTGCCCTGCAGGTCTGCGCCAGGGCGTCGCCATCAAGGCCCGCGCCGGAGCCCCCGTGAGTCCAGCGAGACGCACTGCTAAAACGTTATCACTGGCAGCAAAGGACTCGTACTCATCTATCAAGCGCGGCACAAGCAGAGGGTCGTGAGTGACGCGGTGGGTGACGTCCCTGCCAAACTGATCAAAAACAGCATCGAGGTCGGTCGAGGAAGGGAAATCGCGACCACTCACCCCGCCCCACGAGGGGGCATAGGGACTTTCCAGAGGCAGGACTCGCCAGTGGCCTGCAGGACCTTCGAGAACGACGGCTGCCACCAAGAATTCGCCGAAAAGGACTCGGTAGTGGCGCGCCGACACGAGAAAAAGCTGCCGGGTGTCGGCACAGTCTCCGAGATCTTTCACCAACTCCAGCATTCGCTGAGCCGTTTCCACCATATGGTCATGAGGGCTCCTTCCGGTCGGGCCAGTCATCTCTCTCCCTTCTACCCTCTTTCGAGCCACAGGTGTTAACCAGTATTCACCAATTTTTCTCAGGGATTCTTGCGGACGAGGCCGGACGCCAAAATCAACTCCACCAAATGACCAGCCGACAAGCCGTTCTCAGAGCGGATCACGGTTTGGGGACCATGTTCGATGAACTCATCGGGCAGGGCAACCAGTTTGTGTTTGACCCCAGAGCCTTCTTCAACCAAAAGGTCACGTACTGTCTGACCAAAGCCCCCTGATCTCACGTTCTCTTCTATTGT
>JALOLT010000146.1 GCA_025455775.1 Fimbriimonadaceae bacterium
GACATACTCTCGGAGCTCAGCCAACATCTTCGCCGAGACCGGTCCTGTTGCAAAAGGGTTTGTTGGATGGCTCAAAGTCATGCAGGTTTAGTGTATCAAGAACCGCACGATCTGTCTAGGTGCAGACCGGTAAACGACCCATCAAGCCCTAGCTAAGGACGGGTCCACGACCTTGCGTTTGCGCTTGGTGGCCCGCGGTGTAACCAGCCCTTTCATCTCTTCCATGCGGCCAAAACAGAGCAAGCGATCGCCAGGAGCCAGGACATGTTTCGCACGAGGATTGCAGGTGGTGAGGCCATCCCGCTCAAGGGTCAAGACCATAATATCCTTGTCCTCCAAGCCTGCTTCACCAATGGTTTTACCTGGTAGATCGCCAGTGGCAGGGACATAAAGTTCAGCAACCCCGTAACCTCTTTGAACAGATAATCGTTCTCGGATATCGAGTTCAGGAAAGTTCACTTGATCCTTTACGTAATCAATAATCATTCCCGCAACATCGAGTCCCGTGCAGGTTTCGATCCCTTCGAGTCCCGGGGAAGAATTAACCTCTATCACCTGGGGGCCACTGCTGGTTTCGAGCATGTCAACTCCGGCGACTCTCAGGCCCATAATCTGGGCTGCGACGATCGCTGTTTTGTCGTAGAGGCTATCCAAGGTGACTGCCTCGGCAACGCCGCCCCGGTGGAGATTGCTCCGAAACTCTGTGCCTTGGGCAACTCTTCTCATCGAAGCCACGACTCGATCTCCAACCACAAAAGCCCTGATATCTTTTCCTTTGCTTTCTGCGACGAACTTCTGGACTAAGACACTCTGGTTTGCCCCATGAAGTGTTTCGATGATGGCTTCAGCAATCTTCTGAGTTTCAGCCAGAATAACACCTTTGCCTTGGGTGCCTTCGAGTAGCTTTATGATGACTGGTGCACCCCCAACCCTTTCGATAGCTGGCAAGATATCTCTGGTTGAACGAACGAGAATTGTTGGGGCAATTCCGATATCATACTTGCTTAAATTTTGAAGACACCTGAGTTTATCGCGGCTATTGCTGATCGCATTGGCAGTATTCGCGCAAAATACTCCCATTTGCTGAAATTGACGGACAACACTTGTTCCAAATGGAGTGAGAGAAGCACCGATTCGGGGGATCACTGCGTCATAGTGAGAAAGCCGTTTACCTCGAAAAAAGAGATCTGGAGATTCTTGTTCAAGTCCTATCGTGAACTTTCTGGTATCCAATACCTTCATCATGCAGTCTCTTGCGAGTCCTGCTTCGCGAAGCCGCCGAGTGGAGTAGCAATTTCTGTTTGTGGACAGAATGGCGATTTTCATACCCTTACCTATTTATTTCTCATCAAGTGGCGATGACTGACGTCAACCACAAAGTCTTTTTCTAATGCGAGGCGGCCCAAGAGCATCCGACAAATCATCTTGGGGCGAGAAACGAGGCTCAATTCAATATCCTTTTCAAGAGTTCCAATGATGGCTGTGGCTCGCACTACATATCTGGTTTGTATCTTGCCAGAGCTACTGCGGACTTGGGCTTTTCGAACCCATTCTGCTTCAACTCTGGTTCGGTTGCCAGGTTCCTTTCTCTTGGTAACCAAATCAAAGGAAAGATGATTCTCGCCGATTTCGACGATATCCTCCACATGGATTGCACTGGTTCTGGCCCCTGTATCAACCTTGGCGACGACTGAGCACCCCCAAACTGGGAAGTGAACTTCTTCCCGCCATCCCAGAACTACTTTATCCATGTCAATGGGGATCCTAGTGGATACGATACGAGAATCTGATCCCGGAATACAAGACCTAATCTCGTCAGAAACTCACAAGAGGAAACTTTAACCAAAGCTTAAACTCTTTAAGACTTGGTCTTGCGACTTGATTTTTTAACACTAGACTTTCTGGTCGTTGATTGTTTCGTCTTAGATGTTTTGGCCCCAGACGTTGTTTTCTTGGCAGCGCCTGTTTGAGATCGAGTCGACTTCTTTTTTTTGGCGGGGGGCCCAAGGGCACGTCGATTTTTGATGAGTGCGACTGCTTCTTCAATGGTCAATGATTCAGGAGCCTTGCCTTTCGGCAGACTCGCATTGGTCTCTCCGTCTGTGACGTAGGGTCCGTATCGACCGCTCAGGAGCTTGATCGGGCCGGCGGTTTCTTCGTGAGCAGGAAACTCTCGCAAGGGTGCAGTTGGGGTACTGGGGCCACGTCCCCCTCGTTTTGGTTCCTTGAGGACGGAGATCGCTTCCTCCAGGGTCATTTCTGCCCCTTTTCGCCATTCTCCGACGTTCGCTTTTTCTTCTCCGTGGGTGAGATAGGCTCCATATCGCCCGACGGCGACTACGACTGGATCATTGGTCTCGGGGTGAAGTCCAATGGTGCGAGGAAAGGCGAGGAGGAGGGCTAATTCTTCTTCTGTGAGGGAGGGAGCATGAACTCCGGGCGGGATCGTCACTCGCCGGGGAGTAAGGTTTTGGGATATTTCCGTCTCGGTCTGCTTTATCTCAAGATAGTCGCCATAGCGTCCGGACTTGAAGAAGACGCATTGGCCGGACTTGGGATCAACTCCGATCGCTTCTGGTCCGAGGGCTTTCTTTTCGAGTAGCTCTTTTGCCACTTCGAGGGTTAGGTCTGCGGGAGGGAGGTCCTCGGGAATGCTGGCTGTATTGCCTGGTCCCCCTTCGCCACGCTGCAAAAAGGGTCCGTTACGTCCAATTCTCACTGAAATATCCTCCCCGATCTTGAGGTCTGGGTAGGGGATATCTTTCCCTTTTGTCTCAACTTCCACCACTAAACCTGGTTCGTGGTCTGTTCCGTGATAGAAGCGTTGCAGGTGTTTGACTGATTGTCGTGAGCCGTTGGCAATATCATCGAGTTCCGTTTCCATTCTCGCCGTAAACTCGATATCGACAAGATTGCTAAAGTGCTGTTCCAGGAGGTCGATGACGGCAAAGGCTGTCCAGGTGGGAACAAGTTCCTTGGCTCTTTTAAAGACATACCCTCTGTCGGCGATGGTGCCAGTTATCGTTGAGTATGTAGAGGGACGTCCGACTCCTTGTTCTTCCAGTTTGTCGGTCAGGCTCGCTTCTGTGTAGCGTGCTGGTGGCTTGGTCTTGTGGCTCTCGGCAGAAACTCCAAGCGGTTCGACGGTTTCGCCTTCCTTCAGGGCTGGCAGGAGTCGATCTCGATCTCCCAGTTCAGCTTCTGGGTCGTCTTTTCCTTCGACATAGACACGAAGGAAGCCAGGGAAGATGATTCTTTGTCCGGTTGAGAGGAAGGTATGGACTTGACCTTGCTCTTCGACGTCAATTTCAACTCTGGTCCGTTCGAGCTTCGCATCTGGCATTTGGCAGGCGAGGGTTCTCTTCCAGATCAGGTCATAGAGTTTGAATTGTTCGTCGGTGAGATAGCGGCGGATGGATTGCGGTTCAATTTCAAGGTCAACTGGGCGAATCGCTTCGTGGGCTTCCTGGGCGTTCTTGACCTTGCTTTTGAAGGTTCTTGGCTTAGGGAGCACGTAGTCGGTGCCATACTTTTCGCCGATCACCTTTCTGGCTTGAGTCAGGGCTCTTTCCGCCAAAGAGAGGGAGTCGGTACGCATGTAAGTGATGAGACCAACTGCCCCTTTCCCGATGTCGATCCCTTCGTAAAGAGCCTGGGCGATCTGCATGGTTCTCGGCCCAGTAAAGCCAAACTTACGGTTTGCCTCTTGCAGCAGGGTAGAGGTCATAAAGGGGACTGGGGCAGACTGGCTTGAGGGTTTTGTCTCGAGCTTGGTGACTGTCCAGGGTCTTGCCTTTTGGAGTCGCGGAGCAAGAGCTTCTGCTTGATCAGTTTTGAGCCAAGTGTCTTTTGCGGAGACGAGTTCGCCGTTGGAGTTGAAGGATTGGCCGTCGGCGACTTTACTTCCTTGAATTTTGAGCAGCTTGGCTTCGAAATCCCCTTTTGCTGCTTTCAGTTTGGCCGAAACGCTGGCGTAGGAGGCGATGACGAAGTCACGTCGCTCTCGCTCTCTCATCACGACAAGCCGCACGGCGACACTTTGCACCCTGCCTGCACTGAGCTTGGGGCCGACCTTTTTCCAAAGGAGGGGAGAGAGAGTGTAGCCATAGAGGCGGTCGAGGATGCGCCTCGTTTCCTGGGCTTTGACGAGGGAGTCATCGAGATTCCGCGGATTCTGGATGGCTCGACTCAGAGCTTCGGGGGTGACTTCGTGAAAGACGATTCTCTGGACGGTGGTCGTCTTTTTAGGTTTGAGCACTTCGAGGAGGTGCCATGAAATCGATTCTCCTTCTCGGTCTTCGTCTGTGGCGAGGAGGAGGGTGTCTGCTTCTTTCAGGGCTGCTTTCAATGAGCTGACTTGCTTTCGCTTCGAGCCTGGGACGATGTAAAGGGGTTGGAACTCTTCATCTACGTTCACTCCGAGCTTCGACCACTTCTGACCCTTAAGTTCCGCTGGAATGTCCACGCTTGATTCAGGAAGATCCCTGACGTGGCCATAGGAGGCCTGAACATTATATCGGTCACCCAGAATGCGACTGATTGTGCGAGCCTTGTTGGGCGATTCAACGATGACGAGAGTTTTAGCCATGGAGTGTCTTATCGACTATTCGTTTTACTCAGGTACGAGGGGATCGGTCAAATGGTCCCTGCCCTTTGGCAGATGAGGGCCTGATGGAGAGCCGAATTTTTCGGGGCTTTCCCTGCCCCGGCCCGCGGCCAGACCCGACCGGCTCATCACAAGGTGAGCAAATCCCACACACTCGTCCGGTCCGCCCCGGGGCCAGGTCAAGCCCACCAAGCGGAGCCAAAACTCAACCAGACCAAGCAGTGTCCCCCCAAGCCAGACGCAACCCAAGTCTCCCTCAACCGTTGGTAAGATAAAGGTCTGCTGTTTCCCCAGCGGCGAGATTCGGATCCCCCATGTCCAATACCCTTTTTTTCCCTGTCAGAATCCTCCCAGTCCTCCTCCTCACTCTTTTTTCGTGCCTCGCCTGGGCCGAGGAGGCCTGGACCGGCGTCTATCTGAATGGTAACAAGATCGGCTACACCTCCGTCCGCGAAGAGAAGCTCACCAGGCCAGGCACAACCTCCAAGCGAGTCTTCCAGATGAGGCTGAACGGCACGATGATGAATCAGACTCTCCAGATGGAGGTTGACTCTACAACCTGGCTGGGAGCAAAGGGGCAAGTCTCGCGCATGACCTATACCATTACCAGCGCAGGCA
>JALOLT010000059.1 GCA_025455775.1 Fimbriimonadaceae bacterium
TAAAACTTGGTGGACCGTGTAGGGCTCGAACCTACGACCCGCTGATTAAGAGTCAGCTGCTCTACCAACTGAGCTAACGATCCAGGCCCTGTATAGTACTAGATTCAGGTGCCAAGGTCAAGTATGCGCCTAAAAACGGGACTTCCCTACTGCCTGATGCGACCCCAAACACACCCGCCACGATCGGTGAGAATTGGAACCAATGGGGCCGCCACCAAGGTATCCCCACAGATTCGGCGGAAGCCTTGAGCTTAGGCGGGTAGTTCACGGGAATGAATGGATCAAGCGCCAGCACAAACCCAAAGGAGGACTCAAACATAAATCAGCGAGATCCGACATCCCAGCAGACAAACCATGAATCCGAGCCGCCTGGCTGTTCGACTTCAGGCCCTATAGGATCTCACGGGAAAGGGACGACTTAAACTCTCGGTTGAAGTTACGATTTGACACCATCTCTGCCTGTTCCTTACGGAGAAGCGAGGTGTCAAACGATCTCGTCCCAGTGCATTTCGAACTGCCTTTCCCCCAGTAAGAATACTGGCAAGAACGGATTTCGGAACTCACGCAAAAGTCTCCGCGGCGCCCGGCCCACGGCCACACCCGACCGGTTCCCGGCTTGGGCAGTTCCGCTCGATGCACTCGTCCGGTCTGCCCCTGGCGGCGCGAAAATAAAACGATACTGGTGACCATTTTTCGTCTGCGCATTCAGGCCCGAAGCCACGCCCGTGCCCCGATGCAATCGGGGCACCCGCCCCTGAACTGCGCAGACCCAGCGTAGCTCGAAACGTGTTACCAATGGAGGGGATTCATAACAATGAACAAAGTCTCCTTGGCCTTGGGGCAAAACTCCCCAGCGACCTCATTGGCTAGGCGCAACCCATCTCACCACCGACTCTCGAAACCCCCAAGCTCCGGATCACCCCTTGTTCTCCCAGATCTCGCTCCCCAGCTGACCCGCCCAGGCGCAGCCCCGGAGCGTTGACCAGGCTCCAACCCGCCTTCCGCCGCGAACCTTTCAACCCTGTTGGCACAGGTGAAACTCTAGTCCCCTGCTCAGGATTAACGCTTTCCTTTAACCTGGGAAGCTGCCCCGCCGAGGCGCAGCCCCGGACTGTTGACCAGGCTCCAAACCGCCTTCCGCCGCGAACCTTCCATCCCTGTTGGAACAGGTGGAACAGGTGAAACTCTAGTCCCCTGCTCAGGATTAACGCTCTCTGTTAACCTGGGAAGCTGCCCCGCCGAGGCGCAGCCCCGAAGCGAAAGCGGAGGGGAGGGCGTGGCCTCGGGGAGGCGGGGCAGCTTGATTCGGTCAAGTCAGCCCTCTTGCGAAAACAAGGTTTCGAAAAACCCACTCCCATCCAAGCCCCCCAATGCCAGTAAAACCAAGTTTCCAAAGAAACCAGCCGCGCAAAGGCTTTCCGAAAAGCCGAGCGGTATAAGGCTTTAGGAAGACACAAAGAGGTTCACAGACAGCCCAATGATCAATCCCGTCGTCGAACAAGACTTCTCGCTCCCCAAAGACCTTGAAGTTCGAAAGCATTGCGCTTCACCACGAGATCCCGCGCATTTTGCAGACTCGCAAGACTCAGATCTGCTCGAATCGCAAAAATCCTGTCTCCATGGCGAAACGAAGCCTTTGGGTTATCAAAGTCACCGTCCCCCGTTCCATAAATCGCAAGTCGCGTCACAGACTGCGTCTGATCATCGAACTGACTATTACTGTTGTTCCATCCAACCATGAAGCCGCTAAATGGCACCCTCGTGCCATCCAGTAACGTGAAGGGTTTAGGATTGAACGTATTCACAGCCCCTTCGTTCGCCGTTTCCGTTACCAAAATCGTTTGGTCAGGATCACTCACATCACCGACAGCTGCCGAAGATAAGCCGACATACATCCCGTAGGTTAGTTCGAGCGGCTTATCACCCCTTTCTGGGTGATTGGTCACTAAAGTCACCTCTTCATTCTGGGCCGAAGGACAACGAAAACTGGCTTTAACATTTAAGAAGGGGGCGACAGTTGTAGCCCAGACAATTGGATAACCCTTTTCCAGATACGGACTTTCGTTTTCGCCTTGCACATAAATGGGCGGAAACCGATCATCATTGCCGCTCGCATATATTTGGATTGCCGCTCCGATAGAGCGCAGATTATTACGACAAGTAGACTTCTCTGCGTCCGACTTCAAATGTTGATACACAGGAATGAGAAAAATGGTTAGAACTGCGAGAATTCCCCCAATCCAAAGCAGGTCTTTTTTGCCCAAGTATTGCGTTCCAAGCGACCTACTTCCTTCCGGAGAATCGGGATCATATTGGTCTGTGGTCAATATCACGATCGTCTTCCTGTCCGTTGCGACCTTCCTCGCTGGTCAACCAGCTCAAGATCACGCTCGAAACCATACTTTAGCAGGGTATCAGGAAGTTTTTCTTTGTCAATAAGGAGGTAAGTCTTGCCCTGCCCAGGATAGATGACCGGCACGGTATCCATCTGAACTGATTGGCCTCTGGCGGCGAGAGCAAAGTTCAGCAGAGCAGCGAACTCATTTGTCGAAAATGCATCCTTGGTTTGGTTGGCCGCCAACTCAATGACCGCAGGGACAAATTGAGGGTGCTGAACCAAACGCTGTTGATAGGCGAGCATGAAATCGCGCTGACGTTTTTGTCGAGCGATGTCGTCGTCGTCGTGGCGAAATCTCACGAATCCCATTGCCTCGTAGCCATTGAGGTGCTGCTCGCCAGCCTTGAGATCTATATGAAGTCCACCCCAAAAATCATCATATTTCATATCCTTTTCAACGTTCAGACTGATCCCACCGACCGAGTCGACGAGGGCCTGGAGTCCGGCGTAATCGAGGGTCACGACTCGGTCAATCTTAACGCCAGTGAGCTCTTCGACTGCCCTTTGGGCCATTTCTCTCCCACCGATTCGATGGAAAGCGTTGATCCTATGCTCGCGACTGCTTCCACGGAGTGACATCAAAATATCTCTTGGAATCGAAAGCCCGGTGATCGCATTGTTCTTAAAATCAAGCCGAGTGAGCATCAGCATGTCGCTCCTGGCGGCATCATTCACAACCATCTTGCGATTGGAAATATCGCTGTCGACACCAAGGACAAGAACGATAAGATGATCTTTCGGGCCGAATTCATCCCTAAAGACATCCTCCGGCTGCACATTGAAGATGAATTGCTTGAGCGTCTCGCCCATCGCAGGCTTACCAACCACAAGACTCACTAGGATCCCTGCGACCAATGCCAACAAGCATAGCCCTACGTAGAGGATTCCACCTGTGATCCTTCTACCAAACGATTTCTTCTTGCTTGCTGTCATGGGTTACTGCCAGAGCGTGGCTTGCTCCGTGGGAGCCAAAGCTGGGCCGACCAAAAGCTTCAGTCTCCATTCGATTGTGCCAGGCAACCCACTAAAATTGTTGGGTTCCTGTGCTTTATCCCCATAGGTAAGAACGTTTCGAACCCCACTTTACGTTCCACCAATGAATAATTCGTGACTCTGGACACGCAAGTGCCGGAAACATCCGTATCATGAAGAGAGACTATGTTGCTTCGCCGTGCTTTCACCTTGATTGAGCTATTGGTTGTGATCGCGATCATCGCCCTCCTTGCTGCGATCCTCTTTCCAGTCTTCGCCCGCGCAAAGGCTTCGGCCAAACAGTCAACCTGCATCAGCAACCTTAGACAAATTGGCCAGGCAATGACCCTGTACATGAGTGACGCAGATGACCGATTTCCCTATGCGATCGATGCCGTCGATAAGATTCGACCGGAAATTTGGGCACACGAGCCGCAATGGCAGGCCCTTATTCCGAACATGCCTGATCTCCACGTAGTCTTGCAACCTTACGCTAAATCGCTCGACATCTTCACCTGTCCAGCAGATACAGGCACTCAAGCCCTTGATGACCAAAGCTGGGTTACTTTTCCCACTTCTCCCTCCGTTGCTAAAGTTTACGGAACCAGCTACTTCTTTCGCACTGAAATCGCCTTTAGGGCCTATACCCAGACTCAGTTTCAACTCCCTTCTGATATAAACGTCATGATGGATGCCGCAGGTCATTGGCATGGTGATGGAGGCCCGATGGCGGCGAATACACCTATGGCAGAGGCCTTCCGCAAGTTACGCGGCTATCGCTACAATGTTCTCTTCGGGGATATGAGAGTCAAATCCCTCAACTACGGCCAGCTTATGCAAGCCTGGGCGATTGATTTATAAGGTTGCTTCGCCAAGGTGATTACTCTCCCTCTCTATCAACTACTTCGCAGCCTTCGGGTGAAAGGATGATCTATCGACCCAGGGCCGTTATTATTGATGGCCGTCTTGAGGAAGGCCTTGAACTTGAAGTGGAAGAGGGCGTCATCTGCTCATTGCGATCTTCTTCACGAAAAGAGGAGCCTTACGTAATTAGTCCAGCCTTTGTAAATGGTCATAGTCACATGGAGTATTGGAACTTTCGATACACTATGAGTCATTTTCTGCGTTCCCTCAAGGAGCACTCACCAGACTCTCCTGAGGGAAAGCCTAAAGACACGGATCAAGCTATCCTATCAAAATCTCGTCGCGCTTCCAATGGCGCAACCTGGGCAAAATGGGTACAGGAATTGCAACGACTTAAAGCCCAGGAATCGCCCCAAGATTCTCGAACTGCCTGCTTTCAAGCTGCGCAGCGGCAAAAGTTGAATGGGATTGCATTCGTCTGGGAGCACAGCGACCGCCCCGGCTCGGCAGAAGCTATGAAGACAGCGGGATTGGACGGAAGAGTGTTTCAGGAAGTCATCACGTTCCGCGAACGTCTTAACCCTTTAGATAAGCTAGAACTGATCCGCTCAAAAGCAGAAACTCAAGCGAGAGAGTCTGGCTTACCAGTGACACTAAACCCCCACTCTCTTTACCTAGTTGACCAAGAAACCCTATCCTCACTATCTTCCACGCAAAACCTGATCTCAATCCACTTTGGTGAATCAGTTTGGGAAGAGCTCTATCTCAACGAGGGTCGGGGCATCTTCGCACAGTGGGAAGAGGCACTGGGATTCAAGACTGAGAAGAAAGGACTGCTCCTCGACTTCTTAGATTCATTGGGCCTTTTAAGAAGAGGTGTACAGCTTGTTCACTGCTGTGTAATCGACCCTTTCTTAGTATCTAAAATTGCGGACAGTGGCGTAAGTGTTTGCCTCTGCCCTGTGTCCAATCATTCCCTCGAATGTCCTATTCCTCCTGTACGAAACCTAATCGATGCCGGAGTCCCTCTTTCCCTGGGAACTGATTCTGCTGCAAGCGGCAGTTTTGGCGATTTGAGGCAAGAAATGGCCCAGTTACTCTTGGATACTCACTCTGTAGACTATCAAGAAAGAGCATTCTTTCTAACATCAGGAGCGGCTTACAACGACTCGCCTGACTCTGTGACTACTGAAGAAGTATGGCGAATAGCAACAGAAGGAGGCGCAGAGGCCCTTGGCCTTTCCGGTTGGAAAATTCAAGAGGGCAATCAGGTACCCTTAATTGCATTCCAACCGGAGAAATTGGAATTAGAATCATTGATCTGGCCAGGAGAAAGAGAGGAAATCCAATGGGTAAACGAACAAAGGAAGCCCTTTTCTATGTAAATCAACTATCAGGAAGTCAGGTTATTTCCTACAAAGATCTAGGACTAATGATGTCACCAAAGATTAGCCCTCGGGCGGTCGGCTCTGTCATGAGATCCTTCCCGGAAGAATCAGATTGGTGGCGCGTTATTGCCCAAGATGGCTCACTCCCGACAGTAAAGGAGATGAATACAAAGTTTGCAAGACAAAAGTCGAAGTTAGAAGAAGCGGGAGTGGTTTTTGAAAATGATACCGTCTTGCCACGTTTCTTTGTTGATATCGATAATCTGGAACTGCTATCTTTAAAGATGCAGGAAACTGAGCCAATTGAATGAGAACCTTACTGATTCTTAATGTATGACTTAACACTAATTGTCCACAGTTTTTTTAGATGGGTCGTGATCCTGACCGGGGTAGGTCTACTCATAAGCTTAGGGGTCTTCGCTTTTAGGCAAGCTACCTCCACAATTCCGACTTGGTCAATCCTGTTGAGTAAAATCTACTCACATAGTTTCTCGCTGCAGCTCATTGTTGGAGTCTTTCTATTTCTCATACCTGGTTCCGTTGCCCAGTCAGTGGCGCGATCACCTCAACTATTGACATCTGTTCCCCTCTACCGTTACTTTCTTCTCGAACATACTCTCCTCATGACAGTAGCCCTTAGCCTCGCTCATTTAGGATCTGCAAAGTTAAGAAAGGGTAGGGAAATCCCATCTCAACTTAAACAAAGTTTCTGGATACTACTTGCTTCCTTCTTTATTACTCTGGTTTCAATTCCATGGCCTTTCTTTCGATTTGCACGGCCTCTATTTCGATTGTCGCTGGAGTGAGGGGTCGACTCCAGTACTGCTCAGCGCCAGCATCTAAGAATCTCCAGGGCAGTTTGTCTCCCTTAGTCTTTGCTAAGCCAATCCGCACTCCTGCCAGAATCGAAAAATGGTTGTCACTAGGTTCTAACCAAGCCTGGCCATTTTGAGAAAGATGATCTAACCCGTAGTGTCTCTGATCAATCGCAAAGGCTTGGGTAATTTTTCCTGGTCCAGAGAGAAGACTTTTGCCCTTACGCCTTTCTTCCATGACGGGGACTCCCTCTAAGGGTTTGGCTGCTCGGATGAGAGTTGCCCCTGCGTCGCCTGAACGCTTGGCTGTTACGTTAAGCATCCAATGGTTACCATATGTGAAGTAAACATAACTGTAGCCCGGCAAGCCAAACATCGCTCTCACACGGGGAGTTAGGCCCCGGTAGGCGTGGCTACCTAGATCATCAGCTCCGCCATAGGCTTGACTTCGGCTACCCATGCACGAAGACCAGGGGCAACCAAGTCCCAACCCAGCAATAGGGGCGCAGACTCAAAAACTGCTCTTTCCGCCAGAAGTTGTCTCAATTCGGCCCATTGTGGAAAACTTTTTGCAATCATGTAGACTGGCGATACATACTAGTAGACATATATGAAGTCTTTCCTTTATTTACTCCAAATAGGATTCTATCTCAGAGTCCTGCTTCGGCGGCACCCAGAGCTTGCCGGTCTGCCCTTAGTTTTGCATTCCAACGGGCAAGTAATTGAGACAAGCCAGGAAGCTGAAAGCCGTTCTGTAAAGCCAGGAATGAGTTTGAGCGAAGCCCAATCGATCCTGCGAGACGAGGGGACTTATCACCAACTAGATCCAAGTGAGTTTCAGGAAGCGAGAGACGAGTGGCTCGATCTAGCCCTCACTGTGTCTGATCAGATTGAGCCTGAATCCCCTGCCTCGGCCTGGATTAACCTCACAGGCCAAGTAAACCCCGCCGAACTAGCTGACCGATTCTTATCCCTTTTGAATACAAATGGGGGATGTCAGTTGTCGGCATCTCTAGCCTCTAGTAAGTGGTTGGCCAAGACTACTGCGCGAAAGATTGAAATCGATGCACTTGCCTTGGGAATAGCACAAATTGAGATCCTCAACGAGGAAGGAATCATAGAGGGCCTATCTCCACATGATTTAACTCCCTTAGAACCTGAGATTCGCGAGCGACTTGTGCTCATGGGATATCGACAAGTTGGTTTGATCAAAAATGTATCACTAAAAACACTAACGGAACAGTTTGGGAAAAAGGGTCTCTTGATCTACCAGGTCATTCGAAACCAGTGGAAGGACAGCATCAAGCCCACCTATCCACCCTCGTCATGGAGTAACACCTTGGCATTTGATGGAGCTACTCAGAATCGTTTTACAATCGATCTCGCTATGAAACAACTTTGCGAGAATGCCCAGAAAGAGCTGACAGAAAGAGACGTTTATGCCCAGGAGATTGTACTTTTAGGCGAAGAAGAGGGGGGAAATTGGCGGAGCTGGAAGCGCAAACTTGCAAAACCAATACAATCAGCCAGCGGACTTCTTGCATCTTGCAATCAGTTTCTCATACAGGAGCCCTTACTTCATCCCATTGTTACTTTGCGCTTAATTCTCTGTCATCTTGTACAGGCGACACGTCTCCAACGTACTCTGGAGGGTCTTGCTGATCCTCGTGAGAGGAGGATTGCTGCCAATACGGCTTATTACAAAGCGCGTGAGACATATGGCGACTCAGTTCTTAGATTCGCTCATGAAATTCCTACCGAGCGGCGCGTCAAAGTTTTAAGGGCTTGGAGAGATGCCACAGGATGGGTATAAGGTTCTTGCCCACTGGCGTGAAGTTGGGGCCTGGTGGGCAGGTGAACCTCAAAAGGAGTTCATACAGTATCGAGACCTCAGAGGTGTGAAAAGAGAGAAGCATAGACTTTTAAATCCCTTAAGGCAGCACATTAAGCAAAAAGACTATACAGACAACAACCAGGAAGACTATGTTCTTCGACCTCGCAAGTTACGGGATGAGAAAGTTGCTATTGCCTGTGGAGCCGATGTCTCATTGCCCATGATTCTCCCTGCTTTATCACAAGCTACCCCCTATGTTCCTTTACACGTTTGGTCTGGCTACTCACTTGGCAGAAGTGTACTTTTTGCTCGCGAACTTCCCCGTCGAGCTGCTGCCCTTGGCTTACCAGCAATCGCTCTCGTAGATCGCTTTTCGCTTTCCGGAGCGGTTGAACTAGCCAGAGAAGCAAAATCCTACGGCATCAAGCCTCTGATTGGTGCAACAATGGAAATGGGCGAAGGAGGCCACATTGTACTCATTGCTAAGAACGACTTGGGTTACGTCAATCTATCTCGTCTTCTTACAGAATGTCACCTCCAAGAGCCACGACTTTTTCCACTCTGCACATGGGAACGTCTTTCACACTTTAGCGAAGGCCTGCTCTGCTTGACTGGTGGCGATGATGGAATTATTAACCGGCCGCTTATGAGGCGAGACTATGGTAATGCACAAGACTATCTTCATCGTCTGATCCATCTATATGGTCAAACAAATGTATTTGTTGAGATTGAGCGATCCTATTCTCCTTGGCAACGATCACTAGAACCCCTTTTGCTGGAGTTGGCTAAGACCTGTGGTGTTCAAGCCGTAGCCGGGGGTTGCATAACCCATGCAGAGCCAAGTGACTATCCAGCACAAGATATCGTGATCTGTATTCAGACTCTCTGTCAGATCGAGGAAGTGGTTGGTCGTAAGCCTCTTCGCCATCCCTCTCAGCCCCAGATTCAACACCCCCCCCTTCGAAGCTTAAATACTGAAAGATATCTTCGAAGTCCACAACAAATGGCAGAACTTTTCCGTGATAGACCTGATCTTCTTGAGAATACTCTTCTCGTCGCTGACAAAGTTGAACCAGATGTGCTCCCCAAAAGGCCAACACTCCCCGAACTCTTGCCAAATCAAAATCAGTTCTTCCAAGAGCTGGTAATGACCTGTACTAGAGATATTTATGGTGCACCGACTCCATCCCTTCGCAATAGGATTCGAACAGAAATGAACCGCATCTTAACTCTTGACTTTGTAAGCCATTTCCTAATCATGTGGGATCTTTGCCGTTGGGCTAAATCGGTGAATATCCAACTTAGTGGTCGAGGCTCAGTGGTAGATTCAGTCATTTCCTATCTGTTAGGCTTTTCAAGAATCGACGCTCATCACCATAACCTACACTTTGATCGTTTTCTTCCTGCTGATGGCAGTAAACGTCCTGACATCGATATCGACTTTGAAGCAAAAAGACGTGATGATGTCCGAAATTACTTGATCACAAAGTATGGAACAGAGCATGTTGCGATGGTCTGCGCTTTTGGCGCTTACTGTACGAGAGGCATCATGCGCGAAGCTGGTAAGGTACTCGGACTGGATCCTGATGTTATTACCTACATTGCTAAGCGCATGCACAGAGGAATAGCACCTGACCAAATCGAAAGTGCTATCCAAAGGCGTCCTGAGCTCAGAAACACGTCAATTGACTCCAAAAGACTCAAGTGGCTCTTCGAACTGGGATCCGCTATGATGGATGTCCCTCGCTCTATTGGCACCCACTCTTCTGGTGTGATTATTTCGGCTCAACCTATCCGCGATATTGTTCCTGTCATGTGGTCCGCAAGTGAACAAGAAGGAGTAGAAGGCCCAAGTCACTTGAGAATGATTCAATGGGATAAAAGAAGCGCGAAACACTACTTTGACAAATTTGATATCCTGTGCTTGAGAGGACAAGATGTGCTTTCTGGTACAGAAAGACGTATTCGACAAACTCAACCTGATTTCGATGTTCAGTCTATCTCATCAGAAGATCCAGAACCCTATCGGGCTATGCGCTCTGGCGAGTTAATCGGCATTCCACAATCTGCGTCACCGGCAATGCGCCAAGCTCATATGAGAATCGAAACGCAAAACCTTGCGGATGCTAGCCTCGTGCAAGCTGGAATTCGGCCTGGAGTAGGAGGCGCTGTAAAGATCAATGAACTCATTGCACGGCGAAGAGGTACGAAACTATATGCTTTCGAACATCCAGATTTAGAAGCTATTTTAGGAAACACATATGGCATCATCGTCATTCAGGAACAGGTAGACCTTTTACTCCAAACCTTCGCAGGATACTCAGGGGGGGAAGCAGAAGACATTCGGGATGCAATTCATAAAAGGCGCAGAGAAGATTTTGGACAAACGATAAAAAGAGAATTAGTCGAAAGAATCGTTAAGAGGGGCTACAGTTCAGAAGTAGCAGAACATGTCTTTCAACTCATTGCGGGATTTAAAGGCTATGGCTTTGCGCAAGGACATGCGTTGGCTTTTGCTGAGATCTCGATTCGGTCAATATATTGTCAACAGAACTATCCAGCAGAGTACTTTGCTTCCTTATTAGACGCCCAGCCGGCAGGATACTATGGGCCATGCACCTTAGCAAACGAAGCAAGGAACAGAGGAGTAAAAGTCTTACCACCCTGTGTGAATAGAAGCACACGAAACTTTGTTGTTGAATCAGTGACCCTACCTTCAGATCCCCTATTAACTTTGCCAAACTCAGCTTTTCGAGTCAGCCTTTCTCAAATCAAGGGACTTTCCAGGACGTGCCAAGAAAGAATTATCCAAAGTCAGCCCTATGGATCATTCTTTGAGTTCGTCAGGAGAACAAGACCTAACCAAGATGAGCTTCAAAACCTTATCTTATGTGGTGCTTGTGATGAACTCTCTACAAATCGGAGAGCCATGCTGTGGGCCCTTCCAGAAGCATATCGATGGGCAGACTCGAAGGGAGGAGCGTTAGACCTTTCAGTCAAAGAACCGGAACTTGACTATAGTCTCGAAGACTTCTCACAAGCTGAGAAGAGCATTCGAGAACGAATGCTCCTGGACTTAGATATTAAGGATCACTTGATGGCATACGAGCGCACAAGGGTCTCATCAAGGGGAGGCCTTACAACACAGAAAACTAAGAAGCTTCCTCATGGGAAAAAGGCAGTTGTGGTCGGGCATCCAATCCGCTTAAGATTCCCACCAACGCCTTCTGGGAGAAAAGTTATGTTCTTTGACCTTGAAGATGAAACAGGTCTTTTAAACGTCACTTGCTTCAATGAGGCTTATGAGAAGTATGGTCATGCGATCATCTGCTCTCCTTACGTGACTCTGATCGGGCAGTCGCAGTGGCGAGACGGTCACACGGCATTTTTAGTACAGGCAGCTTTTGAATATCACCCTGTTATTACTCAACTTGTCCAGTGGCAACCAGAAGAGCTAGGGGTAGTGGCAGACTTTCTTGTTGGTTAGCAATGAGCACCACACCCAAATCAGAGCTGAAACTAAGGCCCGGTTGCAGCCCCTGGCTCAGCAGTCCCAGAAGCCTCAGTCGAAGGAGGCGATTCAGGCGGAGTTGATTCACTGGGGGTTTGGGCTGACCCAGTTGATGGAGGGACAGACACTGTTGCGCTTCCCGGTGGCCAAGCTCCCTCGAAAACTTGCGAGACCAAGGCAGCCGCAGGCGCGTCGGCTCCCACTCGCTCACGAGCCAGTTCGTAGCCAGTCCGAGTGGATCGGCCTACAAAGGAAATGGCCCCGTTTTGTATAACCCTAACGTTCACAGACTTAACTTCAGATCGTGAGTCAAGTACCGCCGAGACGACTGAGGCAGCCACGGCCGGCAAGTCAGAATCCTCTCCAACAACCGTGACCAAAACATTCCTTGTTGCAGGGTTAAAGTGAGCAGACAAGATTGAGGTTCCCATGAGCCTTGCCCGAAGAGCCGCTAAGATCGGCTCATCCTCTGCGACGCTCACAACCGGTTGCGAACCGGTCGGAGCGGCGCCCTCACTGTTGCCAGTATCGCTAGACTCACCTCGTGCGGCAATCGTAACAGGTTCTCCGGTTCTTGCAGATCCTGTGCCCGAACTACGACCGATTGCAAAAGCCAATCCACCGACACCCAGCAGCAACACCACAGCGGAGGCAACGATTGCGGTCAAATTGGGCTGCTTTGCTGGCTCAATGCCCAACTGTTTAACCGTTTCGCTTTGTTCCTGAGCTTTCAGCTTCGCCTTAACCTTTTCGAGTTTCATCCGCTCGGATGCCGCCTCTGGGTTCAAGTCCAACGCCATCTCGTACCATTCAGCTGCTTGCTCCAGATCATCCTGTTCGTAGTAAATGTCGCCAAGCAGGGTGTGGGCTGTCACGTTATTCGGAAACCTGCGTAAAATTCCCAGAGAACATTCGATTGCCTCCTTCATGTTCCCTCGCATTCGAAGGAGGTTAGCCCTCGAGAGCTCCGTGTAGACCTCGGTGTCGCTCCCTTCGGCCCCCTCCTTGATCACTGCGCCACACTCCACGCAAAATTCCGAGCCAGCCCTGAGAAGCGCGAAGCACTTCGGACACATCATCTGATCAGGTCGTACCTGTGCTGCCAAATCCTTTTCCTCCTCGATCTGTTTCGTCCAGGGTCGCTACCGCTTCAAGTTCAACCTGCTGGACAGGACAAATGACTAACTGAGCTAGACGTTCGCCACTTGTCAATTTGACGAGACTTTGACCCAAGTTGATCAAAATTATCCCAATTTCGCCGCGATAATCACTGTCGATGGTTCCCGGGGTGTTGACCATCGTTAGGCCATGCTTAAGTGCCAAACCGCTCCTGGGTCTCACTTGGCCCTCGAACCCAGCTGGGATCGCCATCCGGATACCAGTCCGGACTAGCTTCCGTTCGAGCGGGGCCAGTTCCACGTCCTCAATCGACCGAAGATCCATTCCCGCGGATCCCTGCGTCGCATAACTTGGCAAAACTGCCCCTTCTTCAAGAGTGACAGCAATCTTCAGAGCCATGGGATGCATTATAGTATCTTGGTGCGATTCGAAACTCTGGGCGACACAGCGATCCTGATCTCGATGGATCCCGAAAAGGTAGCAACGATGGCAGACACCTGGAACCACTTGAGAGTTCCAGGCCTGGTGGCAGTCGTCCCAGCTTTTAACGAGATCTGCCTTCATTTTGACCCTTGCCTGACTTCACCTCCTTTGCTTCTCGCAGAGCTCCCTGTCTCTGCTTCGGCAACAACAAGCCCGAGACGCAGACATCTTCTTCCCATTAACTACCACACATCGGCTGATCGTAAAGAAGTCGTTTCCTTGCTGGGTCTTGATTGGGAAGAGATCATTTCGCTCCATCAAGAGCCGATCTATGCTTGCCGGGCGGTTGGATTCCAACCTGGATTCGGTTACTTTGGCGACTTACCCAGCCCCTTGAATCAGATCCCTCGAAAGAGTAGTCCTGCTGTGCGGGTCGTTCCCGGAACAGTTGCCATTGCAAGCGGTATGACCGGAATATATCCGACTGCTTCGCCTGGTGGTTGGTGGAGCCTAGGGACAACATCCTCGGTTATATTTAATTTAGAGGCACTTTCTTTCCTTTTTCGAGTGGGTGACGAGCTCCAGTTTGTCGAAGTGTCACCTGAGTCCCAACCAGAATCCTTGACAGATTTTCCCATTCAAATCGATTTAAACTGCGATCTCGGAGAGGGGGTAGGACCAGAGCGAGAGCTACTGAAGTGGATTACAACGGCAAACATCGCCTGCGGGGCTCATGCTGGCAGCAAGGAACTGAGCCGAGAAATCGCAAAGGAGGCACTCGACCAAGGGGTATCGGTGGTAGCCCATCCGGGCTACCCTGATCGAGATAACTTTGGCAGACGAACCTATTCTGATCTGGCCCTCACCGTCACGAAGTGGCAAGAGAGCCTCGCAAGACAGCTGGATCTGCTCCCAGAGGCCAAAGCAATCAAGCCTCACGGAGCCCTCTATCATGATCTAAATGATAAAGCCGGACCCATAGAAGTTTTCATACGGGAACTTGCTCAAAGAAATCTCCCGCTGATCGGAATGGGGCAAGCGCACAGAGAGATTGCACAGCATGCGGGGGTGCCATTCGTTTTAGAAGGCTTTGCCGAGCGAGGCTATACAGAGGATGGACTGCTCATGCCGAGATCCCAGCCAGGAGCCCTTCTAACCACCGAACCGGAAATTCAAAGACAGGTGGAGCGCCTCCTGCCCTTGGTTCAAACAATCTGTCTCCATAGCGATTCCCCGAACAGCCTTGAAAAGCTGCATATGATTAGGAGAAGCCTGGGAATGAGAGGAGTTACTCTTGTCAGTCCACTTTAGAGATCTTCTTCTCGTGGAAGAGACCTTCCCGGGGAACGGGGTTGTCGGGCCTGCCGATGCCAGTTGGCTCCGATTTGGCGTTCCTTCGGGGGGACCTTGCGATGAATGGACAGCAGCTTTAGCGATCAAGCTCCTGGGTGACTCCACTGAGGAGTATATCCTCGAAATCTCCAACCCTTGCCGCTTAAAAGTGCTGCAAACGACTCCCCTTTGCCTCTTCGGCGCGAAGGGAAACCATCGTTTAAACGATGAAGCATTGACTCCGACAGGAACATTTGTTGCCAAGAGCGGAGACACACTGAGCCTCGCGCCAGGGCCTGCTCAGTCATTGGTTTATCTGGCGGTGCCAGGGCTACATGCGACCAGCGGCAACCTGTTTCAGGCTTTGAGCAAAGGACAAGTTATTCGGGGAAAGAATCTTGACAGCTTTAAGGGAGTCACGGTATCACTAGCTTCAGAATCAGAAACTATTGAAATCGATTGCCTGCTGTGTGCAGATTCCCAGTTGCAGCCAGGGCCATATCAGAAGTCTTTCCAGACGAACAGAATCGGGACACGATTGATCGGCCAAGGACCTCAGTTACCAGGCTATGAAAGGAGTCGCCCCTGTGTGAGGGGTGCGATCCAGGCCACACCGAGTGGAGAACTCATCGTACACGGGCCAGATGGGCCAACTATCGGCGGCTACCAGATCGTTGGCGCGATCGCCAAAGCCGATTGGGGCAAGTTTAGCCAACTAGGACCCCTCACAGACTTCTCGTTTCGCTTCGTAGATCTTGATGAGGCTCGCAGAAAGCTAATCCAGCGGAACGAGCTTCTGGAACGGGCAAATCTCCTTGAACCGGATTGACAGAGCATGAGCAATAGAAGACACTGGCTCATTTGGGATGGAAGCTGCGGCCTCTGCTACGAGACGGCAAGGCGCTTTCGGGCGAGAGATACCCAAAGGAAGTTCCAAATCGTCTCAGGTGACCACTGTCCAACTCCTCCGATGACGCCAAGCGTTCGCGAACTCTTGGGTACGACAGTCGTTGTGATTACCAGCGACGGCAAGATTCTCACAAGAAGTCAGGCAATCTTTTTCGTGTTGGAGCAAACTGGTTGGGGGTGGTTCGCCAAAGCCCTCGCCTCCCCTCCGCTCGTTTGGATTATGAACATCGGCTACGGCCTGGTCGCAAGGAATCGTGCGTGGTTGTCTGCAAAATTTTTTGGAAGAACAGCTTGTGGGCTTGATAACCGCTACCCGGAAATCGATAGTCTCTCATACTTACAGCAGAACGAGCCTACAGTCAAGAAGACTTGATCTGGGCAATCTCTTCAAGGACAGTTTGTACAGATCTGCGGCTTGATTCGACGGTTGAGACCACAAATGGCTTTCCATCCTGGAGTCGGTCGATGAACTCCCGTATGGTCACGAAGTATCCGCCCAAGCTCGAAATATTTCCCCCGCCCTCGGCTTCCACCTGGGCGAACTCAACAACTTCTGGTGCCGAATCTGGCCGATATATCGTGAAGGGGCTTGCGTCCCAAATCACCGTTCCCCGCTCGAAAACTGCGCGGAAGCTCATCTTGAATGGGGCATTGCTGGATAAGTTCCACCCTCCTTCTGCGTGGACGATCGTCTTCCCAAACCGGAACGTGGTGAAGACGTGACTCGCCCCCTTTTCGTCAACCGTCCCGGAGCTCTTCATTTCATCCGGCTCTCCGCAAAGATAAAGGGCAAAATCTGTGTCGTGGATATGCATATCCAGCACCCCGCCCCCGGAAAGAAGCTCATTTGCCAGCCAGTTATCGCTCGACCAATAAGGGAATTGGCTGTATCTCGTCAAGTTCAATGAGAGGAGGTCTCCGAGTTCGCCGGAGTCCTTGAGTTCCTTCAGTTTTGCGTATTCCGGCCAGAACCTGATGCAGTGGGCAATCATGAGACGTCTTCCAGACTCATGGCTCACCCGAATCATTTCATCTGCGTCGGCAAGGCTCAGAGCCATCGGCTTTTCGCACAAAACGTCTTTTCCCGCCAAAAGAGCCTCAATGGTAGCCTCTTTGTGGAGGTGCGTTGGCAGGCAGATATCGACTGCATCGAAATCCACATGGGATTGAGCTTCGGCCAAGGTCGAAAATGCTGGCACCCCAAACTCATTTGTATAGGCTTGGGCTCTTTCGACTTGCCGTTCCACAACACCTATCAGTTGGGCGTTCGGTAAGGATCGGTAGACGTTCCCGTGCATTTTGCCCATGAAACCTGCACCCATCAGGAGAACTCTAGTCGTTGTCATAGGGGTAGTTTACTCCTCGAATCAGGCGGAGGGACTGATTAGATAGCCGACAGTCGTAACCAGGATCTGCCGTGAGAGACAGGCAGGGGTCAAAAGTTCCTGCTCCCACAGGGAATGGGGAGCAGGATTACAAATGCAGTCAAGACTTCTTGCGGCGACGTAGTGCCACGGCGAGTGATCCAAGCCCTGCCACAAGAAGAGTCGCTGGTTCCGGGACAGCTTCGACATCCAACCTGACGTTATCAAAGCTCACGTAGCTTTCACCAGGCACTGTTGTCCCGGCGATTCGGATCGCAAGAGGCTGACTGATTGCACTCCCTGTCATGGGAGAGGAGTACTGAAATGAGTACTCGTCCATGGATAAGTCCGACTTAAATGGAACTTGAAATGTCTGGCCTTTCAGAAGGGTTCCACCAGTTACCATTCCTCCGGCAACCGTTCCGCCGGCATAGAGTTCAACCGTGGCGCGGGTGTTGTCCCCAGGTCGGCCCAGTAAGACGCGGAAAGTGTAGGTGCTATTTGCCTCTAGGCTTGCTACCAATTGCTGGGCGACCGAGTTGTTTGCATAAGCAAAGGCGATGTTTAAGCCATCTTTGCCTGGTGCTGTTGTGTGCCAGACTCCTCGATCTGGTCCACCAGGTCCGGTGCTTGTCCAGTCGGTGACTGGAGTTGGAGAATAGAAGAAGGAGCCAAACCCGAGTGCCTGAGCCTCGAAGCTGTGATTCTTTACGAGGAGCGACGACGAGGCTGATGCAGATCCGATCAACAGAATGCTCAAAGGGATGAAAACAAGATAACGCATAACGTCCTTATGGTAGACGAGGCACTCCAGAAATGGGCCTCATCGCACAAAATTTCACGATGAATCACGCTCTCTTCGAATCGGGAGAGATAACCGGGGCTACCGCCTATCAGCAGCGTCTTTGCCTTTGCGCACCCGGGCCCACGGCCACGCCCGACCGGTTCCCAGCTTGGGCAGTTCCGTTCCAAGCACTCGTCCGGTCTGCCCCCAGGGTGCGCAAATCTGGCAGCGGCAACTTAGCCCCTCGGATTCCCAAGTCTCACCAGAGCCAGCGACAACAACAGTCGTGAAATACCGTGACAAACGAGCCACAATGACACTGTGGAGGAACAAACGTGGCGACTCGTCTTAGGGCGCAATCTCCAGCTCTTCGGCAAAGACGGAGTCGAGGTCTCGGGGCTCGCGCGGAAAGCCGAGGAGCTCCTCGTGATCCTTGCAATTGCCTCGCCTGATTCCGTTTTACGCAGCAGAGCAGCGGCTCTGCTCTGGCCACATAGCCACATTTCCAAGCAGCACACGAACCTGCGGCAGTGCCTCAAGACCCTCAGGCAGATCCTCCCGAGCCAAGATTTCCTGGAAATCGAACGAGACTCCCTCGCCCTGCATCCCGCCAAGTTGCGAGTCGAGCGCACAGACGAGTCAGAGCTCCTGATCCGCCACACCACAGTTTGGCACTCTCTGCTCCGGTCATCAGAGACAGCCGCTCGGCAGGTAGCCACCTCGAGCCCTCTGGCAGCACGAGAGAGATCCGCTACCCACTCCCTCGAAGACCTGCTCGACTACATGGTGCAACATCAACCAAACCAAGCGCTCGGGCTGATTTACAGCACGATTGATCTTGCCACCATGATGACCCCTTCCAGGGCCCTCCATCTCAGCGAACTGGTGCTGAGAAGATCCGCACAAGGCCATCAGATGAGAGGCTGGGCTCTGTTCTTGCGGGCATGGGCACTCTTCTTTTGCAACCAATCAGAAGCGTCTCGACAGGCTTTTGCCGAATTGCGAAACAACGCTCTTAGAGAAGGCAGAGGCGAACTCCTCGCCTTGACGACTTTTTTCGAAGCTGGCACCATGCTCCCTCTGGGCCAAATCTCTGGCGCGGAGGAGATCTTGACCCATGTGAATCAGCTTGATCAAGAGGCCCTTCGCCCCCGGGGGATTCTCCGCCTTAAGCATGGAATGGGATTGACGGCTGCCTGCAAGGGTGACTACGAGGAAGGCTTCTCGTCCCTGAAAGGGGCGATTGACCTCGCGGCATCCTACTCACTCGATTACGAAAGAGCCTACATCGCGGTCAACCTGGCCTGGATGGCAGCGTCGATTGGGAAAGAGAGCTTAGCCCGGTGGGCACTCGCAGTTTTTGACAACAGCGATACTGGTGCTTCGTGGCGATTTCGGCTCACCGCAGACCTAGCCAGGATCCACTTGGCCTGTTGCGAGGGTTCCTTTGCTACTGGCGTTGCCCTTGCCGAGGACGCTCTTCGACGC
>JALOLT010000060.1 GCA_025455775.1 Fimbriimonadaceae bacterium
GAGCAGGGCCAAAATCTCAGTATGGGTAATGGTTGCCATCTCGTGACCGATAAAACGGCATCGCCAGTGATCCGTGTGGAAGGTCTCCGGCATTCCACCCGGCCAAACCTTCACCCCGCGATTCGTGATGACTTGAAGCTCGATTCCTGGCGGACAGAGGGGAGACAATATGCGGGCGATCTCGTCAGGGTCGGCACCCCGCCAGTGAAGAAAAACATCTACGCCAACCAGGATTTTTTCCGCTGGAGTCACTGGTTTTAGCTTTGGCATTGTCAGAGCAGACTTGCTCGACTTGTCGTATTCAACTGCCTTCATCTTTTCTGGCCTCTGACCCATTCTGTCCGCGACAGCAGCGGCAAACTCTTGAGTTCCCACCTTTTCCGTGCTCAATCCTTCTTGGTAGATGTCTCCTGTGTGTACCCCGTCTTCAATCGTCCTGAGCCAAGCGTTGTGAATCGCTTCAGCCTCCTCTGGCTGACCGATATGAACGAGCATCATAACGGCAGCAAGGAGAATTCCGCTCGGATTCGCCACGTTTTGCCCAGCAATGAGAGGGGCACTACCATGAATCGCTTCGAACATGGCGATATGCTCGCCAATGTTAGCCGAGCCACCTAAGCCCACCGAGCCAGTAATCTCTGCCGCCACGTCGCTGATAATGTCGCCATAAAGGTTTGGCGTAACGATAACGTCAAAGTTCTGCGGAGCATTTGCAAGTCTTGCAGTTCCAATATCTATGATCCAGTGATCCTTGGCGATCTCAGGATACTCAGATCCAATCTCATCAAAGACCTTATGAAATAGCCCGTCGGTCAGCTTCATGATATTGTCTTTGCTAAAGCAGCTGACTTTCTTGCGTCCATTTTGCCTGGCGTACTCGAAGGCGTAACGGATGATTTTTTCACTCCCAGGCCTCGTGATGATCTTTATGCATTGAAAAACGTCGTCGGTCTGGCGGTGCTCAATTCCTGCGTAGAGGTCTTCTTCGTTCTCGCGCACGATCACAACATCCATCTCAGGGTGCTTTGTTTCAACAAAAGGTGCGTAGGCGACACACGGCCGCACATTCGCATAGAGCCCGAGTGTCTTCCGGATCGTCACGTTCAAACTCTTAAACCCTCCGCCTTGGGGAGTCGTGATCGGTGCCTTCAGGAAAACCTTGGTCTTGCGCAGAGAGTCCCAGCTGGTTGGCTCGATCCCCGACGTAAAGCCCCGCTTGTAAACACCCTCCCCGATCTCAATCACCTCAGGATCCAAACGCGCCCCGCTCGCCTCCAATATCTTGAGGGTTGCCGTCATGATTTCTGGGCCGATGCCGTCGCCGTATGCGAGCGTAATGGGAACTCGTTCCGCCATGCCTTCTAGTATGAGTTAAAACGAGATGCCAGTGAAACCGAGGTCGTAAGGGCGAGGGAGAGAAATTTCCTCAGATGAAGCCTTCACCAAACCCTAGGAACCTCTATGACCCAAGGGACTCTCACAAGACGTCACCCGCACTCGAGCTTCTGAACATCTTCCCTTAGTTCAGTACCTTTAAACTGTGGGCCCTTCGCGCTGATTGCTGTTCTTTAGACGTATTTTATGAAGTATCATCTAGGGCCGTCTCAGGCAATGACGCCCTTAGGAGTTGAGTTTTGGCTACGACTTCACCCACTCAAGATAAACCGCGCGACCGATCTCTCCCCAGCGACCTTCTGACCCAGGAGGAGCTTCATGAAATGTTGCTCCAACTCTACCTGGCAAGATACTTTGACGTTCGCTTGATTAAGGAGAAAAAGCGCGGAAGGCTGAAGGGAACCCTTTACTCCTCGCACAACCAAGAAGCAATTTTGGTTGGCTCTTTGTTCGGCCTGAAGTCTACCGACTGGATCAGCCCGATCCACCGCGACATGCCAGCTTTCTTCCTGAAGGATGCCAGAAAAGGATGGCGCAACCCAGACCGAATCGGCATGACAATCCAAGAAGTTTGTGCCCAGGTCTGGGGCAAAGCTGGATCCCCTGGGAGAGCCAGGGACAACTGGAGCCACATCGGGAGCAAAAAGAATAGAATCATCCACTCCACCTCGATGCTGGCGGGAACAATCCCCGCTGCCGCTGGCGTCGTCCTCGCAGACCGCCTGAATGGGGGAGATGCCCTCTGTGTGACCTACAACGGAGAGGGATCAACGGCGCAAGGAGTCTTCCACGAAGCAATCAACTTCGCATCGGTGCACAAACTTCCTGTCATCACCATCATCGAAAACAACGAATGGGCCTACGGAACGCCAAACGAACTCGGCTACTCACTCGATGACTTTGCCCGCCGAGCCGATGGATACGGCATCCCTGGGCTCATCGCAGATGGCCAAAATGTACTCGACGTCTACGACAAAGTCATGCAATGCGTCGAACACGCTCGTGCCGGAAATGGGCCGAGCATCGTGGAGTGTAAGTCTTTCCGAGCCTATGGTCACGGGGACCACGACGACGACAGAGCCGCCAAGTACCGACCCACCGAAGAGGTCGAAGCTGGTCGATCACGCGATCCCATCGCCATCATGAAGAGAATCATGGTCGAAAGAGGGGCGCTCTCCCCCGAAGACGCAACCAAGTTCATGGCGGAGAACAAAGGTGCCGCTGAAACGGACAACAGTGACTTTCCCCCCGAGGTCGTCGCCTACCTCACCGAAGGAGTGGAGTTTGCCGTAGCCAGTCCCGTTCCACCAGCTGAAGAAGGAGGCATGTGGGTCTTCGCCGAATAGAAACTCTTCGACAAAACTGACTCCTAAAAAACTGAATCATGGCCACGATCCAAGAATCTCCAAACTCAGCCAGTGCCCCGAGCCCTGCCCCGGTACGAGGGAAAATTAACTATCTCACTGCCCTCAAAGAAGCCATCGACGAAGAGATGGGGCTCAACCCAGACCTCCTGTGCATGGGAGAAGATATCGGACTCCTCGGAGGAGCCTTTGGCGTCACTGACGGAATGGCTGCCAAGTACGGAACTCACCGCGTCTACGACATGCCAATCAGCGAAGCTGCGATCGTCGGCGTCGCCTGTGGAGCTTGCCTGAATGGTAAGTCCGTGATGGTCGAAATGCAGTTCATCGACTTTATTTCCTGTGGGTTTGACCAGATCGTGAACATGACTGCCACCTACCATTACCGAACGGCAGGTGAAGTATCAATCCCCATGGTCATTCGCGGCCCAGCTGGAGGCTACGGAGGTGGTGCCCTCTACCACAGCCAAATGAACGAGGCTTGGTTCGCCCACTCCCCTGGCTTAAAGGTCGTCTGCCCATCCACCCCAAGCGATGCAAAAGGCCTCTTGAAGTCAGCCCTGCGAGACAAAAACCCAGTCCTCTTTTACGAAATCAAAGAACTCTACCGAAGGAAGGACATCGAGGAATTCGTCCCGGTTGGCGAAAATTCACTCGTACCCCTTGGCAAGGCACGAATCGCCCAAGAGGGAACCGACCTAACCATCGTCACCTATGGGCAGAACGTATACCACTGCCTTGAGGCTGCCAAAATTCTCCAAAACGAAGGCTTTAGCGCGGAAGTCATCGACATCCGCTCCCTTGTCCCCCTGGACGAGGAAACGATCCTGACCTCGTTAGCCAAGACAAATCGACTCCTCTGCGTAAACGAAGCACCGATGACCTGCGGCTTCGCCGGTGAAATCTTGGCAAGAATGGCAGAAAAAGCCTTTCATCTCCTCGACGCTCCCCCTGGCCGAATCACACGACTCGATACCCCAGTGCCCTGGGTCAAGCCCTTGGAGCTTTTTGTCCTTCCCAGCGTCGCCAAAATCGCAGAGGCGGCTCTGCGAACCGTTCGCTTCTGAATCTAAACTCCCTTCGGTCTGCAGCCGCTCGGAGGCAGGAGGGAGTTTTCGGTTCTCATAAGCTCCAAATGGGCCGCATAAAGATCGGCTCTAGGCAATAAACTAGGGTCTCCTATGGCTCGCAGATCCTGGCCCATATTCCTCCTCATCCTTCTTCCCCTCATCCCTCTGTGGCGAGCGGTTTTCCTGGGTGAAGCCATCGGGCCCTGGAACCAAATCAATGGCCTCGTTGCCGGAACACCCCTTCCCGCTGGACTCCAGTGGGACGTGCTCCAAGCCGACGGTGCGATCCAGTTTGCTGCCTGGAGAGACCTTGTTCTCTCTGCCTGGCGTACCGGAGACCTCCCTCTCTGGAACCCCTATCAACTGGCAGGAACCCCTCTTGCGGCAAACTCTCAGTCTGGCGCCTTCTATCCCCTTCACATTCTGCTTGGCCTCGCTGGCGTTCCCGTCTTTCCTGCCATCACCCTCCTAGCATGGTTCCATCTCGCTCTCCTGGCTCTTGGTTTGCGATTTCTAGCCATTCAACTGGGAGCCAGCAAAGAAGGCTCTCTCATAGCTGGGATCCTGATTTGCCTCTCACCCTTCGTCCTCTCTTGGGCTGGCCTGGCCAGCGTCGTCACCACTTCTGCCTGGATCCCGTGGCTCCTGGCAGGCACAGTCTTAGCCTTTCGCCAAGGGACAGGGTTTCCCTTAGTCGCCCTCTCGGGGGGAATGATGATCCTTGGAGGTCACTTGCAGTTTGCCTTCTACGGGATTTTGGCCTCTGTCGTCTTTGGTCTTTGCTTGCTGATTCTTCCCCACGACGAGAAACAGGTTGGAAAAGGGCTCCTCGCCTGGATTGGAGGAGGCCTGGCGGCCCTCGCTCTTGCATGGCCCCACCTGAGACTCGTTTTGGAATTCAGCCAGCAAAGCCACCGCCGCGCCCCCGCCAGCGAAGAGGGATTTCAGGCTTTCAGTTCCGCCTTGCTCCAGCCCTTTGAGTGGGTTGGGGCTCTAAATCCCCATTTTCTTGGCACCCAAGCTGTCACACCCTTACCAGAGAAAGCCATCACCACCTACTTCCCTTTGCTCGCCAAGCCTGGCGCGAACTTCGCTGAGTCTGCCCTAACAATTGGCCCAGTGATGATCGTCATTCTGGTGGCAGGGTTTCTCCTCAAGCGTTACTCGAACAAAGATCACCTCCCGGCCCTCCTCCTCGCTGGACTTGGCCTTGCGATGAGTGGTGCCCTGAGCCCCCTGGTTGGTAGCCTCATCAATCGCCTCTTCTACTTTGGAATCCCTGGCTTCAGTGCAACAGGGAGCCCGGCACGCTCCCTAATCCTGGCTCTCCTCGGCCTGTGTCTGCTGGCGGGACTCCTCTATCCCCACAGCAAGGTTCCAGACCCAGAGCCAAAGCCAGCCGAGCCAAAAGGCTCGACACTTTTGCCCCTGATCCAAGGACGGTATGGCCCCTTGGTTGTTTCTCTCGTCCTCTGTCTCTTGATCCTAGGTTTTTCCTTAGGCTTGGCCCGCCCCCAATCCCTGCTACCCCAAGTTCCCCTCGATCCCTTGATCTCCACTGCCACTGCATCTGGCCTCCTCATCTTCTTCGTTACTCTCATCCTGGGGGCAGCATGGCTCACGTGGCGACGAACCATCTGGCCAGCCGCCCTCGCCGCCATCATCGCAGGGCAAGCTCTCTTGGGGGCAACCCAACTAGTCCCAACCGGAAAGCCAGAACTGAATTTCCCAACCAGCCGTAGCCTAGACGAAAGGGTGGCAATCGTCCGCTCCAATTGGAACCTCTTTCAACTGCCTTCGTCCGGACCACCCCCCAACCTGGCCAGCCTTAAGCGAAGCCTTGAAGTCTCAGGCTACGACTCCCTCACCTCTCGCGCCACCGCCGAATGGATGACCTCCCTGAACGGGGGCAAGAGCCCGAATCCTCCTGAAAATGGCAACATGTTTTTCGTCAAGCCGGATGCAGAAACTGCCCTTCTGGAAGAAGCAAGCGTGGCCAGAGTCTATGAGTTTCGCTCTGGTGAAATGACCACCAGTGAACTCAACCCCCTGCCACGAGGCTTTGTGAATGGTTCTCCCGCCAAAATCGTAAAGCAATCTCTGAGTTCCGTCACCATCGCGGGAAGAGGAGAAATTACACTCAGAGATCGCTGGTCACGTGGCTGGCTTGTACGAGGAGCGAATGGTCAGGAAACAGCATCTCAACCAGGCGAGTGGATTCAGGTTTCCGCCACTGACTGCCCAGATGCCAACCCCAACGAATGCACCCTTACCTACGAACCAATTCCCCACTCGCTTCTTCGACCCTGGGCTTTCGCCTCTCTGGCTCTCTTTTCCCTCTTGGCTTGCCTGTGCCTCCTCTCTTCTCGACCAGCTAAACCATCCGAAAAAGGAGAGGATGACCCGAATAAAAATGCATTGGAAGCGACCAATGAGCTAAAGCCATGACAAATTCCCCCAAAGGTCTGTAAAATATCACTATTAAATTTCTGAGAGACTTTTCGAGATGAGCAACCCAAACGTTCTCCCCGAACTATCGCACCACGAAAAGACAGTTACCGAGCGGTATATGGTCGTGATCTTCAACAACGATACGACCGAAATGGATGATGTGGTCTGCATCTTAATGGAAGCGACCGGCTGCGACGTTGAAGAAGCCTACATTGAGATGTGGGAAGCTCACCACTTTGGCAAGGCTCCCGTCCATTTTGACGGAAAAGAAGAGTGCGAACGGGCAGCGAAGATCATCAATCGGGTCGGAGTCGAGACGGTGGTCTGTCGCGAATGGAATGATTGACCTGAGGTCTCAAATTAAGGAGCGCCCCGACGTTGCTCCCGACGAACTGGGGGCGGACACTGGGGCCTGGCGCGTTGTCGTCTACGATAACCCGCTGAACACCTACGAGGAGGTCATCACCATCCTCATCATCGCCACTGGCTGTGACGCAAGCGAAGCCTATATCGAAGCCTGGGAGATTGACCACTTGGGCAAAAGCACGGTCCATCGCGCGAACCAAGAGGAATGCCAAAGGGCGGCTGACATCATCGCAACCATTGGCATCAAGGTCGAGGTCTTAAGCGACTTCTAAAGCCGTTTCGATCCATCGCTTGAGGCTCCCTAAGTCCCTTCCCTCCCCTCTGGGGGGAAGGGACTTAGGGAAGAACTGCCCCGACTCGGCGGGGAGGGGCGAAAGGGAGATAGGACTAGTTAGACTCTCAAGCCGAACTTACTTCTCCAACTCTTCCAGAATCGGACGGAGTTCAGCCGCATTGTTCGTGGCTTCGCGAATCTGCTTCGCCATCTGCAAAGCTTCCTCACCCTGACCAACTCGCTTGGCGGCAAAAGCGTAGCTGAGAGCGATGGGCAAACTGTTTGGCATATTGTTCAGGGCAATCTGCATCAGCTGATAAGCCTCTTCGTGCTTCTCTTGTCCCGCCAGGGCATTGTTGAGCTCGGCATAGCCAGGTTCACAGCCTGGATACATCTCGAGAAGGTTGCGTGCCGCCTCCTCTGCTTCTCCGAACTGGCCAAGCTGGTTCAAGGCACCTGCCAATACCGCATAGAGTTTCCAGTAGTTCTTTAACCAATTTTTCATTGGCTTGAGCTGCCGGACTGCTCCTTCGAAGTCCCCTCCTTCTGCCGCTTTCTGGGCGCTTGCTACCGTTTCCACCCTCTTGGGTTGCTCAATTTCTGTCAGCCAGGCATCCACTTGGGCCCTCGTGTTCTGATCAGGATTGCTCTCAAGAACTTGTCGCAACACAGGCGGAATCTCAAAAGTTCGGCCAGCTGCTTGCAAGGTCTGGGCATACTCTAACTGCAGGCCCACGTCCCCAGGGGCTGACTCCAAGCAATCCTCGTAGAAATCCATCGCCCGATCAAAATCACCATCCTGGGCCAAAACCGGTGCGTAAAACCGCTTGACAATCGTGTTCTCTTCTACTGTTTCAAGAGCATGGTCAAACGCCTTTAAGGCCTCGTCCTTCTTTCCATCGTTCAGCAGTGCCATCGCGTACTTGCCATGGCCAAGGCCGTTTTGCGGATTTGCCTCGATCAATTCCTTCCAAAGCCCGGGAACCTCATGTCCGCGGCCAGTTTGCGTCAGCACCTGAGACAAAAGATCGAGACTCGGCTTGTCGTCTCCCTCCATCTCGACGGCGCGTCGGAGGTTTCGCTCAGCGTTGGCTGGCATAGCCATATTCAGCTGAGCCATGGCAAGGCGGGTGAGAATCGCTGGCTCTTCTGGCTCGAATTTGTGAGCCTTTTCAAACGACTCTGCCGCGAGCTCCCATTGCCCCGTTGCTTGTCGCAAATCACCCAGGGCAAACCAGGCTCGCGCATCTTCTGGTGCTCTTTCTGCGAGGGCCAGGAGTGATGCTTCGATCTGACTTGCCGTTCCAATGCGGTAGGCAGTGCATTGTCGGCAAAGGTTCAGGAGAGAAAGGAACGGCCCCTCCCAATCTGGATCCAGATCGACCGCTTCCAACAAGCGATCCATAGGTTGCTTTGGATCAAACTGACTAATCACCTGGCCCTGGGATTTGTCAATGTACTGGGTTGCGTCAAATCCCTCCAAAAAGGCAACAAAAGCCTTCGAACTGGCTGTACCAAAGAGGTCCAGATCCTCTTTTTGATCGTCCGACAAGGTACCACCAGCCGTATGCACCACCAACTCGATCAACTGCCGCAAAGCCACAAACTCTGCTCCAGCCAGAAATGAGAACTCCTCCTGGCGGCTAGGCGTGACATTGCCTGGTTCAAAGACCCTCACGGTAAGAGTGCCCCCACTCTCTGTTTCGGACAACAAACCGTCAATGACAGTTGACTCTGGCGCAGCCTCGAAAATTTGCTTCAACATCTCTTCGTCATTGAGTGTTTCTGAGGGATTCACCATTGCAAGTCGCGTGATGCCTTGCTCATCCACTCTGGCAAGGTAATTGACCGTATCAATCTCGACCCCTTCTACCGCTCCCCGAGCGATCTCGCAGGCGAAGTTGGCATATTGTCGGGCAACAGCAGGTCTGGTTCCAGCGGCCGAGTTAAACGGCAGGACGGCGACTCTCATGGTTCGCGTAGTCTACCGAGAGAGACTGGCACGACTCTGGGCTAGACCGTGTGGGTGAAATCGAGGACAATTTTGCCAGCCTGACCTTGGCGAAGGATCTGCATGGCAGGCTCGATCTCGTCCCAGGGGTATTCGTGAGTCACAACAGGGGTCACATCAAGCCCTTTTTCTGTGAGGAGCCACTCCATCTGATCCCACGTCTCCCACATCTTCCTGCCAACGATTCCGTGCAGTTGCAGCCCCTTGAAAATCACCTCGTTGAGGTCAACTTGATCCAAAAAGTTGGCAAAGACCCCTAAGAGGCTCAGCCTGCCAGCCGCAGCCGTATGGCGAATCGCCAAAGGAATACTGGAAGGATGACCAGACATCTCAAGAGTGGCGTCGACTCCATTCGGAGCGATTTGGGCCAACTCTTCTGAGACGTTTTGCTTTGCTGGATTCAGGACTATATCGATACCGAGTTGCTCGGCGAGAGCGATTCTGTAGGGCGAAATCTCCGTTCCAATGATCTTTCTAGCTCCCAAGGCGCGGCAAATCGCGACGGAAAAAAGTCCGATCGGTCCGAGGCCAGTGATCAGAATAGTTCGACCCTCCACCGGCCCGTCCATGACTGTGTGTACTGCGTTCCCCAAGGCATCCAGCATCGAAGCCACTGACTTAGGCACACTCGCTGGAACGGGACGAGCGTTCAGCACTGGAATAACAGCATAGGGGGCAAAACCACCATCGACATCAACTCCCAGAATGGTGGTGGTTCGATCGACATGGCCAAGCCCGCTTAAGTACATCGATGACTGGGGATCGATGATGTGGGACTCACTGGCCACAAAGTCCCCTACCTTCCTCTCTGTGACGTCAGCCGCGACTTCAACAATCGTTCCGCAAAACTCGTGACCGATGATGCGAGGGGGATGAATTCTGCCCTGACTCCACCCATCCCAGTTGAAGATGTGCAGATCTGTGCCGCAGACTGAACCCCGTTCTACCCGCAACAAAACATGACCAGGCTTTAGAGTCGGCTCGGGAACGCTGATGATCTCAAGGCCCGGCTCCGGTCGCGTCTTTGCGATTGCTTTCACTGCTCTGACGATACCCTGGGAAACTCGTCCCGAAAGGTACGCCGTCTCATCCCTGATTCAGCCAAAAACTGCCAGATCAGTCACCATCCTCACGCGGCGAATACTCAAAACGTGAGAACCAAAGAAGCGAGATCACCAAGATCACCACACTGAAGGCAATGAGCACGAAAAGTGCCGTTCCTGGAGGAATCACCTTCTGAGTTGCCCCTGTGACCTGCTCGACGAAACTCGCCGAAGCAGCTTCCCGCGGAGCGTGGCCAGCCATCGCCTTTAGATAGGTAAAGATGGAAAGATAGAACAAATCGCCAGGAAGATTCGGGATGATAAACTCCCAGCCGAAGGCGAAGAGAAGGCAAATCGCCATCGCCCGGTTGATCAGCAAACTAATGAAGATGAAAAGGGAGCAATAAGCAAGTGCTCCAATCACCATGATTCCCATGTCCCGCCAGAAACCGGAGTATTGCAAAGCCGAGAAGCCCATGACGCCTATTCCTCCCGCAAGACAAGCAAACCACGAGACAAGAATCACAGCAAAGATGGCTGCAAGCGACCTGAAGAGTAGGATCGACCAACGCGGCAAATTCCGGGTCAGGAGATAAACGATTGTCTTTTGCTCAACCTCCTGAGACACCACCATCGTCGAGAAGATCGCGGCTGCCAAGGCGAGAACCTTGTAGATGAGAAATTGCGCTAATTCTCCGTAGGCTTGGAACTGATCCATTCCCTGAGCAATGCTGAGCCACACAAGGCCAGCCCCAGCGACTGCGAGGCCGATCCCTTGCCATACTAAGATGCGGACTGGTCGTAAATAGTCGCTCAAGGCACTTGCAAAAATGACCCACCAGCGACCTGGGGCATTGGGTGAGCTGAATTGAAGGGGGGACGATTGCGACATTTAGGCCTCCACCAGATATTGGTAAACCGCTTCGAGGTTATTGTCAGGGCTCGTAAAGCCGAGAATCGGCAAGTCTTCTTCTACACTGAGGCGAGCAATCTCATCATAGAACTGAGCTGGTTCCTTCGTCTCCACCTCCACTTCCTGCGAATCCGCCGAGACCTGGCAAGAAATGATGAAGTCCAACCCAACCAACTTTGCTGCCACGCGGCGAGGCTCCCATGTGGAGATCTTGATGCGGTGAGGGTATCGATCAATCAGGTCTCGGATCGTGCGGAGATCCCCAGACGCCAGGAGCCGACCGCGATGCAGGAGCAACATCGAACGAGTCATCTGCTCCACCTCAAACAAAATGTGACTACTCACCAAGACTGCCTTCCCTTCGTTCGCGAGGGTAGCCAGGAGATCGATCAATTCCTTGCGACCCACTGGATCAAGACCGTTCAGAGGCTCGTCGAGCATCAGAATCGAAGGATCGTGCAAGAGAGCCTGGGCGAGTTTGATCCTTTGGCGCATGCCCTTTGAATAACCCTTCAAGGGCTTATCGGCGCGATCCGCCATCCCAACCAAGTGCAATAACTCATCTGTTCGGGACTCACCCAACTTCCGGGAAAAGCCATCGAGACGAGCCAAGCGGTACACAAACTCTCTGCCGCTCAGGTGCTCGGGAAAACTGTCAATATCCGGGCAGAAGCCCAGTTGCCTCATCACATTTGGATTCGCAAAGGGCTGCTCTCCCATTACTGTGACATCCCCCGTTGTCGGCCTCAGTTGACCGATAATTAGGCGCATCATCGTCGATTTGCCAGCTCCGTTCTGCCCCAAGAGAGCTGTCACGCCGGCGCCGATTGAGCAAGTGACGTCGTTGATCCCGATGACTTCCCCGTACCAGCGGCTGGCTTGGACGAATTCGATCACTTCACCACCTCAACTGCCCGCACCCTGGCAACAGCGATCCAAATGAAAAAGGCGGAAAGAACAATCATCACGCCCAGCATCAAGGCAGGATTCGGGGCAGGAACGATTCTCGTTTGTTGATTGATCACGTACATCGCCTGGCCATCTGTATTCATAAAGATTTTGCCCAAACCAAACATGATCCCGTCAACCGAAAGATAGGAGAGTTGCTCGAGCCAATAAGATGCCCCAAACCTCAGATCAGAATTCTGAAGAATCTGACCGACAAGAGTTGAAAAGAACTTCGAGAGGAAAAAGACTCCCGCAATCGTTGCCCCTGCAAGGCGGCCCTGGTTAAAAAGACTACTGATCCCGACGCAAATCGACGACATGAAGGCACTCGCAGTCAAAATCGTCGCGAGATAGCCGAGCAACATCCAGGGTGTCTGGGTCAAAAATCCTTGCTCGCGGTAGTTCAAAATTCCAATGAGATAAAAGCCGACGCCTGGAATAAGAAAGGCAAGGCTCATCGGCACAAAGATCCCCATCCACTTCCCAAAAATGTAGTCGAACTTGCTACAAGGTTTGCTGAGGTACACAAGCAGGGCATTCGTCCGGTTATCGTTCGCTATCGCCCCAGCCCCCAAAATCAAAGCCAGAACCAGCAAGTAAACGGTAGAGCCAGCAAATCCATTCAACAACTGAGCCCGCCAGATAATCAAGTCATAAAACTGCTTGGCGATCTGCTCACCTTGCTCCGGGTTGGCTTGCCCCAGAATGGCATCAAAGATGAAAGTCAGCATCAAGAAGGTGAGGAAGTACCAACTGGACAAAAGAGTCATTACCCAGTAGACTCGCTTTTTGAAGGCAGCTCTGATCATCTGGCGTGTGATCACTGTCCAACGCTTGCCGGGACTCGCCCTTGGGCCATCATAGCCTCGGTAAGTGAGATCCGCGAGGGGAGAGCTAGCCACGGACTGCCTCCATGAAAGCCTCTTCCAAGGATCTGGTTGCCACTCTCATACTCCGTACTTGAGACAGAGAAAGCTGGGCTGCTTCAAAAATCAACTTGTTTGTCTCGGCCAAAGTGTGGGGGCTTTGCAGGCGATAAGTCGAACCGCGTCTCTCTACCAGGTTCAACCCCTTGATACTAGCCGCCTGTACGAAGGCTTCGTTTGCTTCCTTCAGTTCCACGTCTACCGGCTCCCCTGTAATCGACTTCAGATCTCGAATCTTGCCCTGAGTTTTGAGTTCACCCCTCAGCAACACAATGACCTCGTCGCAGGTGCGTTCAATGTCTGGCAAAACATGACTGCACACCAGGACGTTGACCCCTTTTCCGTGGCTGATCGACTTCACGAGCTTCAACATCTCCTCTCGACCCTTCGGATCCAACCCGTTAGTAGGTTCATCCAGCAAAAGGAGTTTCGGGCCGTGCACGAGGGCTTGAGCCAGTTTGATGCGCTGCTTCATGCCAGTCGAATAAGTCTCCACCAGTCGGTATCTCGCTTCACCCAGACCGACGTACTCCATGACTTCATGAGCCCGACGGATCGCCTGGTTGGCAGGCAATCCTGCCAGCTCACCGGCAAAGGCAACAAACTGCACAGCCGACATGCCGGGAATGTGGCAGTCTTGTTCCGGCATGTAACCCACGAGCTGCCGAATTTCGCTCCCCTGCTTGGCGAGGTTCTTCCCCAAGACGGTTCCTCCCCCAGAGGCTGGGGAAATGAATCCCAGCATCGTCTTGAGGAAAGTGGTTTTTCCAGCTCCGTTTGGGCCCAGGAGGCCGATACATCCTTCCGGAAGGGTGATCGAGAAATCCCGAAGCGCAACGAAGCTGCCATAGCGAACCGATAGGTTCTGAATTTCTGCAACCGCCACGATGGTTCAATTTACTCTGTAATCCAATAAACGTTGCGCCTCTGGGGAGAAGGTCGAAGAGCATTTGGGGGAGCTTGGTAACCTTAACCCCATTCTTATGGAAACAACTCTCGTTTTAATCAAGCCAGGTGGAGTGCAGCGAAACCTCATCGGAGAGATTACGCGCCGGATCGAAGCCCGCGATTTAAGGATTTCTGGACTCAAACTCATCAGAGCAGAACTGGCTACGGTCGAGGAGCACTACGCCGAGCACCGCGAGCGACCCTTCTTTGCTTCCGTCTGTGACTACCTCACCAGTGGCCCAATCGTGGCTCTTGCTGTCTCTGGCACCAACTCAGTCAAGGCGATCCGGGCGATGATGGGGGCCACGAACCCCCTTGAGGCGACTCCTGGCACTGTCCGCGGCGACCTCGCCCTCACGATAGACGATAACTTAGTTCACAGTTCCAGTGACCCAGAAGCTGCTGCCCGCGAGCTGGCTCTTTGGTTCCCAGAAGGAACGTTCTGAACCCAAATAGATGGGGTTGTCTCAGAAGGGACAGCCCCATCCTTCTCGGCAGAGGGGACTTACGACGCGGGCTGAAATCCGGTTATCAATGCAAAACGATGCTAAGAATCGCTCCGAACCAGCTACGCCAGTGAACCAGGGACTCCTCCGTTGGATTCGGCCCTGCTTGATCCTCGGGACTCAGAGTCGTCCAGACGATCTTGCCCTTTCCAACTTCGTGACAAAAGACCACAGGTTCCCCAGACAGATCTCTCCCCACCACCCTTGAAGTCGTCGGTTCGCAACGCACAAAGAGACCCTCCGCAAACTGGGTAAAGGTGTAGACCTCCTCGGGCTGACTTGTTTGATCGAGATTTACTTGAACAGATGGAGTCCCAACCAAGTCAGACAGCTCTGCTCCTAGGAGCCGAGAGTAGCTAGGGCCCCAGGAATGCCACCTCACGCCATGCATCAGAAGCAATCCTCCGCTTGCAACCCAGTCGGTGAGGTCACGTTGTTCCTGAATCCCGAGATTGCAGCTCGTGATCACCAGAGGCAGACGGTCCGGCATTTGGGTGACAGAGACCGAGTGGTCAAGCTCGGTCAAATGACTGTAGCAATGGGTCATTCTGATTGCCAGAGACTCGGTCTCGTTCGGTGGGTCGTCCCCATTTTCGACCGCCGTAAGACTCTTAGGAAGGTACAGGTGAATCGTCGCCTCCTTTGGCTCTGGACGTTCGGCCAAGGATCGTCCGAATTCGAAGAAAGGCTCCGTACCAGGACGCAAGTTGTTTTCGAGATCAAAGAGTCCCAAATGTGCCTCAAAAGGATTGGAACTGTAGGGAGGAATTGTCTCGTCGAAATCCTTCAAACACCACCAGAGAAACCCGTTTGCTCCCGCCTGCCAACACTTTGGGAGGAATGCCGAAAGGTAATCTCTCTGGGGCTGGGGAGCCAGTGCGCCGAGAGTTCCGAACTCTTGCAAGAGCACTGGCCCAAAAACGCGCAGACTTGAGATGGCGAAAGGCTAGACATTGAGGGCTAACTGGCTATTCCGACCTGGAAAACGGACTGGAACCCAGGTTGGGACAGGATAGGAATGAAGTGTCAGACCATCTGTGCCAGGTTGGCGGTTCGGTCGCCAGCCACAATCACCAAAAACCTGGTTGTGGTCGCACCCAGAGAGGAGGGGAGCCTTGACCCCACTCGCGCGGAGACTATCTGTCATCTGACCACACCAGTCAGGAAGACTCGTTGGTGGCGAGCACCGACTCTCTGGCAAGGCGTTCAGCTCGTTGCCAAGGTCAACGGCAAAAAGGGTATCTCCATGCATCGCCAACCTTGCGCCAACCTCACGACAGAAGAGGCGGCAGGAATTCACCATTTCTGGATCAGTAAACATGTTACGACCTGCTTTCCACTGAGGGAAGTAAGCCTTGCCACTCATCCATCCGATAAAGAGCGACGGATTCGCCCAGATGTTCCGCTCCCGACACCAGATTAGGAATGTCTCCAAACGATCGAGCATCAACTCCGAGATCTTCCCAGGCTCCGGTTGGAAGTCTTCCCAGAGCAGAAAAAAGCGAATCGCGTTCATCCCGTGGTTCTGCATCAGATCCAGATCAGCCTGGATTTCGTCTACTGGCCAGACTTTCCACATGGCTGGGCCAGTAGAAGAGGGCCAGTAGTTCGCCCCAAAGGGGATAAACCTCTTCCCTCGATGATGAAAGGTTCCGTTGTGCAGTTCCATGGGAGCACCTCGCGTGTCCCATAGAGTCTAGCAAAGAAGCTCCTGGCTCCGGTTCCTGGCTCCTTCGCCACCTTTCGCCCTTTCTTCTGACTCATGCTCTCTCTGGCCCTCCCTTCGGCGGAAGCCCCACTTTGAAAACCCTTAATCATCTCTTTACCATCCTTTAACTTATCCTTCACAAAGATTGCAGATCATCAGGGAGTGATGAAAACTCGCGCCTTTACTCTCATTGAACTTTTGGTGGTCATTGCAATCATCGCGATCCTCGCTGCGATTCTGTTCCCAGTCTTTGCACAAGCCAAGGTCGCTGCCAAAAAGTCGGTTGCTATTTCGAACCAGAAGCAACTCGGCACTTCGATGATGCTCTACATGGGAGATCACGATGACTATCTGCCAAACCTCACTTGGGCAGACAGCTTTGGTGCCGTCGGAACAGCTGACGGTCGTGGCGGGTTCTACAGCATCCCCACACCGAACCTCCAGTTTGCAAGCGGTTGGAACGGCGGACTTGGTTGGCCTCTTGCCATCATTCCCTATCACAAGAACAGCACAGCTGGGGGCAATACAAACTCCATCTATGTCCATCCCCAAGATAGCGCCCGCCCGAACTTTAGCAAGCCAGAGTTCAAGGTTATGCTGGATGCAGTGAACTGGCCCAATTCTGCGAACTTCAACCAATCCGACACCAACAACGCCAGGATCTTCCCCCTGAGCTACTGCGCCAACATCTTCGGGAGCTATACCACTGGAGCCAACGCTTCCGGGGTGTGGGGTTCCACTGCCTACACTGGCCCGCGCAACCAGACCTCAGTTGCAAGCCCATCTAATACGATGCTCATCACCGAATACGGAGCAGGAGACGCCTGGGGTAACGGAATCACTTACAGCAACTACTACTGCCACTTCGGTTACGGATCTGAGCGATGGCCCAATGGGAATCGTTTTGGAAATGGACGCACCATGTCCTTTATGGATGGACACTCGAAGTTCGTCCCAGAGCCAATCGACACGAGACGATTGTTGCGAGAGTTGGGGAGCGGCGGCGGCGAGTATCAGCGTCGAGTTCGAGAAGCCTATGCTTCCCGCCGACTCTTTGATATGCCAGACAGAGATCAGTAAACCGCACCCAATTCTCTAGTCTCCAAAAAAGATTGGCTGTGCTGTTTGAGAGGAAACGGCCCAGCCAATCTTGTTGACCATAGAACTTAACCTTTCTTTCTGCGTCTTGCCGCAACAAGAGCAACCAACCCAAGGCCAGCAAGAGTCAATGGTTCCGGAACCGGAGTGATTCCAGTCGTCTGGTAGATCGAAGCCACGTTGCTTTGGGTGAGGGCCCAGTAGTAGTTTCGTCCGCCATAGGTTTCAAAATCGCCGTAGCTCAAAACCCCCATGATCTCGTTGTTTGAGTTAATCACGGCACTGCCACTGTCGCCTGGGGCGCCAAACCCTTCGATCGTCGTGAAGTTCGATGACGTCGGAGAGTCAAAGGTGTCGATGATCGTGGTTCCACTATAACCAGCCCAGGTGTCGACCTGAGTACCACTGATTCGCGACGTCATCCCATGGAGCTTCTGGCTGTAGTTCCAGGGGCTTTGACCTTGCTGACCGTAGCCGCCATAACCTGCAGAAACAAAGCTGGATCCAGCGACAATCGGACCAGTGTTCAAACCCAGTTGGATCGGATTCTGATTATAACTATTGACGCGAACCAGGGAAAAATCGCCGGTACCCACTTGGATCACCTGGTTGATCGCCCAACCGGATCCAGTCTCGTACCGAACCACTCCTCCCACCCCAGGCTGAATCACGTGGTTGGCAGTGAGGAACCAGGCTGAGCCATTCCCTCTTCCGATAAAAGTTCCTGTCCCCCAGCCATTGTTTCCATCGATGATCACAACACCCCCAAAGCGGGCATCAGTGGTACCAAAGGTGCGGGATTGTCCTCCTGTGAGAGTGTGAGCCCAGACAATAGCCTGAGACATAGGGGCAAGTACTGCAAGGGCAGCAAGGGCAGCAAGGCAAGTAAGGGGACGATTCACCATCTGAATTCTCTCTGGGTTATGTGCTTCAAAGCATGAAACTAACAGTTACACGTGAGTTTGAACCGCGAGTAGCCCT
>JALOLT010000147.1 GCA_025455775.1 Fimbriimonadaceae bacterium
CCGGAACGCAACCACAGCAACCAAGATCCCAGCAATGAGAAGGATGATCCCTGGCCCTCGCTCATCCCGCCAGTTTTCCCACACTGCCTGAGCGGCTTCCTTTGCAGCGGGAGTCGAAGCCAATTCCGCAGACTTTTGCGCCGCCAGAGCAGGACTAATCCCCGAATCGATCGCATATTGGAAGAGTCGCGGCGGAACGATTTGGAAAGCCGTAACCAAAAGGGTCAAGAACACAGCCCCAACCACAATCCCACGGTAAGGCTTCAAGAATTCCAACGTTCGATGAAAGGATCGCACAGACCCCTCTAGTTTGGCAGACTTGAAAGGGTCGCTGAACTAGTCACAAAGCAAAAGACCATAAAGAAGAGGCTCCCGTCGTTGCGGGAGCCTTCGTCTTTTCCAGGGACAGGAAGCAGATCGGCTGGCATTGCGGACCGATCCAGAGGGCATGGGAACCTCCCTCCGTTTCCAGAGGAGAGGCTACAAAAGCTCATCAGTGAGCGTTAGCTCGGTTCGTTTTGGCCCCTCGTCGCATCTCGTGCTAGACCAAAGGCTCCCAGAACAGCGGCAAGGACGATGAGGGTTACTGCGATTCCAAAGATCATGTCTCTACCAAGTCTGTTGTTCCTGGTAGAGACAATCTTTTGGTACTAGGTCACCCACTAGGCTTGCTAGGTTAGACCAGAACTCCCGTGGGGTTGCTGACGGTAGCCCTGCGGGGGGCACGAATTTTAGGGAAGTTTCACCACGATCAACGAACCATTCCCTGTGAGCTTTGCCGAGTGGGTCGAGGTTTTCCCTCCTGATGTCACCTTGACTGTGTAAGTCCCGCGGAAGCCCCTGATCCTCACTTGACCAGACCGGTTCGTCACACCTTTACTCTGAGTTGTCCAGACTTTCTGAGTCAGATTCGTCCACTCTGCCAGATTTGGCTTGGGTGTCCAGTCGCGGCGGAACATCGCTCCATTCGGGCGCCAGTGGTAAGTTTCGTGGAAGCCCCACATGGTGAACCCTGCCGTGCGTGGGTGAGCAAACCAGGCCGTGAGAAGGTCGCGCGTGTAGTCGGCCTGGCTCCTCTCGTCCCTCGTATCGACGTCAAACTCCGTGATCTCAATGGGCAGCTTGAACTCGTTCCAGAACTCATCCAAGAGTTTCCAGACAACCTCTGGCGGCGTGGCAGATTCGCCAAAATGACCCTGCCATCCAATCTTTGTGAGAGGCGCCTTGTCGGCGATGAGCTCCCGGATCAGGCGCTTCGTGACCTCCCTCGGCCCCTCGTTCAAGCCCCCACCCTCAAAGACATCGTAGTCGTTATAGACTAATTCAGCCTTAGGCCAAGTGCGACGCGAGAGATCAAAGAGCTCTTTGTAGATCCCTTTCCCCACGATTTCGGCGAACTCGTACTCTGATTTCAGCTCGTTCAAAACGTCGACGTTCACAAAGGGCTGGTCGGCCAGAGCCTTGGCTCTCTCCTCTGCTTCCCCCAGGATCGCGTTTCGAAGGGCAGTGGGATTATCGCGGAGTTGTTGAAGGCGACTCGGCGACCACTTAAAGCTTGGCCACACGAGGTTATGGGCCTTCATCGGGAGACCCTGGCTCCTCGCCCACCGGAATCGATTGAAGTATCCAGCGCGTGATTCCGCCGACTCCCAACCCCAGTCTGCCCAATAGATCGGGACTGTTACCTGGTTGAAGAGCTTCGGCACCAGTTCGCGGTACTTCGCTGCGTCTTGGGTGTTCAGGGTTGGATCCGTGTCTAGGAAGGTTGCAAAGGGGTATTCGTGTCTGGCAAGCTTTAGGTCAACTTGAGCTCCCGAGACTGGTCGCCCGTTGCGCTCCACAACTAAGGTGAGAGGAGCCTTTCGATTTTGCTCAATCATTTGGGCTGCTTTCTTGCGCCAAGGCGCATCTGGCTCTTGGCCCACGTAACTCATGCGATTGAAAGGGAGCTTCAAAACGTCAAAACCTTGCCCGAGATTCAAAGCGGTGAAGTTACGAAACTCGAAGGTCTGGGCTTGCTGCGCGACATGAATCGAAAAGGACAAGTCTCCCGCTGGCAGGTCACGGGGGATCGTCGAGGAAAAGAGGATTCGTCGCCACTGGCGCCCCACAGAAGCACTGACCGAACCATAGTTTTCCCATGGCGCTCGGGGGAGCTGGCAGTGCAGTGTCAGGGTCCCTTCGCCAGTCTCTCTGCCACCTGCCAAACTCCTGACTTCAAAGGCAGCAAAGACAGTGTCTCCCTTCAAGATCCGGGAACCAGAACCAGGGGTACTCACTTGGGCCGCGTAGGCAGTATCTCCAGCCTTGGTGATCTCTACTTGAAGGGTTTGGCCACGCACAAACTTCATCAGATCCGGCGGTCCTTCTGGGGTCAAAGCTTGGATCCCTGGCTGCAGGAGAAGGGTTCCTTCTACGGGAAGAGACTTGCGCACTTCAGCTGTGAAGGCGTCTGGCTCAGCATTGAGCAGGCAAAAAGCAAGGAGGTTTATCATTGCGTCACCTCTGAAGTATAAGGAGTCTCACAGGTGCCAAGGAATAGTCAGCCAAACGAACCACGAGCCCTGCCGGAGATTCCGGGAAGCAGCGGGGAAGAGAAGTGAGATTCCGGTTCAGTTCAACAGAATGCCAATCTTCGCCATCTCAATCGCAAAGGGCCTTGGCTTGTATCCAGGGATCGTGGCGACCAGCTCTTCCTCGTCTTCATCCGGACTTGTGTACCGAGCCGCAGGCACAGGAACTCGGGCCAGCATCTGGTCGCTACAAGCCAGGTTGTAGGCCATCACTGCCATCACGGTGCTCATTTGAGCCATGTTCTGTGGCTCGACTTGCGACGCTCGGTCATATTGGGTGTGCCAAATCCTTGCGTAAGGAAAGGCCCCGCCTTTGATCATAAAGTAGCCAGGAATCCCCACTTGGACAAAGGCTGCATGGTCGCTCCCTCCTCGGGAGAGAGCCTGAACCTGGCGAGGAACGAAAGGTTTGCCTGGGAAAGCACTCTCCAAGCCCTTGGCGGCTTCGTTGAGGATTGGCATATGTTCCGGCACTCCTCCCATTGAGGCGATCCAGCTGGGACCGGAATCCTCATTCAAAACCGCTTGGATCTTGTTCCACTCGTTCCGACGACTTTGCACATAAGCCGCAGCGCCGAGGAGACCCTGCTCCTCTCCCGTCCAAAGAATGAAACGGATGCTGCGTTTAGGCCTTGCCCCCACCAGATGCAGAATCCGTGCCGCCTCCAGAGTCGCGGTCGTCCCTGTGCCATTGTCGCAGGCCCCTTGGCTCTCCGGACCATTCCAACTATCGATGTGGCCACAGATGATCACATACTCGTCTGGCTTTTCCGTCCCTTTGAGCTCTGCAACAACATTGTATTGGGGAATTGGACGGTTGAAGAAGAGATTTTCGATGTCAAATTCGAGTTCTGGATTCAACCCCCGTTCCGCCAAACTGCTGACCGCTAGGAAATCCACTTGAGTTAGAGCGATGAGGGGCGTCTTGGGCCGCGTGGCTTCTGTGTAGTCATTCCAGGTGCCATGAGTCCAAACATATTGGCCGCTTGTGCCATACACCCTGCCCGAGATTCCCGTCTCGTCAATCAGGCGATCAAGCGACGTCATTTGCCGCAAATCAGGGCCTCTCATGCCGGTAGTCTGAGGCATCAGGATCCAAGCTCCCTTGTAACTGGCGCGATTCGCCCGAAGTTCCTCTTCACTTTTGGGCATCGGGACTGCGAGTCCGCGAACGGGGCCAGTCGTTCCCGGAGTCCAGTTCGGGGTGGTGAAGGGAAGCCTGGCGCGAAACGGAGCCACGAGGCTGGCCGATTGGCGTTTCCCTCGATCAAAACCAGGATTGATCACCAGCCACTGCTCCTTCTTAACATCCGTGATGCCAAAGGTTCGAAACTTCTGTACTGCCCAATCAACCCCCCGATCGAGGGTTGGTGACCCTGTGACCCTGCCTCCGATGCGAAATGAGAGCTCTCGGAGCGTCGCAATTCCCTGACTCCTGTCCCTTCCCTCGGAAACGATCTTTTGAATCGTGGCAGGGTTCCCCTGAGATGCAGAGACAAGAGGAAGACAGACCAGGCAAAAGAGGAAGCAGCGGTTGAGACGCATGAGAGCACTCTAGCATATGCTATATCGCAAAAGGAACCTCGGCTCATAACAAAGGGTTCTGACTCTGCGCATGAGCTTCGGGTACCTTGCGAGGGTGATCGCCGGAATCGCTCTCATGGCCCTTTTGGGGTACCAGGCTCATCCAGAAGCCACTCCAGCCCTGACCTTCGAGATTGTTGGGGATCAAAGCCGCCCCACCATCGCTTTCTATGCGAAAGAATCATCCAGCGGCTCGCGCCAACCTTTGGCACGCCATTCTCTTCCGGAGGGAGTGACGATTCGAGCCAATTCCACCGATGGGGGAGTTTTGAGGCTCCAAGGCACCAGGGGGAACGTCCCCTTCACCCTCTCGGTTGGGCCAAGTCCGATCCCAGGCGCAGTGAGGATTCTCCACACCTTGCGACAGCCAGCAAGACCAACTCTCGTCCCTCCCCTCGGGATCAACTTGCTTGCCAGAAGTGCCCCTGGATCTGAGGTGAAGGAGTTGATCCGGCCAGATACCCAAATTGGAGACCCAACCCTGAATGTCGGGGGCCTCACGGCTATCGCGGCCCTCGACGAACTCACAGAGAGCCGTCCTGGCCCAACTTCGCTCTTCGTGAGGAAATCTGGAAACGAGATCGGTTTTGGCACGAGCCACGATCGTCCCGTCTCAGCCATCGGAGGTGAAATCAGACTGGCTCTGGATCTCTTGCCAGCCGCAACCCCGAACCTCGCCTCCCTACTCTGGCGCACCTACGGGCAAGATCGGCTGCGAAGCACTGCCCCTCAGCTGAGCCCCTTTAACTTTCAAACGCCAGGAGTTTATCGACTGGGTGTTACAGATCCTGCCGAGGTTCGCCTGCCAGATGGAACCGTGGCCAACAACCGCTTTTTTGAAATCGAACTCAATGGAACCCCGGTGGGCGGAGTGCGCAACGAGTTCATGGCGTTCGGAGACCTTTCCAACCTGGCCAGAGTCGCCCATGGCATGAAGCAATGGGGAGTGGAGCAGAAACAGTCCTCCTGGGA
>JALOLT010000148.1 GCA_025455775.1 Fimbriimonadaceae bacterium
TCCGACAAGCTGGTCTCTCGGCAGACGTTGCGGAGCTTGCTGCCCTCCAAACCCTCCGCCAGACTCTGTTCGAGGTTCATTCTCGATACTACGATGCCCTGAGAGCTCAAGAACTTTTGCGGGTAAACCAATCGCAGGTAGACCGAGCAAGCACGATTTTAGAACAGACAAAGGAGCGAGTTAGACTTCGAGACGCAGCCGCCAAGGACATTTTGCAAGCGGAGGCGGATCTCTTGAACGCAAGGGCTTCCTTGCTCGCATCTCAGATTCAAGTTGAGACAACAGTGACAGCCCTGAAGGCCATTTTGGGCTTTCCAAATAATCAGGAACTCACTCTGGTGCAAGTTCGCCCCGAAGAGGCAAAGCCCTTGGAAATAAGCCTCGCCGATGCTCTTTCTGCAGGGTTGAAGGCGCGACCAGACCTCGAAAGTAATCGACGACGAATCGAGAGTCAAAAGGCGACCGTTCGTCTTGCCAAGATGGACTCCATGGCGGAATGGACACTCGGAGCAAATGTGCGAAAATCGTTCGGGGACAGTGTCTTCGACACGAGTCAACTGGTCTTCAACGTCAGCATTCCCCTCTTCGACGGAGCTAGGAGCAAAAATGTCCTGAGAGGGGCAGAATTGAATCTCCAGTCGTCCGAAGCGACTCTCGAACAAAGCGAGCGAGATGCCTCAGCTGAGATAGAAACGGCCTACCGGCAGTACACCCAGAATTTGAGACGCCTCGAAGCAAGCCGCCTTGCCCTTCGAGCCGCCGAGCTGAACTTCCAAGCGGCATCCGAGGCGAGAGCCGCTGGAGCTGGCAACCTCATCGAGGTATTAACCGCCCAGGTCACCCTCGTAACAGCCGAATCGAATTTTGTCGCCGCGTACTACGACACCCTCATCAGTGATGTCAGGTTCCGACTCGCGGTTGGACAAGCAATGCCAGGAGAATAGAATCGAGGCCGAAAGAGGATATGCGTAAGAAAAAAAGTAGCAAAGGATGGATCATCGGGGGCGTCGCAATCCTGCTAGGGGCTGGGGCCTTTTGGTTCCTCACCCAAGGCACCCAGGGCGGACGCGAGGTCGAATACCGCTACGGGAAGGTTACGGTTGGCGAACTCGCCAGGTCATCTTCCTCCACGGGAACCCTCGTTCCCCTGACCTTGGTTGATATCAGGTCAAAGGCAGGAGGCGAAGTAGTGAGGCTCGCTGTCGAAGAAGGAACGCGAGTCGCGAGAGGCGACCTGATTGCCGAAATCGACCCGCGCGACGTCCAGGCTCTCTTTGACCAAGCCAGTGCCGACCTCACCTCTGCGACAACCAGAGTGGCTTCGGCTGCCAACAATTCCACCATCGAACGTAACACGTTCGAGAACAGTCTGAGAGATGCCCAGATTCGCCTTGAGCAAGCAAAGATCAACCTGGCTCGCGCGAGAGAAGAAGCAGTCGCCCAACCTAAGCTAACCGCTGCCGAGATTGCTTCGGCCGAGGCAAACGTTTCTGCCCAGCAGGAAGCCCTGCGACAACTTCAAGAGATTCAAATTCCCCAACGCAGAAGTGAAGCAGAGACTGCCGTCAGCCGAGCCCAGATTGATCTGGAAAATGCCGAATCAGAGCTTGCCAGACGAGAAGGATTGCTCGAAAAAGGATTCATCGCAGGAAGCCAGGTCGAGCAGGCCAGAGGCTCCCTCGCAGCAGCCCGCGCAGCTAATACCACGGCAAAACAACGCCTCAGCACTCTGGAAGCCAGTTTCACCAGCGAGGTGAGAGCCGCGCAAGCGCGAATCAGGCAAGCCGAAGAGTCCCTGCGACAGGCGCGGGCCAACGGAAACAGAGTCACCCTCGCTGAGCAAAGCGTACGCGACGCAGAGCAAAACGTGGCGGCTGCCAGAGTGAACCTGGAAAGAGCGAAGGACTCCCGCCTGAATATCACAGCCAGAAACCTAGATACTCAAAATGCAAGAGCCTCGGCAGTCCGAAGCAGAGTCTCTGTGCAAAACGCGAGAGTACAGCTCGACAGCACGAGGGTTTTGGCTCCACGAGCAGGAGTCGTGACGGTTAAGTATCTGGAGGAAGGCACGATTATCCCTCCTGGAACGAGCACTTTCAGCCAAGGAACCGCCATCGTTCAGATCGCAGACACCACCAGGATGTTCGTCGAGTGCACGGTCGATGAAGCGGATATTGCCTCAGTCCGAGAGGGTCAAGATGTGAGGATCACGGTCGAGGCCTACCCAGGGCAACCCTTCCCTGGCGTCGTCCGAAAGATTTTCCCCAGCGCGACCTCTGCCAACGCGATCACAAGCATTCGGGTCAGAGTCGAATTCACTGGTCTGGCCGATGTTGACGCGAGTAAGACCCCACTCCGACCAGGAATGAATGCCACCTGCGAGTTCATCCAGTTCTCGATTCCAGATGCCTTACTCCTTCCCTCCCAGGCCCTCAGGAACGATGCCCAGGGCACCTATGTCTTGGTGAAATCTTCTGATCCAAAGAAGCCCGAACGGCGTAGTATCGAAGTGGGACGCCGCGGCAATGAGTTTGTGCAAGTCGTGAGCGGTCTCAACGAAGGTGATGAAGTGGTGACAGCAGAGATCGACCTGGCAGCCTTGCGAGATCGTCAGCAACGCATGGAGCAGGCCCAACAAGGTGGGGGATTTGGTTCGCAACGCCAAGGTGGCCCGAGCACCTCACGTGCCCCAGGTGGCGGAGGCGGTCCCGGGGCTGGCGGAGGCGGAGGTCGCCCAGGTGGCGGTGCAGGAGGAGGAGCCCGATGACAATTCGAGATTCACTTGAAAGTGCCCTGAGGGCGATTGCCGCGAACAAACTGCGCTCTGCCCTCACGATGCTGGGAGTTGTGATCGGAGTCGGATCCGTCATCGCCATGATCGGAATCGGCGAGGGCACCAAAAAGAAATCCCTCGCTGAGCTGGAAGTCATGGGATCCAACCGGATCACGGTGGCCCCGAACTGGCGACGCGGACAACAAAGAGGAGCGAGTGATTCCAGCACCCTCAAAGTCGAAGACGTTGAGAGGATCAAAGCCCGCGTTCCCACCGTTCAGCTCATCACGGGAATGGTTCGGAACAACATGATGATCAAATTCGGTGCGGCAAACAAACGCAGCGAAGTAATGGGGGCCGAACCCCAGATCAAGAACATCATGAACTCGACCAAGATGCTGATGGGCACTTGGTTTACGGACGAAGACAACGAACTTATGGAGAGAAAGGTCGTCTTGGGCTATCAGGTCTACGATGAGCTCTTCCAGGGAGATAACGCGGTCGGGGCCTCCGTCAAAATCGGAAACCAGAACTTTGAGGTCGTGGGAGTCGTTGACTACAAAGGTGGTTCTGGGTTCATGAACCCGGATGACCAAGTCTATATCCCTCTCAAAACCGCCCAAAACCGCCTGATGGGAACCAAAGATCGACTGAATATGATCACAGTTCAGGCGATCAACAGCGAGCTCTTGCCTGTGACCCAGGCTGATATCGAAAAGGTTCTCTTCGAAACCAGGCGGAGCGCCACAGGAGAAGAGCTCTTTAGGGTCTTCAACCAGGCAGACACACTCGCCCAAATTCAAACTCAGTCTCAGTTGCTGAGCTTCCTCCTGGCTGGAATCGCCAGCGTTTCCCTGCTGGTCGGAGGAATCGGCATTATGAACATCATGTTGGTAAGCGTGACAGAACGGACCAGAGAGATCGGACTCCGCAAAGCAATCGGTGCCCACAATGAATCGATCCTTTCACAATTCTTGTTCGAGAGCGTCGTAATGTGCGTGTTCGGAGGGGCAATTGGGGTTGTCCTGGGTGCAATCGCCACGAATGTCGTAGCTGGAATCCTGCTCGTGCCTCCCGTCATAAACACAACCGCAGTTGGTCTGGCGTTTGGATTCTCTCTCGCGGTTGGGTTGTTCTTTGGCCTCTATCCAGCGGTTCGAGCGAGCCAGTTGGTTCCGATTGAAGCCTTGAGGTACGAATGAGCACGACTATCCCAGCCACAAAACACGTCATCAACACTGTTGGACTTTCCAAAGACTACACCATGGGAGATATGGTTGTTCACGCTCTCCGGCAAGTGGATGTCGAGATCAACCAGGGTGAGTTCGTCGCGATCATGGGGCCGTCCGGTTCGGGAAAGTCGACCTTTATGAACCTCATTGGTTGCCTGGATCGACCCTCGGCCGGAATCTACCGCCTCGCAGACCAAGAGGTCGGACAAATGAGCGACAACGAGCTTGCTGAGATTCGCAATCGCTACATTGGCTTCGTTTTCCAGTCCTATAATTTGCTCCCTCGCACCACGGCGGTCAAAAATGTTGAGCTTCCCCTTATGTATGCAGGGGCAAAGGACAAAACCGCGAAGGCAATTGCTGCCCTTGAGAGGGTCGGGTTGGGTCAGAGGCTCGATCACAAGCCGAACGAGCTTTCTGGTGGCCAGCAACAAAGAGTGGCGATCGCCAGAGCCATCGTCACAGATCCAGTTTTGATCCTAGGCGACGAGCCGACCGGAAACCTCGATACTCGCACCTCAGAGGAGATCATGGCCCTCTTCCAAGAATTGAACGAGCAGGGCAAGACGATCGTTCTTGTCACTCACGAAGAGGACATCGCTCGCCACTGCAAGCGCATCATTCGGTTCAGGGACGGCAGGATTTTGAAGGACGAGGCAGTGGAGAATCCGACGGACGCCCGCGCGAGCCTCGCTGCCCTGCCTCCGGCAGAGGACTGAGTTCCCTCTCTCAGTTTCCTTCGGCGTTTATCTGGGTTTGGTGGGAGTACTGGGTTCTTGGGAATTCCGGGGATCGCAACCGTCGCGTTGCTGCACATGCGTTTTGTGAGGCTCCAAGAGGGGGCTCTCGTGAAGAAGCGGTGAATTCAGACTCAATTCTCCGCTAACAGTGAACAGTCAAGCTTGCCAGCCCCGCTGCCTAGTAAAAATACTGGCGCAACCTGCCCCGCCTCCCCGAGGCCACGCCCTCCCCTCCGCTTGCGCTTCGGGGCTGCGCCTCGGCAGGGCAGGTGAGACTGGGGGTGACGTCACCAAGACGCGGATCGGACTGCATGCCTGGAAGCCGAACGG
>JALOLT010000149.1 GCA_025455775.1 Fimbriimonadaceae bacterium
GCCATGGCAACGGCCCGCTCAGAATATCAGAAGGGTAACAAGGATGGAGCCATGAATTCCCTACGGAAAGTAGCAACCGACGAGCCAGATTTCGCTCGCGACGCCTTCGTGACGATGCTGACCTTGTCCGCAACCGAGGGTGAGGCAGGTCTGAGAACGGTGATTCAGGAACTCCAGACCAAGGGAAGTGTCACTGCCCAGGAAGCTCTTTCACTGTTTGCTTTCTCGAACGCTGCTCCCCGTGGAAACGCCAAGAAGAACGAAGCCTTCGCCTTGGCAGCGGCTGACGCAGCGGTTGCGATTGCTCAGCCTCTGAACCCAATCACCCTGTACTATCTCGGTCAGGCTTACGGCGAGTGTGGCCATCCTGGAAAGGGATTCGACCTCATTAGCAAGGCCCTCGACATCGCTTCGAAGGATAAGGTTTTCTCCAGCGACGACTACGCCTCTTTCCGCCAGGCTCTCTCTGAACTCCGCAAGAAGTACGACGAAGCCAGAAGTAAATCCGGTTCCTAATCGTCTTATCGAAAGGCCCTTCTCTCCTCCGGGGGAGAAGGGCCTTTCGAACTCGTTAAGACAACCCCCCTTGTTATGAGGGGAAGAGCACCTGCCTCAGGCCTTGCTCTTGCGGCGGCGAGCCATGATCCCGGCACCCACAACAAGAGCGACAAGGCTCATCGGCTCTGGCACTGCGTTCATCACAGCGACTCCGTCCAGATCAAACCCTCCCGAAGCGAAAGGAGTCGTGAAGGGATCGTTGATAAGATTCCCCAGAGAATCCCGACTCCCAAAGTTTGGGTTGATTGAGCCGACGACGTCGATGATCCTGACATGAGTAATGTTGTTCACGTCCAGCAAGGACGAAACCCCAACCATTTGGTCCAGGTCAAACTCTGTACCGATGCCTGCCACGTGCTTACCGGCCAGGTTTGAAACGTTGGTAGGATCCAGAGTCGAGAACCCTCCGATCTGGTTCGCAGTAGGAGTCAGGGACACAGACGCAAAGCGGAAGAAGTCAGAGCCGTTCGAACTGACCTCTACGTGTCCGAGTTCAGCGTACACTTCTGATCCGACCGCGAAGCCATTCTCGAACACAGCAAAGTCAGTGCCTACCCCATTTCGAATCGCTTTGTCAAAGGTTAAGGTGATCCAGCCTCCGTCCCCCAAACTCACCACCTCAGTAGAAATGCCAGAAGCCGCTCCGAGCCCCGCAGCCCCAGAGCCGAAGTTTGCGAGGGGAGCTGAGGGGTTGGAGAGATCCTGCGATCCCCGAACCAACTCAGAAACCCCTGAGGCCCAGCCTACGATCCTGGGGCTCAAACGTGAAATCCCAGGATCTGTGTAGGGGCCAGAGGCAAATGCCAGGCCTACAGAGACAGAGACAAGAGCTGAGATGAGAAGTCTCATCGACTCCCCCTTCTGCGACGCAGTGCCGCGAGACCAAGAGCAAGCAAACCAAGGGTCATCGGCTCTGGGACAGCAGTCACGTTATCAAGGGCGAAGTAGGCAGGAGTATTCATCCCAAAGGCTCCGTTGTCGCTGGAGGAAAGCCCGAACCTCAGAGTTGTGGTTCCCGTTTGGAGGGAACCGAGATCCAACCACGTCCAGCTATTCAGGATGTAGTCTTGGGAGTTGTCGGCAAAGCGGTAGTCAGCCAGGTACTTTTGAACTGAGCCAGTAGAAGCACCACTCGCATCAAACCCGAAGACGGTGAGGAGGAAGAAATCTGGATCGTTTCCAGTTGCTCCGCCAAACTTCTTCGAGAATGAGTCTCCGTTAACCATGGAAAGAGCTGCGTAGGTGGTGTTGGTCACGTACATTCCAACAGGAGTGGTTTGACCAGGAGCCAAGGTTATCGTGGCGGATGATCCACTGTAGAAGATGCCGTAGCTTTCGCTCCCACCAAATCCTTTGCCGCCTGAGGGAACATCGTAGGCTGCGTACTGGTTCCCAAACCCGGGGGTGGTAACGTTGTTCACCTTGCTGTAGCTAAAGCCAGACCAGAAGGTAAAGGTGCCAGCATCGGTGAAGGAGTTGCTGAAGCGAGCTCCTCCGCTGAGGAATGAGCCAGAGAGGTTTGCTCCATCTTCGAAGTTGCGTCCAGGGGCGTAGCTGAGATCTTCAAAGGTACTGAGGGCGAAGGCGCTTGAGGCAAAGCAAACAAGCGCGGCGATGAGGGTTTTCTTTAACATGTCTTCTCCAAGTTAGTCGAGGTCGTAGGCAGAGTCATCGGCCGACAAAGCCCCCAGTTGGGGTTCATCAGCCAGAGCTAGGTACCGCGCGTTGCTGCCTTTCACATGACCGTCTGCCCAGGCCACGTTGGCCCGGCCGTTGTGTCGAAAGTGCACTTTGCCGATGCTGAAGGTTGGATCGCTGGGAGCGCGCAGAAAGTTGTGCCCGTTCAAGTCTTTTCCCCACGCCCCGTCAGCAAACAGGGCGGTTCGTGAAGGGTCTTGGATCCTGGTTAAGACTGTCTCTGGTATGTTTGCAAATACATCACCCCCAATATAGGTGGCGTTGTATGAATAGCCAGTGAAGGGTCTTCCGAATCCGTTTCCTCGGAAAGTGGGGCAGGCGTTGATTCTCTTTTCGCGTGTGTAGGAACCCAACAAGCCAAGGCTTACTGTGGGTGATGATCCGGACCACTCCAAGCGAAAATCCCACGCAGTTTCCAAGCTGAAATCATCGTTGAAGTAGTAGCTGAGAGCTGCTCTGTCGTCGTTGTCTCCAGCATAGAGCAGCCATGCAGCTGACAGTTGTCGGAGATTCGAGAGACAAGAGGTGGCCTGAGCCGCACCTTTTGCTTGAGAGAAGACGGGAAAAAGGATTGCTGCCAAGATCGCGATAATAGCGATGACGACCAGCAACTCGATGAGTGTAAATCCTTTTCTAACTTTTTGTGGCATTCCTAACGATCCTTCCTGAGCACCAACAAAGGCGCGGGATGGGTCATCGTGGGAAGGCAGGCTAACTCGGATTCCGCCATTGGTGGCGGCCCGTTGGTCAATCCCATGCTTCGTGGGCGATGACAAATGTCAACGTCAGGAGGGCATTCGGACTTTAACCGTTGCGGCACAGCGCCGGAATTTCACCGGACTTCCCCCAGGCTGCTTTCTGTTTTTTGCAGAAAGCCCTAACGTTTGCAATATACCTTCTCCTCGCCTGGGGCTCTTGAGTACAGCCTAGTGGCTGAGAAATCAGAAAAGGTGATCGACGATCCGCGTTTCCGTCGCTGAAAGCTCGTCCGAATCGCTCATCTCCCTTTCAAGACACTGAAACAGAAGCTGCGGTCGGATAAAGCCTTACTCCTCTCAGGGCGATATCGCGAATCCTGAGGTGTTTGAGGTTCGCTCGTGGCAAATTGCTAGGTCGTCTGCCCATGATAAATCATGCAAAAGTTGCGCTGGGCGATCCTCGCCACTGGCTCGATAGCAAAGTCATTTGCCAATGGTCTCAAACATTCTCAGACGGGCGAGCTTGTCGCGGTGGGGAGTCGGGAACTCTCTCGCGCCGAAGATTTTTGTTCTCAGTTCGGCGGTCGCCCCTATGGCGACTATCGAAGTGCGGTTTATGCCGACGGAGTCGACGCGGTCTATATCGCCACTCCCCATCACTGCCACGAAGAAGATACGATTCTGTGTGCCGAAGCGAGGAAGCATATTCTGTGCGAAAAGCCGTTCACCCTGGACGAGGCGAGTGCGCAACGGGCTTTGGCAGCAGTAAAGAAAGCTGATGTCTTCTTCGCGGAAGCTTTTATGTATCGCTTCCACCCTCAATCTCGGCAACTTCGCGACCTCGTTCACACAAACCATGTGATCGGCCCGATCCATCACATTTCTGTCGAGTTTGGCTTTAATGCGCCGCGTCAATGGGAAAACTTCCGAGCCAAAAAGCAATTCGGGGGAGGTGCCTTGATGGATGTCGGGTGCTACTGCACCTCGTTCGCTAGGCTCATAACGGGTGAAGAACCAGAGAGGGCAGACTACGTGATCCAAAAGGCAGAGGACGGCTACGACGCAATTGGGGCAGGCATTCTTCAGTTCCCAGGGGGTTGCACGACTTCCTTTGCAACGGCCGTTCACTTAACTCTCAACAACCAGGCAACGATCTACGGCGAAAAGGGCCACATCCAGGTAACCAGCCCTTGGTTCTGTCACGGTGAAATCCAGATTTACCGCACTGGTGCCGAGCGGCCAGAGATCATCAGGCCATCTCCTGTCGACAATCTCTACGGGAACGAAGCTGACGTCGTGTATTACTCCTTAAACCAGCGTCAGGCCGAAATGTGCAACTGGGATGACACTCTTGGCAACATGCGCACGATTGACGCCCTCAAAGCGAGTGCCGGGCTACAGTTTGGCGGTGGTTTGTGATTCGCCAAGTTCCTGTGCCAGGAACCGAGATCTCGATCTCGCGGTTGGTTTTGGGATCCGTGATGTTCCGGGAGTCGAATCGGGATCATGCCTTCAGAATGCTAGATGCTTTTTGGGAGTTGGGTGGGAACGCGATCGACTTGGCTCATATCTACAACAGAGGGGAGGCCCACAAGGTTGTCGGAGAATGGGTTCGGGGGAATGGGCTTCTGGATGAAGTAGTTCTCTATGACAAAGGTTGTCACCCCTATGGAAGTCCTAGGTTCTCGCCTGAGATCCTTCGCAGCGACCTCGACGATAATCTCGGTCGCTTAGGACTGGATAAGGTCACCTCCTTTACTTTCCATCGCGACGAACCAGACGTCGAACTCCTTCCGATTGTCCGCCAACTAAACCAGCTGAAAGCCGAAGGGAAGGTGAGCTATTGGGGAGGGAGCAACTGGACCGTGGCCAGAATTCAGGAGTTCAACCACATTGCTGAGAACGAGGGGCTCCAGGGAATGACTTGGAATAACCCTCATTTGGGGCTCGCTTTGGTGAATGAACCGATGTGGGATGGCTGTCACACGATCACCGACGAGGAGTTGGCCTGGCACAAGGAGACTCAGTTTCCTCTCTTCTCGTGGTCAAGCACCTCCGGCGGATTCTTTGGTTACTTCGAGAACGACGACGTGAAGCGGGTTTATGACAACGAG
>JALOLT010000061.1 GCA_025455775.1 Fimbriimonadaceae bacterium
GAGAACGCTCAGATTACTGAGACTTCGGCTGGCACAACTGCCGCGCAAGAAGCCCCAGAAACCAAGGGCGGTAAAACGAAAGCAAAGAGCAAGAAGTAAAAGGTAAGAAGAAGGAAGTCCGGGACGCCCTTTCAGATCGGCCCTGAGGCAGATCGAGAGGGCGTCCGACATTCCGGAAGGGCGGGAGCCAGGTCCGCCGGTATAACCTGGCGTGAGAAACTTATGGAGCACACGATGGGCGTACCCTACGTTATTGAACAGACAAGCCGCGGAGAGCGAACCTATGATATTTGGTCTCGCCTCTTAAAAGATCGCATTATCTTCTTGGGAACGCCAGTGGATGACTACGTGGCAAACCTGCTTGTCGCCCAGCTACTGTTTTTGGATAAAGAAGATCCGGATCGAGACGTTCACTTCTACATCAACAGCCCAGGCGGGTCGGTGAGTGCTGGGCTGGCGATTTACGACACAATGCAAATCATCAAGGCAGATGTCGCGACCTATTGCGTCGGTTCGGCTGCCTCGATGGGAGCTGTGTTGTTGGCAGGAGGCAAGCCTGGCAAGCGGTATGCCCTGGAAAACAGCCGCGTGATGATCCACCAAGTAAGTGGCGGTGCCAGAGGACAACTCACCGACATGAAGATCGCCGTCGCCGAAGCAGAGAACTACATGACAGTTCTCATGGGTATTCTTGCAAAAGCCACTGGCAAAGATATCGAGACAGTGAACAAGGACTGCGACCGGGATCACTTTATGTCAGCACGAGAAGCCCACGAATATGGCTTGGTGGATAAAGTTTTAAGCCCAGAAGCACGATAATCTTTTTGAAGGATTCCTCTTTATGGCCAAATCTGATGAACGCCGCGATCGCTGTGCCCTCTGCGGGAAAAGCAAAGAGCAAGTTCCGAAGTTGATCGTGGGGTTACATGGTGCGGTTTGTTCCGACTGCGTTGACCTGTGCAACGACATTTTGCAGAACGACGCCTCACCAAGATCTTCTTTGCCTAGAGAGTCCACACCTCCGCAAGCGTCTGCATCGGATCGATCTGGCAGGACTCAGGCTCCACCAGTAGTCAAGAAGGCTGACTTGCCGAAGCCGAAAGATATCGTCGGCTTTTTGGACAGCTATGTGGTGGGGCAGGATCACGCGAAACGAGCTCTTTCGGTGGCGGTTTATAACCACTACAAGCGGATTCACGACCACGCTCCAAACGCGGATGTGGAACTGCAGAAGAGCAACATCCTCATGGTTGGCCCGACGGGATCGGGAAAAACACTGCTCGCCCAAACTTTGGCAAGAATGCTCGAGGTTCCTTTCGCCATTGCTGACGCCACGGCTCTGACCGAGGCAGGCTACGTGGGAGAGGATGTCGAGAACATCCTTTTGAAGCTCTGGCAAGCAGCTGAGTCGATGGATCCCAGCCACACGAAGTCTCTTTGTGAAAGAGGCATTATTTATGTCGACGAAATCGACAAAGTGAGTCGAAAGAGCGAAAACCCTTCGATCACGCGCGATGTGAGTGGTGAAGGGGTTCAGCAGGCATTGCTTAAAATTCTCGAAGGAACGGTCGCGAACGTGCCTCCCCAAGGTGGACGAAAGCATCCTCAACAGGACTACCTTCAGATTGATACGAAGAACATTCTCTTTATTTGCGGCGGAGCGTTTGACGGACTCGAAGAGATCATCATGAGACGCCAGAGGGAGAACGTCATTGGCTTTGGATCAAAACAGCAAAGCAAGGCAGAGCGTTCGCGGGATATCTTGCGTGCCGTGAGCCCGGAAGACCTGATGAAGTACGGCTTGATTCCAGAATTCATCGGGCGGCTCCCAGTCATCACGGCTCTGGATGAGCTAGACGAGAAGGCTCTGATCGAGATTCTCACTGGCCCGAAAAACGCGATTATGAAGCAGTACGCGCGGTTCTTCGAGTTGGATGGCGTCGAGCTGCAGGTTGCCAGCGAAGCCCTCTCGGAAATCGCCCACGAGGCGATGAAGAGGAAAACCGGGGCGAGAGCTCTGCGTGCCATCATCGAGCAAATCATGCTCGAAGTGATGTACGAAGTTCCGAGCATGAGCGATGTCAAAAGGGTTGTGATTCCGCCGGGAGTCATTGCGGAAAGAGTCCAGCCGATCTTGATGAATGCCCAGATGATTCGTGAAGCGAGCTAAGGGTCTCTTTTCGAGACGAGGAGTTCGGGGCTGTCTCACAAGTGATTAAACCTCTCCTATTGTGAGCTGCCTGCCCCGCCTCCCCGAGGCCACGCCCTCCCCTCCGCTTCGCTTCGGGGCTGCGCCTCGGCAGGGCAGGTGAGCCCGAGGGAGTAAGGTCACCAAGACGCGATAGGATCGCATTCTTGGAAGCCAAGAGCTTTTGCAACAACCCCTTCCAATTTGAGCCGGACGCTCTGGTCACTCCCAGAAAAGTACGAGGATGAATTTTCGCTGTGTCCGTGCGTACCGGTAAGTATATTTACCATTGTTGCATTTATCGCAAGACCCTTTTCGCCCTTTTCAATCCTCCCGATACCTTCTAACAAGGTGTCAAGGCCAATCAATGATCTTATGAAAGAGCGGAGAAGCGTGAAGCCCACAAAGGTGCAACGCTATCTTTCCAAGGAAGACGTGATCGTTAGTAAAACAGATCCAAAGGGAGTTATCACCTATGCAAACCGAGTTTTCTGCCGGATCAATGGGTACGAGCCAAAGGAGTTGATCGGAGCCCCTCACAACATTATCCGCCATCCCGACATGCCTCGCTGTATCTTTAAGTTTTTGTGGGATCGTATCAACAACGGCGAAGAGATCTTTGCCTATGTTAAGAATATGACGAGAGAGGGGGATTTTTACTGGGTCTTGGCCCAGGTAACCCCAACCTATGACACTGATAGAAATTTAATCGGACATCACTCGTTTCGACGTTGCCCAGATCGCAAGGTCGTGCAACAGATGGAAGTTCTTTATCGAAAGCTACGAGCAATTGAACAGGACCACTCGCCCCGCGAAGGTCTGGAGTTATCTTTAAAGGCACTCGCCTCTCATTTACAGGAACAGGAGTTAACTTATGACGAGTTCATCTTTTCTCATTTATGAAGCAGAGCAAAAGGAAGCCCTGCTTAACGAAATTGTTACCGTTTGCCAGCAGGTTGCCGAAGGCAACCTTGAAGCACGGATCTTGGGGCAAGCCGATGATGAACGGCTGACCCTGATTGCAGACTCAGTAAACGCGCTTCTTGACTCAATCGACATCTACGTGAGGGAGTCTGTTGCGAGCCTAAAGGCAGCCAGTGACCACCGATACTACCGGCGAAGTCTGGAGAGAGGCATGAAGGGTTCCTTCCGCGCTGGGTGTCGCGTCATCAATGAGGCCAGAGAAGAACTTCGCTTGAATCACGAAAACTTTACGAAGGCACAAGAAGATAACCGCATTCTTTTCGAAGAGTTGGAAACTTCTTTACTCGAATCAAAAGCAAAGATTAACCAAGCCATCAGCCGCATTTCTGGAATCACCAAAGGGATGAAAATCCTCTCCTTAAACGCTAAAATTGAGGCGGCGAGAGCAGGCGAGGCTGGGAGGGGATTCGCGATCGTTGCCCACGAAGTTGAGCAAACATCGGCTCAAGTCAGTAATGTTATGAACGAGCTCTTGAATGCCTTCAACGTGAACGACGTACTAGAGGAAGCCGCCTAGGCTGGCTCTGCTTCCCGAGCAGGTGATCTGAGTCGAAGTCCGCAGAGCGTCTTGAAAGTTGTCCACTTTTATCTTCACTGTTTTCCAGAGACAGTGGCCTGAAGAAGCTTCCTCGAGTCGCCAATAGATATCTAAGGAAGGTTGGGTTTGGTTCAAGAATTAATGAGGGAACACAGGGAAAAGCGTCCCACGATGCGGGAGCTTTTCCTGGGTGAAGAAGAAGTAATTGTCAGTAAGACAGACACAAAGGGGCTGATCACCTATGCGAACGACGTTTTTTGTCGGATTGCAGGTTACTCCGCCACGGAGTTACTCGGAGTACCCCATAGCATTGTCCGCCACCCAGATATGCCGCGCTGTGTCTTTAAGTTTATGTGGGATCGCATCGCAGCGGGCCACGAGATCTTTGCTTATGTGAAAAATATGGCGCGAAGCGGCGACTATTATTGGGTTTTGGCTCATGTAACTCCTACCTTTTCGAGCCAAGGAGAGATCATTGGCTACCATTCGAATCGAAGGTGCCCTGCTCGCGCGGGAATTTCCGCCGTCGAACCACTCTATCGCCAACTTTGCGCAGTAGAAGAAGCGTCCGACCCTCGAACCGGGCTTGATCAATCATTAGCACTTCTCGTCGCAACCCTTAATGCCACAGGCCTTGATTACGATGAATTCATCTTCCAACTCATCTAACTCTCAAACTCAGAGTGAGTTCATGCAGTCGATCTTGGCTGTCTCTCGCGCTGCTGCCAAGGGTGATCTCGAGCCGCGGATTCTGGGTAGTTGCGATGATCCAAACACAAAGGAAGTCGCAGCCTGTATCAATGCCCTCCTCGATAGCGTTGATGCCTATGTTCGAGAAGCTGGTGCAGCTCTGCTAGCGGCAAAGGACGGTCGATTCTATCGGAGGATCATCGAGCGGGGACTTCCTGGCAACTTCAAAACTGGGTGTCGAATCATCAATAATGCCACAGAAGCAATGAAACAAGATCACCAGAAACTGGTTGATTCTGAGGAGCAGCGAGGCCATCTGATTCGCGACCTTGAATCAACACTGCAAGCTTCGGGAGGAAGGATTAGTCAAGCGATTCACCACATCAGAAAGATTAATCAAGGTACAAAGATTCTCGCTTTGAATGCCAAAATTGAGGCAGCAAGAGCTGGTGACGCTGGGCGCGGATTTGCGATTGTAGCTCACGAAGTCGAAGCCACTTCCCAGGCAGTCAATCGAGTCATGGTGGAAATTGACGAGGCCTTTTCTCTTCTCGATAGTGAAACACAAGAAGTTTTGCGAAAAGTGATCAATCGCGAACAACAGTCTGCCTAGCGGCTTGTCCCTTTGTCGTCTCGGTTACGCCTCATTGGTCTCAAAGAAGGCAGCGTGCAAATTGTGCAAACCAATCAGAGTAATTAAGATGACAGTGGCTGCCCCATGCCAATAACCTGAACTAAAGTGATAAATCTCTCTGAGGAGCCACGACCCGGGAAAACTGTGGCTAGAACTGAGAAGAATAAGCCAGGCGAAACCGAGTAAGCCGATTCCTAGAACTACCTGTCGCAGGTTGGACTTGTTTGCCTGGAGAATCTCTGTCCCTTTTGCCTCTTTACGTATCACCCTTTCCACCTTCTCTTGAAAATAGTTCCAACTTAATTGGTTCTGCTCTCTATTCATATATGGCTGAATTATCCACAATCTTTTTCGCGAAAACTCATTTTTAGATTCGCTATTTTCAGATTGTCCGGATTGGGCTACTCGGGTGGCACACGAAGCAGTTTTTGCAGAACTTCATGCTCAAGATCCTCGAGATTTCCGTCATTGTTGATGACGATGTCGGCCTTCTTGACCTTCTCTTCGTCCGGCATTTGATTTTGGATCCTGAGCAGTATCGCCTCTCGCGGAAGTCCAGATCGTGCCATGACCCTATCGATCCTTGTTTCCAGAGAACAAATGACGAGGGCGATTTGCCGGAACCCCCTCTGATCCAGCCGAGCTTCAAAGATGAGAGGCGACTCATAGGCCAGCAAGTCTTCTCCATTGGCTAAGGCCGTCGTAAAGGCTGTCTCACTCTGGCTCAAGACCAAGGGATGAAGCACCTCTTCGAGAGCCTTCTTACGATCTTGGTTTCTAAAGACGAGGGTTCCAAGCAAGCGACGATCAATTCCCCCCTCCTGATTCAACACCTCCGAACCAAAGAGTGAACAAATTTGATCCACTGCCAACCCTCCAGGAGCGAGGAGTTCGTGGGTCAGACGATCGGCGGAGAGGCAAAAGAAGCCGTGGCGGGCGAGAATCTCCAGGACGGCTGACTTGCCAGATCCAATGCCTCCCGTGATGCCAATGACATGGTTCCAGGGAAAGGCCATTTCACTTCCCTAGCGACGCCTGGCAGTAATGATCTCAGTATTCATTCCTGCCCAGTGGAGAGCCCCACAGTATCGGCCGTGCTCCATCTTGATACACTTATCCATGACGACCTCCAGGCCAGCTGTGAGCGCGCGATCCGCTGCTTCTGTGTCGAATAGGCGCAACTGTGACCAGACAGCCTTTGCTCCAATCTGCTCCGCTTGCTGGAAGATCTCTGCCAGTTCAGATGAGGGTCGAAAGACGTTGACGATGTCCACTTTCTCCGAGACGGCGGCTAGGTTTGGAAAGCATGGTTCACCCAGTATTTCAGAGGCCCTGGGGTTAATCGGGATCACGCGATAACCTTCGTCTCTTAGGTAGCTCGCCACCATGTTGCTGGCCTTGGTTGATTCGGAGCTGATCCCGACGACTGCGATCGTTTTGGCCGAAGACAGGAGGGCCTGAATCACTTTGGTGTTCTGGTATCTGTCTCTTTCTTCAGCCGTAAAGGCAGTGTTTAGTTCGATGGTGCTTGCAGAGCTTGGTCCAAGTCCCATAGGAGATCCTCCGTTGTTTCGAGTCCGACCGAGAGGCGGATGGTGGCGGGGGTGATCCCTCCTGCCGCCATCTCTTCGGCGCTGAGTTGCTGGTGGGTTGTGCTGGCAGGATGAATGACGAGGCTCTTGGCATCGCCGACATTTGCCAGGTGCGAGAAAAGATGGAGGGAGTCGATAAAGGTCTTCCCTCTTTGGCGAACCGATTCCCCATCGCCTTTGAGTTCGAAAGAAAAGACTGCTCCAGGCCCAAGGGGGAGATACTTCTTGGCCAGATCGTGATGAGGGTGGGAAGGCAAACCAGCGTAGTGAACCTTGGCGACTGCTGAGTGCTCTTCCAAAAACGCAGCCACGGTCTTGGCATTCTTCACATGACGTTCCATTCGCAAGGAGAGGGTTTCGAGCCCCTGAAGCAGTTGGAAGCTATTGGTGGGGCTGATGCAGGCTCCCGTATCCCGCAAGGTTTCGGCCCGGAGCTTCATGAGGAAACCGTAATGTCCGAAGGTTTCGAAGAACTTCATTCCGTGATAGGCAGGCGAGGGATCAGCGATCGTAGGGAAATGGCCAAAATCGAAATCACCACTGTCCACCACGACTCCTCCGATGGAGGTTCCGTGGCCCCCGATGAACTTCGTCGCGGAGTGGAGAACGATCGTCGCACCCCACTCGATAGGCCGACAGAGATAGGGGGTCGCAAAGGTGCTATCGACAATGAGGGGGATCTTGTGGGCATTACCCAGCTGGGCCAGAGATTCTAGGTCGGAGATCGCCCCGACCGGGTTCCCGACCGTCTCGGTGAAGAGTGCTTTGGTTTGGGGAGTGATCGCAGACTCCCAGGTTTTGAGTTCGCTTGGATCCACGAAGGTGACAGTAATACCGAGCTTGCGCAGGGTGTGGGCAAAAAGGGTGAGGGTGCCGCCGTAGAGCTGAGCTGATGCCACCAGGTGGTCGCCAGGACTCATGAGGGTCATGAGAGTGGTGAACTCGGCTGCCATTCCGCTCGCAACTGCGACGGCCCCTGTCCCACCTTCCAGGGAGGCGATTCGTTCCTCAAGAACGGCAGTGGTTGGGTTACTGATGCGCGAGTAGATGTTGCCGTATTGCTTTAGCTCGAAGAGGTGGGCAGCCTCGTCGGGGTTCTTAAAGACGTAGCTGGTGGTTTGGTAAATCGGCACAGCCCTGGCCCCGACATAGGGGTCTGGCACTTGGCCAGCGTGGAGCATTTTGGTCTCGAATCCGAACTTTCTCATTTGTGGCCTTAGCGCTTGATAAATTTTTGCACTTGAGCAGGGAGGGTACTAGCCTCTTCGTCGGAAGGTCGCTGGGGCTTGTCTCGCTCTTGGTTCACCACACAGAGAAAGCCGAGGGTTTCCCCTCGACTGGCCTGAAACTGGTGCCACGTCATGGGAGGGACAGAGACGACGTCGTGGAGGTCGATGTCAGTGATCTGGTCTCCGACGAGCACTTGCCCCTTGCCCCTGATCACAACCACCATGTGTTCGTGGTGATGACGTTCCAGAGTGGAGTGTCCCCCCGGCTGAATCTCGAAATAGCGGAGCTCGGTCGGCATTCCTGGAGTGCCGGGAAGGAGGGTTTGGCGCGTGATGGATCGGAAGTGGTTCCCTTCCTCTTTGTAGGGGTGGATGCCCACTTCTTGCCAGGTGAAGGTTGGGGAGAATTTCTTGACCATGGGTTTTGGTTTCTCTATGCACTAAGTTTCCTTTCGACCATTTCCGACGTACAAAAACATACCACAACATTTGCAAAGCAGGCCTACGTAGTCCTCGCACTCAGGGTCGTTCCTTACTTTCCAGACGAAGATCGATTGGAAGATAGGCAGCAACAGAAGGACGATGATAACAACCCACGGGACAAAAAACCATCCAGGAGAAGCGGAGATGATATTAGGTAGAAGTAGTGCCCAAAAAAGAAAGAGAACCGATATTGAGCCGTAGACAGAAAAATTGCCGAAACCTATAGTCCACCCATTTTTGTTAACAAGACTGCTTTTTTGTTTTTCTGTCCGTTGAGCCGCTACATATCTTTGATAAGCGAGATGCAAGTGACATTGGACAAGAGTCGACGAAATGAGGGAAAGAGCAGATGCACCTGTAATCGTTAGTCCTGCCTGAGTCAAGTCTTTTGCAAAAGTAAAGTTCGGAGTTTCGGATGTGAGGCATGTAACCAACGCGGCTACAAGGAAAGCATTCGAAGTTATCGCCCAACTAACCCTTTCTGAAGAAAACTTGTATTCCTGCTTCAGTCTCTCACGTATCAGACTCTCCGGCTTGCTGCATTCCCTCTGATTCTTGCGTCCTTTCTGAAAGCGGACAAAGTACAATACCGCCAGGGACACTAGTACAAGTGTTAGAACAAGATAAACGAAAATCGGCGCATCCCATAAAAGTCGGCACCAAAGATAAATAATCGTACTAGACAGCAAGGCGACTGACGCTGGCGTGAGGAGGAAAAAACAAAGACTGCGCCAAAGTGAGTCCGGAAGTACCGGAATACACTTGACAGTGTAACGAAATGTCCGCTTCACCAAGTCACTACACCGCCAATAGGCAGCAAAAACGCCAAGAAAGGTAGTGAAGCACAAACCAAGTCCCGCATATGCTAGAGACCTTGATAAAATGCCTGTAGTCCCTGTTCCGAAGGCTTCTGAACTTATGAGAGTTGAGTAAGCAGCAAATAGGAAGGCCTGACTTGACAACAGCCAATTTAACCGCGATGAGATATGGTCAAACTCGTCGAGCAAGCGGTTATATGAGATATCCCCCGGTAGAGCTTCACTCAACTCTCTCACCTCCTTAGCGCATTATACCGGTAAGTGATGAAACCTTCAACGCTCACGAACCCCAGATCAGGTCTGGGCGGAGGATGATCGTTTGGCTTCGATCCGGGCCGATCGAGAGGATGGCGGCGGGGGTTTCGGTGAAGCTCTCGATGAAGCGTACGTAATTCTGAACGGCAGACGGGAGATCTTCCCACACCTTAGCTCCCTGGATATCCTCATACCAGCCAGAAAGAGACTCGAGAGAAGGAACGACCTCGGCCCAGTCTTCGCGAGAATAGGGCATCGTGTCCCGATTCTGGTAAGCAGTGCAGACCTGGAGCTCATCAATCCCAGAGAGAACGTCCAGGCGGGTGATGATGAGGCCAGACATGGAGTTGATTTGGCAAGCATGGCGCAGAGCCACGAGGTCCAGCCAACCACATCGCCTGGGTCGCCCTGTGACAGTGCCGAACTCGTTGCCTTGGCGGCGGATTTGGTCTCCGATTTCGTTGGTGAGTTCTGTTGGGAATGGGCCTTCGCCGACTCTCGTTGTGTAGCTTTTGCAGACTCCGAGCACGTTTTGGATCGCTCGGGGCCCGACCCCTGTGCCGAGGGTGGCTCCTCCCGCTGTCGGGTGGCTACTGGTGACATAGGGATAGGTGCCGTGGTCAAGGTCGAGGAAAGTGCCTTGGGCCCCTTCGAAGAGGATGCGATCGCCAGATTTGACCGCCCTTGCCAAGAGGCTCTCTGTATCCCTGACGTAGGGTTTGAGTCTGGTTGCATAGGCTTGGTACTCGTCAAAGAGGTCATCAAAGGAGATCTCTTCTCCCCCCAAAAGGGTCATGAGGCGGTTCTTGAAGTCGAGTACGCGATGGAGCTTTTCGCGAAAGATATCAGGCTGGACGAAGTCCCCCATTCTGATGCCAATGCGTTGCACCTTATCGGTGTACATCGGGCCAATTCCTCGCCGAGTTGTGCCGATGGAGTGGTCGCCCCTGGCCCCTTCTTCGAGTTCGTCCAGTTTTCGATGGTAGGGGAAGACGACGTGGGCAGCAGGGCTGATCATTAGCTCTCCAATCCCGTCTGCTTGGGCCAAAGTGCGATCCAACTCTTCGATCAGACCCTTCGGACAAATCGCCATACCGCCAGCCAAGATCGAGATTGCATTTTGGTGGAGGATTCCGGCGGGGAGGAGTTGGAACTTGTAGGTTTTGTCGCCGATGATGACGGTGTGGCCGGCATTGTTGCCTCCACTGTAGCGCACGACCCACTTGGCCTGGCTTCCTAAGACATCGACGATCTTTCCTTTGGCTTCATCGCCCCATTGGGCACCCACAATCACAAGTGTTGACATGTTTTTTGGTCTCCTCTGCTCTGAGGCTCCTGATTCGAGCGACGACCAAAGAAATCGGGCCGGGAGTCTCCGAGCTTTTGCCCGAGGATCCGCCGGCCCGAGCCGTTGCGCCTTATCTCGACCCAGTCATTGTATTGGTTTGTTCGTCGTCGAGGACGGGACCGGTTGGGAAGGCTTCCAAAAAGTGGAGCACGGTATCGATGAACTCACCATGGCTCCATGCAAGGGGACTGACGGAAAGGGGCTCCCCAGTTTCTGGGTGGAACTGTTCGGCGAGCACTCCCGTGGCTTCGGCTCTCTCGGTAGCCCAATGGAGCCAGTGGAGTGCCTCCTCTTTCTTACCCAGGGTGATATAGGCCTGAGCAAGCCAGAGAGTGGAGATCACCCAAGGGTTGCCAGGGAAAGAATCCGACTTCCGGAAGTAGTAGTCGTGGTCGTACCGGGCCACTCCGGTGATACGGCTCTTCACGACAAGATCAGACTCGACCCACTTGACGGTTTGGGAAATTCTCTCTCTTCCTGGCTTAACCCCTTTCACGAGGAGCCCAGCCAGGACGCTCGAATCTGGGACCGTGTCGCGTTGCCACGTGCCGTCCTTTTGAGGATGAATTGTCCGGCAGAGCCTGCCTGTATAGGGGTCTGTGAAGAGTTCATAGGCAGCTGACTCCATTTGGTTGGCAACCTCCTGGGCCTTTTCCGCTTCGTCAATGAGTCCGAGCGAAGCGAAGAGGCTCGCCAAGGATCGGAGGCCCCACACGGTGCAGCAAGTCGTCCAGAAGTGGACTCCGCGTCGTTCTTCCCAGAGGTCATAGGAGGGGAGAGGAAGTCCGCTGTGGTGGCGATAGTCAACCAAAAGGTGGAAAACTGGCAGGAACACTTCATCAACCAGGCGTCGGCGAAAGTTAAGGGCATTCTCCCCGATTGCGAGGCTGTCGAGGGTGAAGTGGTCGCTGAGCAGAAGGCTCGAGAGGCTTCCTACGAGGGCGACTTGGTCTTGTTGGAAAGGTTGCTCAGGCCCATCTGGAGTGATCCAGGGGTGCCAAGTGGCAGCAGGATAGGCGTCAGGGCGATACTTTTGGAACCGAAGGCCAGGGCTTTTCTTTTGAACCTCTGCCATGAAGCTAGCGAAACCGAGGCCGACTGTTCGATCTCCGGTCGCTGCCAAAGTCCACGCCGTTAAGACTCCGTCTCTTGGCCAAACGCAACCATAGTTTGCCCGGTTTGTGGCCATGATGTCACTGTCCACGGCTGCCACAACCGATCGCGCCGAGCTGTGGTGGGGCACGTTGACATGGGCCCGGAGGATGAGCAGAGACCTTGCAAAAAGATCGTGAAGTTTGACCCCGAGGTCACTCACAGCCGCTAGTGTCTCTGGTTCGAATCCTGCTGCTTGGGCCGGGGGTTCCCGCAAAAGTTGAAGGGCTTGCCGGTCGCCCTCGATCCCGCCTTCTTCCACCGAGGCAGAAAGTCCAGTTGCTTCGGCTTGTTGTCGGCGGTACCAAAAGCTTGGCCAGTCCACCATGTCGGAAAAGGCGGAAGAGACTCCTCTCGCGCAGAGCTTTTGGTCGAGTTGGGTGAGGCTTTTCAGAGAATCAGCTGTGATACAGGTGAGCCAGACAGTGACAGGCTGGTCTGGGTTGGTGACGAGAGTAAAGCCGAGGGTGGAGTCCACTGTGCCTTGCTCGATCGGTTTGTTGCTGAGGGTGCCGTCTTCTGCATCTCGCCAGGTGCCTTCAAAGCCATTGAAAGCCTTGATCCCACAGGCATATTGAGACATTCCCTTTCCATCTGGCCCTTCTCCGCCGAAGCCGATCCACTCGTTTGCCTTGAAGTGAATGATCGAATCGAGTTCCGGGTGGAACAAGGCAGTGTCACTGACGTCCGATTCGTTGATGCGAAGGTCGTGGGTTTGAAAGAGTCTTACCTCGCGGCTCCTGCCTGATCGGTCGCGGATTGCGATCTTTCGCAGCCACCAGGGCTCAACCGGGTGGATTCCTTCTTCGATATGGAGAGAGAGTTGCAGGCCAGAGTGGAAGAGCGTTGAGTCGCCGGCAAGGGCCCACTTTTTGGTTCCCAGTTTTCGCTCCCATCCTGGTTGATCGAGCCAGGCGAATTGACCTTCAACCCAGACACCCAAGCGAATCGAGTGACCGTTGAGGTGATTGGGGGTTCCAATCTGGTGAGAGAAAAAGTCTCTCACTGCGTAGAAGCGATCAATTGCCACCATCAGGCGGCCATTACTCAAAACCAAGAGTCGCGGCATTCGTAGTTCCTATTCGCCCAGCTTGAAGGTTTGTCCGTGAGAGGGGATAAAGCAGTCCCACCCAAGCTCACTTTCGATGTGTGCCTTCATTCCTTCTGAGGCTTCCGGTTCACCGTGGACGATGAAGGTTTTCTTGGGTGCAAATTTGAACCCTTTGAGCCACCTTAACATTTCTGAATAGTCGGCATGTGCGGAAAGCATTTGCAGCGATTCCACTCTGGCTTCCACGGGAATGATTTCTCCCAGGATCTTGACCTCGTTTGCCCCGTCCATGATCATTCGCCCAAGGGTGCCTTGGGCCTGGAACCCAGTGAAGAGGAGAATCGTGGAGGGGTCGGACAGGTGAGCCTTCAGGTGGTGTTGGATTCTCCCACCACTGACCATTCCGCTGCCAGCAATCACCATGAAGGGGCCGGGGGCCATATTCAGCGATTTCGACATGTTTCGGTCTCGCACAAAGCGCACCATTCCAGGATCGAAGGGAGAGCGACCTTCTGCCAGATCCATTTTCATGTCGTGGTCGTGATCTTCGGTCGTCTGCTGGTACAGGAGGGTCGCAGCATTGGCCATCGGGCTATCGACATAAATCGGCATGTTCGGGAGATTGCCTTCTTCGCGCAGGCAGTGGAGGTACCACAGAAGCTCTTGGGTTCGGCCGATGGCAAAACTGGGGACGAGAATGCGCGATCCATCCCGATAGGCTTGATGCATGATCTCGGCGATCTTGTCTTTTGCATCCCCGGGGTCATGGAGGCGGTTGCCGTAGGTGCTTTCGATCACCAAGTATTCGGCGAAATCGCAGTGGTAGGGATCCTTGATGATCGGGCGGTCGTAGCGGCCGATGTCTCCCGTCATGTTGATTCGCTCGCCTGATTCGAAGTAGATCTCTGCCATGGCGGAGCCGAGGATGTGGCCAGCGGGAAGGTATCGGAAAACGTTCTTTCCTGGGAGATCGACGAAATCAAAGTAGCGGACGGTCTTGAGTAGTTTGAGAGCTTCGTAAGCGTCGGCTTCGGTGTAGAGGGGTTCGGCGAGTTCGTGCCGGGAGGTTTTGTGCTTGTTGTGGTAGCGCGCTTCTTCTTCTTGCAGGCGCCCCCCGTCTGGCAGGCTGATCTTGCAAAGTCCCACTGTTCCCTGGGTTGCATAGACCGGCCCACGATAGCCTTGCTTCACCAGTCGAGGAAGATAACCAATATGGTCTGTGTGGGCATGGGTGAGAATGATTGCGTCAATCTCTTGGGGATCCACAGGAAATGATTCCCAGTTACGGGCTCGGATCTCACGAGGCCCCTGAAAAAGCCCGCAGTCAACGAGGAACTTATGCTTGCCTGTCTCGATCAGGTGCCGGGAGCCTGTCACGGTGCCTGCTGCTCCCCAAAAGCTGATGGTCTGCGCCATGAAAGTAAGTATGACCCACGGTATCCTCATTGCGTGATAAAGGCGGATGTTGCATTGATCGGCGGGACGGGAATTGGGAGCCGCTTGGCTTCCTTAGGTGGTTTCCCTGTTCATGTTCCGACCGAGGCGGGGCTTTTGCGCACAATGATTTTGAAGCAATCGTGGGGCTCTGTGGCTCTCGTTCAGCGACACTCTGTTGGGCACAAGACCCCGCCCCACTTGGTGAATTACAAGGCTATTGCCTTGGGCCTGAAGGCCCTCGGCGTGAAGGGCTGTATCGCGAGTGCCGCTGTTGGCTCGCTTCGCAGGGATTGGATTCCCGGAACCTTTGTCGTTTGCAGTGACCTGCTCGACCTCACCGCCAGACGCCAAACACTCTTCGACCGAAAAGTCGTTCACACCCCACTGGCCAAGCCGATGTCGCTCTTGACAGCCCTTCTGGAAGCGTCCAAGGAGGAGGGGGTCGTCGTGCAGGAGGAGGGCGTTTATCTGTGCGCTGATGGGCCTCGTTACGAGACTCCGGCAGAGATTCAGATGATGAGAAGTTTGGGGGGTGATGTGGTGGGGATGACAGCTTCGACCGAAGCGATCCTGTTGGCAGAGGCTGGGATTCCCTACGGCTGTTTGGCAGTTGTCACGAATCTGGGACAGGGGTTGAGCCCAGTGGCCCCCTATCACGAAGAGGTGGCAGAGATGATGGAGGGAGAAAAAGGAGAATGTGCGGTTCGCATCATGCTGCGAGCCGCCAAAGCAGTGGCCCAGAGGGAGCAAGCGATAGGGTGACTCGACGGACATTAACCCTGGCTCTTGCCCAAACGAAAGGATTCGGCGGGAAGACGATCTCGCGAATCCTCGTTCGGTGCGATCTTTTCGGCCTCTCACCAGAGGAGTTTCTGAGCCTTTCGGAAGCCAGTTTGATGGAAGATTACCGGCTTAAACCGGCGCTGGCAGAAAGATGGAAGATTCTGGGTAGGCAAAAGATGGAGGAGGCCCAAAGACTGCTTGAGAGGCTGGATCGCCATGGCGTGACGGTAGCGACAGTGGCTGATGCTCACTATCCTCGCCAGCTGGAGCAATTCGAGCATTCCCCCACTGGTGTTCTCTACCTTTATGGAAATGCAAGACTTTTGGATGGAAACACCTTCACCGTTTGTTCCAGCCGGAAATCTCCCGAAGCTGCCTTTCCGATCATTGAACAAGCAGTAGAAGACGGAGTTTTGGCAGGAGAAGTATTGGTGACCAGTCATGACACCAGCGAGTACCAGAGGGCAGCTGTTGTCCCGCTCCGTTGGGGATCTCCGAGGGTGCTTGTTTTTGATACTGGGCTCTTTCGCGCTTTAGGAGACGACCTGAGTGAGGAGCCCTTTTCGGCAGCGAGGCTCTGGCGCTATAAGTTTGACCCCTCGACTGACCTCGCTCTGTCACCTGTTCCGCCCTTCGGAGAGTTCCATCGAAATGCCAACGCAGTGCGCGATCGTTTGGTGGTGGCGCTCAGCCGGAGATTCGATGGGGTTTGGATTTCTCCTGGGGGCAATATGGAAAAACTCGCCCAGCTCTCGATGAGAGCTGGGCGAAGGGTCAGAATTTGGCAGAGATGTCCTGCCTGGGACAGCCTCTCTTCTATCGGAGCTCAACCTCTGACAGATATGAGCCTCGGGTAAATCAAGAATTGAACAGGAAGTTATCAACTGCGAACCGGGGCAGCAGTATCGGGAGCCGGAAAGATTCGGGGCTCTTTTCTCCCCCGCTCCTCTTTCCACGTGAGATCCAAGAGCCCTTTTGCGTTTTTGTTGCTTCCGTTGATTCCGTCATGGCCATGGATGAGCAAATCGCCCATTCTCCCTGGGCCGATCACAACGACCGCTTGCTGAATGTGCTCTGTCCGTCCTCCGAGGATCGTACTCGAAAAGCCGCCTGGCAACCTCCAGGTGTAGTCATCGTGGCCACCATTACAGTTGATCCAGGTGGAAGCGCTTCCCCCTTGGGGGTGTTTGACGCTCAGGGCTGGGTGCTCCGTGTCGATCAGGGTCCAACGACCAGCACAGTTTGACCAAAGCAGGTCAAGGGTGTTTCCTCCCGAAACGAGCCAATCCCCTCGGCAGGTATCAAACGAGATCTTGCAGATGTCGGCGTGACCTCTGTTCTCTGGCCGAGGGTCTGTGACAAAGGCGGGAGTCCAAATTCGGCCGATGTGCCAGCCGAGGTTCGTGTTCTTGTTCACCGTAGAGGGTTTATCTGGCGCGAACTGAACGGCACACCGAATGAACTGCACAAAGGAACTACTCTGATCCCTTTGACCCAGCTTTCCAACTCCGAGGCCAATCCCAGTGGTTCCTTGTGTGTGGAGGATGACCTGGATTCCTTCAAACTTTGCCATCTTCACCCCGCTTAACTCAAAGGCTGCCGTCTTGGGGGGGCCATGGTACTCGATTCCATGCCACCTCATTCGCCCAGTGACAACGAGACTCTTTCCAGCCCCGTCTTGGCCCTGAAAGCTCAAGGGTCGATTCAGGCGAAAGGGTTTGTCGGGAGCACTTTGTACGAGGACGAGCTCCCTTTCGGACATGTGGACTAAATCCACCCCTCGAGTCAGGTTTGCCGTGTCGGTGGCAATGGAGCCGGTCGAAAGCACAACCACTTGGGTTAGGCTTTCCGTAACAGAACCAAATGCCGTTGGGGCCAGGAGGCCAAGGATGCCAAAGCTCAGGAGGCACCTAACGAGGGTGGTGGATTGGCTGGTCATTTCTCTTCCGCTCCGATGCACATTAATCCTTGACGTTTTCTCGCTCTGAGATTTACGTCCAGCTCCGGGATCATTCCGTAGAGGAGAGGTAGCGTGACTCTCCCTTTGCGGATCTGATCTCTGGCGATATTGATTCCCCTTCCGATAATCGGCGAAGGATCGCTGGTGAAGTTTCGCCTGGTTCCGGATGGTGAAACAGCGATCCCGAAGTAGGCGTTGTTCTTGAGTCTGTCCGGGTCTCCCACGCCATCCCCCATGCATAAAAACGACCCATTCGACGGAGTAATGGTCGTCCCATCGTTGGGAGTATCGAAATGAAAGATCGTGTTCCAGTACTTGCCAGAGGCTGAGACACCAGACTCGCTGGTGTGGGCAATCTGAGTCACCATTCCATAGGATCCCCTCCCGTTCCCCTCCAGCCGCACGGTTGAAAAGTACGATGATGCGGTGATGGAATCAAAGGCTGCTCTGACAACCCCCCAGGGTGTGCCGTTGTCCCCGCTGGCGAGTTCAGTTCCGCAGCGCATGTGAATCTCGCTGCTCACCCAGCTTCCTG
>JALOLT010000062.1 GCA_025455775.1 Fimbriimonadaceae bacterium
CAACAGCAACAACAGCAACAGCAACAACAGCAACAGCAACAGCAGCAACAGCAACAGCAGCAACAGCAGCAATCACAAGAAGATCAGTACCACTCTACGTTGATTCAGCAAGGATGGTATGTAGTAGCAGATTCGGTCAGAGATTTTGCTGATCAGAGTGAGATGGGCTGGATTTACGGATATGTTCATGAGTACGATCTCTACAACGGACAAGGAGCATTTACCAGGTTAATTCGGACGAGACTCGATAGCAGTGGGATTGACTGCTATTCAATAGATGGGGCAACGAGCAGCTCCTCTTGGCTCTACCTAAGAGCGAGCATGGCACACCCAAACAAGGGGGCAGGTAGAGCAAACACAACTGGCTTCGTTGCAGTTCGTCGTTGGACAGTGATAAAGCCTTACAGTCAACTAAAAATGATCGCCCGTTATCAACGTTTTGAAACAAATACTATTGGCGACGGGGTGATGCTGGTAATGAGGACGCCTAATGCCTCCATTGTCAGTGTGGCCTTGCCCTCTTCAACTCCCTCTACTTCCATTATCACTCAAGAAGAAACCTACAGCAATCCTCCCCTGGGGTCCTATGTAGACTTTCGGGTCGGCGCTCTTACAAGTTCTGAGAACGATTGGACTTACCAGAGGATTATGATTTATGCAAAGTAATCGCCTTCAGAGGGGCAGTAGTCTGCTCTACGTTTCGATGATCAGTCTCATCTTGGCGATTGGACTCACAGCCGTCTTGCGACTCGTCGCCACTGCATCGGGAAATCAAGCAAGATCTGAGAACTATGAACGTGTGCAAAATGCATTAGACACAGTCTATGTCGAATCAGTGGCTAAGGCGAGAGCCGGAAGTCTTGCTTTAGGCCAGACCTCCAATGTTACGACGACAGATGGTGTTGTCGTTTCTCTTACAACGGTTGATCTCTCTTCTACTTTGAGTCGCTTGATTCGGTTGGATCTATCTGCAACCTATGGGAGCGAAGTGACTAAGAGGACGGAGTACATTGGGAGTGTACAACCTGGTGGTCTCCCGACCGGGCAAAGTGGTTTGAACGTAACTGCTTACCAGACAAATGGTACAAACAGCTACTGGGGATGGCCCCCTGTGATTCTGACGCCCCGTCCCCACCTGCAAAGGGTGATGACACAATTTGCCTATTCTGGCCCGTCTCTGAGTTTTGTCCCAGATATGCCTGCACCATTTCTCACGTGGAGGGGAACGATCACTCCAACGACCACTGGATCTTACAGGTTCGATGCCGGTGGCGACGACAAGGGGTTCTTGGAGGTGGATGGGCAGATTGTTTTTTCGAATTTTGATAACATTCAAGGATTACCATCTGTATCTACACAGTCAATCAATCTGATTGCCGGTAAGACTTACCGAATGACCTGGATCTTCTTGGATATTGGCGGAGGGGGAAGCTTTAACCTACGATTTTGGATTAACTGGGGACAAGAGACACAGATCCCTGCGAGTTGGACAAAACCCTATGGGAGACAGGACGGGAGCAAGAATACATGGGTCTTCACCCTGCAGCCAAAGCAAACATTTTCGCGAACCATCATCGCAAATGATCAGATGGAAAATGCAACCCCGATCGACCTTTGGAGTTTGGGTTTCGTTGCGGGGGATAGAATTACAATCGGTGTCTACGGTTTGTATTCTGCTTACGGGGGCGATCCTGGTAGAACACACTCCACCGCTTGCTTTTCAACAACGGCAGAGCTCTTAAGTGATACAAATAGTAGCTCCCGAATCCCAGGGGCAATCCAAGGAGTGAACCCAACCAAGTCAGGGGCTCCGGAAACCCCCACGCAGGCCTTTTGGATTTCATGGGCGGTGGGGGATCAAACAGTTCAGGTTACCATCCCGGTCAACGGTAGGTATCTGTTTGTGGGAGTTCATGACCCAGTAGGCCACGTTGACAATTCGGCTATCCCTGGTATCGGGTTCGGTTACTATGTTGAAAAGGCAAACTAAACGATCTCAAACGCGCTCGTAACGATGGGGGCAGCCCGTACCGTGGCGATGGCACTGCAGTACTTCTCATCGCTGAGTTTAATCGCTTGATCGACAACTTGCGGATCCAGATTCTCACCAGATAAAACGTGACGAAGGGTGAGAGACTTAAAGGGCCTCGGGTAGACCCCTTCTTCTGTCCTTTCTCCATCGATCACGACATGGTAACTCGTAACCTTTTGCCTTTTCTTCCCCAAGATCAGAACCACGTCATAGGCAGAGCAGGCAGCAATACCACTTAAAAAGGTCTCAAAAGGTGTGGCCCCCTTGGTGTCGTGACCCTCACTTGGGAAGGTATCCATTGTGACGAGTTTCCCGCTTTCGGGGGTTGCTTCAAAGACGAAATCGCCTTTCCACTCAACTGTTACCATTGTTTTTTCCTTACACCCTATGAGGCGGGGAGTTCGCCGGTCGAAACCCAATTCAACCAATCTCCAATGTATAAAACTTCTTCCTCTAACCGGACTCCGTACGTCTCCTCGACTCTCCGCTTGGCATATTCGGCCAAGCGCCGCAAGCTCGAGGCCTTCGCGCCTCCTACGTTCAGCAGGAAGTTGGCGTGGCGAGCCCCGAGCATCGCCCCCTCGTACCGAAAACCCTTCAGGCCGACCTTTTCGATTAGGTAGCCGGCCGGGACAACACCTGCGCTCTTCAGTCGCTCCGGCAGATTGTCGAGGGAGTCAGCCAGTTTCTGGTCATAGATGTTTTTGAAGAAGCTCCCGGCACTTGCGCTCGGAGGTTGCTTCCCGATCCTCTGTCGTTGGTAGTCTCTGGCCTCGTCATAGCTAGCCTTGGCATCTCCGCGTGGCAGTTTCAGACGCACTCGAATCAGAGCGATCTGAGGGGGAGTCTCACTTCGCAGGACGGAGTCGCGGTAGTGGAACCCCATAAAGGCTGGCGTCCGCCACTCCCGAACCCCATTTTCGACGACCTCAATTTCGGTAAGAAACTCGCTGACATTACTTCGGTAGGCTCCGGCATTGCTCACCAGGGCTCCCCCCAAACTGCCAGGAATTCCGACGGCAAACTCCAGGCCCTTCAACCCCGCCTGAACAGTCTTGAGGAAGAGCTCTTGAAAACTACAGCCACTGTCTGCCGTCACCACTCCATCCGGTTCGATCACAATATCGCTCCCACCATTGACGACGACCAAACCAGAAATCCCTGTATCGGAGGGCAGGATATTGCTTCCCCAGCCAAGGATGGTCAGACGGAGATCCTGGGTCTGGGCGTACTGGGCGACCGCCGCCAAGTCATCCGCCGTTGCACATTCACAAAAGAGCTCGGCCGGTCCCCCTGCTTTGAGGGTTGTAAAGAGGGCGAGAGACCTTCCTCGTTCAAATCGGCTTGGGTCAATCTGTATCTCTTGCATAGGTTTCTCCCATGATGTGGGTTTGTTTTGCCTGGCTGATGCTGGGTTCTGCTCCGTAAAGTGGGGCCAATTGCTCTGGTTCAACCGAGTAGAGGCGTGGCAAGAGCAAAAGGATTCTGCCAGTATCGGGATAAATCGGATTTGGACAATTCGGCCAGTAGCCTGGCTCTGTTCGGCCCTCTGACGCAACGACCTGGATCGTGTCCCCGATTCTCAAAAAGGCTTTGCCTTTTCCAGCCCCCAACTGCATCTGGTCTTCATCACCCATCAGGTCGAAGGCCTGGACAGCCGCCACTTTTTTACCGAACATCCCGGCCCAGACTTTTGCCATCGTCACCCCCACTTTTATGCCGCTAAAGCTGCCGGGACCAACATCTGCCACATATAGTTCAACCTGAGAGAGTTCCAGCAACCCTTCGGCTTGCCATTTGCTCGCCATTTGAGAGACTGCCTCACTCGATGCCCGGCCTGCAAAGCTGGTTTGAGTGAAGACCTCCCCATCCCGGACGAGGGAGCAACTGACCCTGGGGCTCGAAGTCGAGAGGCACAAGATCAAGATTTCGGCTCGATTTGGAGGGAAGTGACGAGAGTTCGCAAGAGGGGAAGGTCGGCCTGGAGAGTCGCTGGATCGCCCCCTTCGTATCTCAGTGTCCAGTGACGAGTCTCGGCGATGCCGATCGCAAGAAAAGAGGCTCTGGTTCCGCTAGAAGCTTCACCGCTCCTCCACAGCATTTGCACTTGGTATCCGGTTGCAAAAGCCTGAGGCCTTGGTTCTTCGCGCCTTCGCACAATCTTGAATTGGGAAAGATCCTCGCGCAGGAGCCGTGACCAGGTTGTTTCCCCGGAGCTTCTGCCCCCCTGGAATCCATCAACTGTGAGTCTCCCTTTCAGGGTGGTGGTCTTCAGTTGACCTTCGGAAATTCTCCAGCCAGTGGGGACGAGGACGTCGTAGGATGCATTGAGCGAAAGCCTCTCTGTAGCCTGGTTTGCAGACCTTCCTTGGCCGGGGGTCCAGACCGTTTGCCTCTTGGGGGTGGCACTTGCACTCTCTCCCGGTGTTGGGGCGGATTCCGTGCCGTCTTCTGGGCGTGGGAGATCTCCGGAAAGCGTCCTCATGGAGAGGAGGCATTCGCGCCACTGACGTTCTGCCTCTTGAAATACTTCGGTCGGGGCAGTGAGTCGAAAATTCAGCTTCTCGTTAGACCGAGAGTAGAGCAGCCCCAGAAGGTAGGTGCGCCTTTGCCCAGCGACAACCTCCGTCGCTAATGTGAGGAGCAGAGGAACGCCGAGCAGCTCTTCTTCGCTTTGCCGCAAGACTTCCCGGTTGGAGGCCCGGTTAACGTCCCTCATCCCCTGTTGCCACTGTTCGGTCGTGCCCCGAAAGTCCGTGTTGATCATCTGAACGGTGACTCTTTGGCTTTGAACCTGAAACTCAAGAATTTGGAAGAGGTTCTCACGTCGAAGATTCCATGAACCAGGGTATTCGAAGGTCAGTCCGAGTCTGGGGTCGCGAAACACCTTTGTTTCCTGGGGGGTACTGAGGGCAGTCAGTACCACGAGCGTAGATAGAATAACCATGTTCCTCTCTTATCTTGACAATTCTTCTCGGTAAGGACGATCCAGAGACGGCTCCAGCACTCTGGGATGTCAATGAGTCAGGCACTTTGTACCTTTATCGACTCTCTGGCTGCGAGTCTAACCCACGGGCTAAAGAGGTAGGATGAACCATATGATTTTGGGCGAATGGATGGAAAAGGAGATTCGTGAGCAACCTCAGCGTCTTTCGGCCAACGCCCAGAGGTTGTGGGCCGAGGCTCATAGGGCAGTTCGGAACAAAGATTTCCAAATGGTGCTTCTGGCGGCACGCGGGAGCAGTGACAACGCTGCGATTTACGCCAGATATCTGATTGAGATCCATCTTGGTCTTCCTGTTTGTTTGGCAGCTCCCTCGGTCTTGACAAAGTTTAAAAGTGAGGTTCGCTACCAAAAATGTCTGGCAATTGGCATCAGTCAAAGCGGAGCAGCTCCCGATGTCAGTGAAGTGATCGCAGCGATGCGCCGCCAAGGACATGCGACTTTGGCGATTACCAACACTCCTGGCTCCCGATTGACAAAGGAGGCGGAGCACAGTATTCTGCTCGACGTCGGGCCAGAGAATTCGATTGCTGCCACGAAAACCTACACTGCCACCCTTTTGGCCCTATACCAAATCGTAAGGGCGATGGGAGCAGCGCTCCCTGATCCGACTGGCAGAACGCCATCCGAAGAGTGGATCAACGTTTGTCACGAAGAGGCGGTGAAAGCGTCGGGGCCACTCGTTCGATTTTCTCCTGTTTTTTCCCTCGCCAGAGGCTACAGTTTCTGCACTTCACACGAGACTGCCTTGAAGCTGATGGAATGTGCTCTGATCCCAGCGAAGGCCTATTCCACCGCAGATTTTGCCCACGGTCCCCGCGCCCTGGCTGGCCCTGGCACAGCGGCTCTGATTTTTGACGACGTTCCGACCGGCCTTGCCGAGACAGGCACAAAGATTCTCAAGGCCCCTGATCCGCGAATGCAGGTGCTGGATCCCCTTTGGGATGTGATCTTTGGCCAGTGGGTCGCTCTACTCACGGCAAGGGCCAGAGGACTCGATCCAGACCAAGCGCAAAACCTCACCAAGGTGACAGAGACACTTTAGAAGCCTAGCAGGAAAGGAGTTCCGTGAGTCTCGATGATCTTGCCGTCGCGGACGAGAATCCACTCGCTGGCTTCGAGACCAACCGCTTTTTTGTGGCCTGTTTCGCGAAGGGCAAAGCGGAGCCGAGCCTCTCTGTTTCGTTCGCGGAAATGGGTATCGATTAAGAAGTCTACGAGGCCTATGCCGGCTCCGCTCGTAGCAGTTCCCGCAACCTCACCATTCCCAGTGATCATGGGATGGCTCATGACCATGGCTCCCGCGCTGGTTCCAAAGAAGTGGGTGCCTCGTTTGAGAGCGACGGAGAAATGTTCCCTTAGCCAAGGGGCTCCAAGCCGTTTGATCAAAAGGTTTTGGTCGCCACCTGGGATCCAGACTCCTTTTGCTTTACTCAGGCTTGCCGCAAGATCGGATTTGTCAGCATCTGTAAAGCGGCTTTTATCAATCAGGCGGACATTTTTTGCCCCTGATTCTTGCAGGAGTTCGACGCTCGAGATGGCCCTTGGTGGCTCCTCGCGAACTTGACCTATCACTAGGATAAGGGCCTCGGGGCCGCCACAGGCCTCTATGAACCTCCTTGGAACGATCTCCGGCGTGTTCCCCCCTCCGACAAGAAAGAGGGTTCCGCTGGCGATGAGACTATTGGCGATGAGTGAGACAACCATAGAGGACTCGTAGGCTATCTCTTTGGCGAAAGATGTTTGGCCAGAAACTCGAGCCCATCATCCAGAGCTTTGATAACATCTGGCTTGTTGGGATCCGCGAAATGGCCCATCCCAGCCACGATGACCATTATGTGCTCGCCCCCAACCTCTTTTATTTTCCGGTCGAGTCTTCTGGCTTGTTCAACTGGCACAGTCGCATCTTGGTCTCCGTGGAGAGTGAAGACAGGAACCATCGTCTCCTTGGTGACAAAGTTGATCGGGCTGAACGCTCGGATTTCTTCCTTGGCATCGGCCGCTGGTTTCCCCAAGACCTGAGGGGCGATAAAGTTCACCAGAGCTTGGTCGAAATCATTGGTCATGTCAACCGGGCCGAAGATGTTAAAAACAGCGGAGACCTTGGCGGAAGGTGTGCCAGGAGCAGCATCATTTGGCATGAACCCCAGGAGCAAAGCCAAGTGTCCGCCGGCGCTCCCCCCTGCCGCTCCGACTCGGTTAGGATCGATGTTGTACTTTTCTGCGTTGGTTCGGAAGTATCGGACCGCTGCCTTTGCGTCGTCGATCATCGCTGGCCACTTGCTGGATGGGGCAAGGCGATAGGTGATCGTGACGGCTGATACTCCCTTTTCTGCCATGCGCTTTGCCAGCGGCTCCATGTCACGACGATTACCTCCCATCCAGGCCCCGCCGTGAATCATGATCACCAATCCCTTCTTATCCTTGCCAGAAGCAGGGAAAAAGTCTGCCATGAGGTTTCGAGTGCCTGCTGTGGAGTAGACGATGTTTCTCTTGATTCCGTCGTCTGGGGCTGGGGCCTCAGGAGTTTGTTCTTGACTGAAGAGGAGGAGGGCCGAGAGAGCAGTAACGAACATGACTACTCATTGTGACGCACAGTCAGGAGGATCGGTTTTAAAAATGATCCTGGTGCGAAACGGAAAACTGGGATGCATCGTAGTCTGGGACGTGTCTTCTGCAGTGATCCGTCCGACTACTAAAAACAGAATTGCGAGCTTCGACTTTTTGCGAGGGGTAGCTATCTTGGGGATTTTGCTCGCCAACATTGCTGCCTTCGCCTCCCCGAGCCTTGCGTCGATGATGTCCGGGATGGCCAACGAGCCTGGCCCCTTGGGATTCTTCGAGGCTTTGCGCGACGGTTTTGTGAGCGGGAAGTTTCGAGGCATGCTTGCGATCCTCTTCGGAGTTGGTCTTTATCTTCAGTCGGTGAAGCGGTCTAGTCATGGGGAGGATTGGACAAAAGGCTACATTCGAAGAACCATTTGGCTCCTCGTGTTGGGTCTGATCCACGGAATTTTTATCTGGTGGGGCGACATCTTGTTTCTTTACGCGATATCCGCCCTCGTCGCATGCTTTATGGTGAAGCTGGATGACAAGTTATTGCTTTGGATTGCAGGGGGAGTTATCGGATTTTATGCCCTTTTGGGGATGGGGGGAGGTCTGCTCTTTTCGCTCCCTGCGTTCAGCAGTGCCTTTGCCGCGGGCGGAGAGGCGACTGACCCAGTTTCTGTCTTCATGAGTGCGGCGAACGAACAGAGAGTTTACGGGGCAGGAACATATTTGGATCAGCTCATTCACCGACTCCTCCTTTCGGTGGTGTTGCTCTTCAGTAATCTGTTTATGATGCCGACTGTCTTGGGCTTGATGCTATTTGGAATTTGGGTTGCCAGGTCAGGTGTCTTAGCTAACCCCAGTGCTCATCCTGAAAAGGTTAAACCTTTGTTTATCGTCGGCGCCGTCGCCCTGGTCTTAAATCTTGTGCCAGCCATCGTATACCCGATGGGAGTGATGATCAGTAGTTTTTGGGCGGAGGCTGGCCTTGCCTACTTCGCCAGCATCTTCTACCTTTTGGTGGGGGCGCTGCTTGTCGAGAGGTTTAGAACAAGCGGTTTCGTCAGAGCGATTGCCAATGTTGGAAACGTAGCTCTTTCTTGCTACTTAATGCAATCTATTCTCTGCACTTTCTTCTTCTATTCGATAGGATTCGGATTTTTCGGAAAGCTGGATGCGATCCAGCAACTTGCGGTCGTAGGTGTGGTTTGGGTGATCAATATCGTCTTTGCGAACCTCTGGTTGTCCCGTTTTTCACTTGGCCCTGTCGAGTGGCTATGGCGTAGCGTGAGTGAAAAGCGAAAGTTGCCCCTTGATCGGAAAGAATCTGGAGAATTCGAACTAATTCCACCTCCCGTTGTAACAAATCGACGCTGATTTCGGTATGGAGAGGGGTGTATCCGCAGATACATCCCTCATCCACCATTGACGTCTCGCATAGCGCCGTCTTCATTGACTTCGAGAACCTATTCTATTTCCTAAAGCTGAGGCTGACCTCAGAGCCTGATGCTCTCCCTGCCTCGGTCGATACCCTTGCTGCCCTGGTGACTTATATCAAGGAGCAGACGCGGTTTGAGCCTATTATCCGCTTGGCATACGGCGACTTTACGCGCCTCAGTCAGAACGACGAGGAAGTCATGCCAGCCCTTTATCACCAGGGGGTTGAGACTTTTAACATCGTAGGGACTGACCACAAAAACGCTGCCGATATGGGTTTGTGCATCGATGCGATCTCCACCCTGTACACGAGGCCAGACGTGAGTCGCTTTTTCATCGTAGCCGGAGATCGGGATTACATTCCCCTGATTCGCCACCTCAGGAAGATGGGGCGTCAAGTGTATGTTGTTTCGTTCAAGGAGTCAATGTCTGGCGACCTGCTCAGGATCGTCAGTAATGATTTCTTTGTGAATGCTCACGAGCTCCTTCCGAAAAACTATGTTGTGGGGCCAGAGATTCGTGAGAGAACCAGTAAACACTCCAGTGAGGATAGAATCATAGCTGAGCAGCCAAAACTCATTGAGCCACCCCCACTCGAGCCCGTTCCAGATTTCTTACCCAGTATCGTAATCTCGGATCAATATCTTGAAGTGGCTCTGGAGGAACTGTTACGCAAGTTCGGAACAAAGTCTGAAGTTTGGGTAAGCCCCTATCTCAACTCCTTGCGAGCCCTTATGCCGGAGCTAACGGATCAGGAAAGGAGGGAGATTATTAATGATCTCAAGCTGAATGGCATCGTGAAAGTCTTTAAGAAGCGCGGCGATCCGTACGATTACTCCGTGATGGAGATTAACTGGAATCACCCCGACGTTCTCCGCCTGAACCCAGGGTAAGAGGGGGGGCAAAAAAACGCCCTGGATCCGTTTGATTGGAACCAGGGAGTTCAGGAGCGAGAGATCAGCCGATGGCCATTGGCATAACCACGCAGAAGTGGTCGTCGCCACCCTCGGTTGGACGGATCACTGCTGGTCGAGACGACTCGGTCATCTCAGCGCGGATCCCGTCGCTGCCCATCGCGGCGAGGGCGTCCATGAGGTACTTGCCGTTGAAAGCAATGTCCAGGTCACCGTTTTTGGCGACCGCAGCCACTTCTTCCTTGGCCTCACCCTTCTCCTCGCTTTTGGCACTGATCACGATTTTTTCACCTTGTCCGCTAAAGCGGACTCGGTTGTTGTTGTCGCTGGCCAGAATCATTGCGCGGCGGATGTTATCGTGGAATTCTTTTCGATCCAACGTCCAGAGTCTCGTGTACTCTCCTGGAACGACCCTCTCCCAATTTGGGAATATTCCGTTTAGAAGTTGGCACACAACCATTGCACTGCCGATGTCCACGATGAGTCGAGATTCGTCGAATGAGACGGTAATCTTTTCATCTTCTGTCAAAGGCAGAGCTTTGATAATCTTGAGGGCTTTGTCTGGAACAACTGCCTTGAGAGAAGATCCGAGGCCTTCTCGGTGCAGTCGGCAAACGGCGAGTCGGTGGGTGTCAGTGGCAACAAGGGTCAGAGTTGAGCCGTTGTAGTCGAACTGGACTCCGGTCAGAATCGGCCGACCAGGATCTGCACTCACTGCAAAGTTGACTCCGTCGATTGCGTTGCGCAGTTCCTTTGCCGCCAAGATCAGTGAAGAGTCTGGTGAGAAGAGGGGAACCTCGGGAAACTCTTCTGCCGGGAGGGCGAGCATGAGCCAGTCACTTCCACCTGCCGTCAGTCTTACGTTTGTTCCTTCCAGCTCAAGAGTGATGGGAGTATCTGGCAAGACTTGGACGATCTGGGTGAGGAGTTGCGCCGCCACACAGACCGACCCAGGCTCTTCGACCTTTGCGACACAGGATGAGGCAGCCCAGAGTTCTCCATCGCATCCCAAGAGGTGCAAGGACGAATCCTTCGCTTCGATCCGGATCGAGGAGAGAATCGGCAGGGCAGTTCTTTTGCTGCTCGCCGAAGCAGCAATACTCAGGGAGTCGTTAAGCTCCTTTTTCGTGACAATAACCTTCATAGACTCATGCTCGTAGAGAATTCAGACTAGCCTTGCATGGGGAGCTGGTACTGATAGTGAGTCGGCTCGGGCGTTTGCGTTTCCACATTGACTCCAGCCGCATGCATCCTCATGAGGATACGATAAAATGACTCGTTTGTAAACTCTGGGGCCGGAAGGCCCTGGAGGAGTTCGACGGTTTTGCGGAGTGTGAACATGTCGCCAGCGAGTTCGGGGTCTGCCATGGCTGCCCCCTCCATCTCTTGTTCCAGTTCTTCCGGTAGTTCGCTTCCTGCGTATTGATCCACTAGTTTTCGATAGAAGTCGTTCATTTTAGCTTCTCCATCGAGCCACCCAGCCGTTCGCGCAGAGCTCTTCTGCCACGGTAGAGCCGTGACTTCAAAGCTGGCACGCTAATGCCAAGCGTTTCGGCCGCTTCCTTGGCCGAAATATCCTCGAGATCGCACAAAAGGAGGGGTTCACGATATTCCAACGGCAACTCATTCAGAGCCTGTTGAACTGTAACCTTCAACGCCGCTTTTTCTTCGGTCCCACCGTAATGCGCTTCCGCAGGAAGCTCCAACAATTTATGTTGTCGCATCTTATCGATGCACAGATTGCGTGCGATTCGGAACAGCCAAGTCCGGAAGGCTCCATCGGCCCTCAGCTCAGCGCTCCGTCGGAAAACCCTCAAGAAGGTCTCTGCCGTCGCATCTTCTGCATCGCTGCGATTCCCCAGCATCCTATAGGTGTAGCGAAAGATCTTGTCTCCGTACAACTCATACAGGCCCCCAAAAGCACTCTGGTCACCCTTGATCAGGGCGGTCAGAAGACGCTTTTCGTACTGCGAATCATCTCGCGAACTGCTCAACATAAAGACGGTTACCAGACCCAATAAGGCGCAGGGGATTATAGCTTAACAGGAAAAGAGGTCACAGGTAACCTTATTTCGAGAGATGGTCGCGAAAAATTCCTGTGGCCCCCTTACCTCTTACCCGAAAGTAAGGGCTCCCCGTCTGGTGGGGGACGAGTGGGTATGGGGAAAACCTCCGGAAAACTGGACCTGGGTCGGTCAAGTTTCAATCATTGAGTTTTTTGACGGCACGTGCTTGAACTGTTTTTTGGCTCGAAAGCGGCTTCCTCAGTTGATGCTCCGGTTTCCTGAGATTGCCGCCCTTTTCCTTCACACGCCGGAGTTCGAGGAGGCCAAGTCGCTGCAATTTGTCGAGCGAGTAGCAGGGGATTGGAACATCTCAGTCCCGATCCTTAACGATCCTGAATCTGTGAATTGGACAAATTTTGCAAATGCCTATTGGCCGAGGGTTTATGTCGTGAACCAAAGGGGCCAAATCGTCTTCGACTGGATTGGGGAAGGTGGGGAAGAGGAGCTTGCCTTCGCCATCAGTTGTTGTCTTGGGAATCCTCTTCCTAGTCCGCCACTGAACATTGACTCCACTTTGGCGAAACGTGAGGCAGAGGTTTTCTTCGGCATGAGGGGTTTTGAGAACGGCCAGGCTCCATCGCTTGGGGTGAGTCCTTGGGAGATTTCTGGGGGAACGGTCGTCGAGTACCAGAGTTTGGAACATGGGACTCGGTTCAATCTTAAGGGCCAATTCCGCATCGAAATGGAGAGGCTGGTGAGCTTGGGGGCAGGTTATCTCCAGGTACCCACCAGGGCTAAAACCTGCTCATTGGTGATCGACGTTCCTGTGGGTGGTCAGGCAGTGGCGACCATTGGTGAAAGCGCTTACCCAATCGACCCTGGCTTTGGGATGAAGGTTTTTCAGAAAGATTTGCCGATTGGGGAGCTTCACATGCGACTCTCGGCCGGCTGCTCTGTCTACGCTTGCTGTTTTGGGGATTGAGTCAGCCAACCCCAGAACCCTTTGGCCCTAACTGGTTCTGGGTCGAGGTGACCATCAATTTCGGCAAGGCGCCTCGTAATCTGATTGATGTCCTGGGCTGCCCGTGATTTGGGTTGGCCGAGGACGAGGGGGGTTCGCGTTTTGAGCGCGGTGGTAACAGAAGAATCTTCGCGGACAAAGCCGAGGTAGCTCGTCTTCACTTCGACGGCAAGGTCAAAAAAGGTTCGGAATTTGGCAAACACCTTGACGGCTTCCTGGTCGTCCGAGGCCTGGTTTACCAGGCAGCCGATTTTGGAAAGGGGGCGGCGGTTGTGGAGAAAGTTGGCTGCGATGAAGGCATCATGGACTGAGCTTGGCTCTGGAGTCACGATAAAGATTGTCTCATCCGCTCTCTCGACAAGGCTCAGAACGCTCTCGCTGACTCCAGCGGCAGTATCCACGAGTAGATAGTGGAATGAGCCCCGGAACCGCTCGTAACCTGATCCGTGTTTTTCGAGGGTCTTGTAGTCGAGGTCTATCAGCTCTGGTACCCCTGAGGAACCAGCGAGGAGTTGGACTCCGGTGGGGCAGACAGTCATGCTAAAGAGGGGATCGTGACCACTCAAGATGACGTCTGCCATGGTTCTGCCTGGTTCGACACCCATCATGAGGTGCACGTTCGCTAAGCCGAAGTCAGCATCAATGATGCCAACTTTGAATCCATATTGGGCAAGAGAGATCGCAAGGTTTGCCGTGATGGTGGATTTTCCAACCCCGCCTTTTCCGCTTGTAATGGCGATCACCTTCGTTTCGCGGATTTTCCAATCAACTCCGAGGTGCGGCTTGCTCGTTGCCAAGACGGGACTTTTTGCCGGTTGTGTGACGCTCTTCACGAGTTCCGCCACTTCTGGGGCAGCGGAGTGCCCATAGGTTTCCTTCAGTGCTTGGTTCAAGGCAGCAGGCGGCACCCTCACAACAAGAATGTCACGACCCATGGCGTACTGGAGTTGTTGGAGCCGACGGTAGTCGACTGGGTCGCTGATGGCAAAGACGACCTTGTTCCTTTCGAACTTGAGAGGCAGGGCGTGAGCTCGCATGGCCAGAGCCCGCGGCACAAAGGCCATCACCTCTTGAGTCGGCTTAAGCCACTGGTTCCAGTTTAAAGTTGCTTCTTGACCTTGACTTCCTTGCACACTCATTTCACACCAAGTATCTCTACGCAGTCCCGCCAGCAAGACGAAGGCCGGACGTCCAGGCGCGAGAGAGAACTAGCACTTATGAGGGGGCCCGGGCCAGACAAAGGACACAGAGGAAGATTTTGCCTGGCGCAAGAAAGGATCAGGACAGAGTGCTAGTTTCCGCCGTCTAGCTGGACATTTGCCGCCCGGAGCCTGGTACACAAGGTCTTTGAGATATTGAGCAGGAGCGTTCTGGCCATCTGGAGGTCTTGATCCATCAGGTTCCACAACTGCTTGCTGCCGATGAGGGCAACATTTGTGCCTCCCACGCTGACGACCGTGGCAGAGCGTGGCTTGTCATCGACCAGGCTGACTTCGCCTAAGACGGCTCCTTCACCCACTTCGGCGATCATTTCTCCGCCAAAGGTGTTGATTCTCGCCTTTCCTCCCATGATGACCATCAAATCTGTGTCCTTCGCGAATTGCCGCACGATCATGTCGCCTCCCGAAAAGTCCTTATGTACGGCAATACTGGCGATCGCTTCGATCTGCTCGGGGCTCAGACCCGAAAAAAGCGGCGATTGGCGAATGGCGTTGGCCAAGGCAGGATTTGCACTCATACTCAGCCATCCAGTCTAGCGGAGAATCATGTTTTTTTGCGACACCTGAACAGAAAAGACCCCGCGTGATCCGCTCCTGTTTGCTTGTCTTTTTCGTCTAGCCTTACGTGGATGTTCCCTTGCTGGTTCCTCTGGCAACCCCCTATACAGACGACACAACCACTCTGAGTGAAATTCGGTTGATCAAAATCATGCGTTGGCACAGGGAGCGGGGAGCAGAAGGTTGGGTCGTTGGGAGCGAGGTTGGCGAAGTCAACTCACTAAGCCACAGCGAACGAAAGCAACTGAACGAATGGGTGATCCGAGAGGCAGCAGGAAGCCCAGTGATCGTGAACGTGACTTGCAACACAACAGCAGCGACGGTGGATTTGGCTCAGCACGCAGCCAGACACGGAGCCAAGTCCGCTTACTGTATGCCCCCTTTTGCAACTCTCACCGAGCGCGAGATGCAGGGCTATCTGGCTGCCCTCAGGCGTCACGGTCAGCTAAATGTCACCCTGATTGACCCCAGTGAGCAATGGAACCACCTTGCGATCGAAGCGACTTCCATCGCCACCCACGCTCTCTCTCCTCTGGAGGCCTCCGAACCAACTTTGGGCAAGTTTCGCGGAGGGTGCGAGTTCAAGGGTGAAGACGGATTTTGCAGCCCTGTTAACGTCTTTGGGGCTGATCTCGCCAATCGGCTCTTCGAGAAGTGGTTTCAACTCGGGCCGATTATCCAGGGGCTCTTTCGCCTGGGAGGCCATGCGAGGGTTGCCAAGGCAGCCCTTGAATTTCACGGTTTTGACCCAGGCCCTCCTCGGCCTCCCCTGCAGTCAGCAGACGAAAATGTGAGGGCTGTGCTCCAGAATCTCTTGACTACTGCCGAACGAGGCTGAAGTCCGGTAAGATCGAACGCCTATGGAGCACGATTTCGAGGAACGCCCTGAGCTAACGGGGAGCCTCATCTCCATCGAATTTGGCCCAGGCGGACGCATGCAACAGCTGTGGGCCCAGGATCCTGGCCTGCCAGACGAAGGGGAAGACTTTCAGTTCATTCTGCCTCCCATTCAGTTTGGAGAGGAATCTTCTGATGACTACTACCCAGGCACGATTTTGATTGGTGCAAGAACAAGCCCCGATGAGTCATGGATCGTGAGCCGCAACACCCAGGCCCTCTTTCTGAGCGGATTTGAGTCTGAAAACTACGACCCGAGTTCGGTGAGTTACGAATACCAGTTTCCTTTTTGGGAAGACATCCGGGCCACGGGGCGGTTTTACGAGGTCGCGACCCCGATGGCTCACATCTGCTGGGATGTGGAAATCCGAAATGCTGGTCGGGTGAGTATCGAGATTGGAGAACTCGGGTTTCCGATGGCCTTCAACAACTATTGCGACGATTTTGGTTGGAGAGATGATCAGTTGGCCAAGCTTTGGAACTCTCGGGTTTATCTGCATAAGTACATCGGGGGTGGTTCGTCTTGGCTCTTTGCTGAGCGAATGACTGCTCAGGCTCCTGGTCTCCTCGTTTTCCCGGGGGATGACACGAGTTGGGAGTTTTATGCTCATGTCCCGGCGAGTCTGAATACCCCCTATCAGTGGGAAGGGATTCCGGTTTTTTATGCTCATAGCAAGGCAACGATTGAAAGGGAACTGTGGCCAGAATGGTTCAACGACCACACTTCGCTGATCCTGGAGCCGGGAGATTCCCGACGCTACCAGATGAAGATGGTTCCGATTGAGAGCGATATGCATGATGGGGTTCACATGACCCTTGCTGCCTTTGGGAAACCAACGGTGAAACTCTTGCCGAGCGCTGTTGTTCCAGTGGGGCAAGGAGTATCGGTTGAGGTGCAGGGCCACGCGCCGAGCAAGTTCTACATTAGTCGCGAGGCGCAAGTCGCAACGGATCACGACACAACCAGTTCGTTCTGCTACATCCAAACTGATGAACCAGGGGCCTTGACAGTCAGTTTCCGCGACCAGTTCGACAAGATGTGCTATTCCCACCTGATGTTTGTCGAGCCGCTTGCGACCTTGATTCAGAAACGAGCCCAGTACATTGCCAAGAACCAAATTATGGAGGATCAAAACCAGATCATCCATAATGCGATCGTCTTAACGAATATCGAGACTGGTGCAAAGGCCACGGAACCAGAAGACTTTGTCGATGCTTCAGGATTGGAGAGTTCTCTGGCTGATGCTCTCTTTTTAGCAGAAAAGAACGCGATTTACCCCGCTCAAGAAGAGATCACGGTACTCAATCGCTATGTAAGGGATTTCCTTTTGGGAACACTGCAAAATCCAGGGAACTTTGCCGTTGCCAGCGTCATAGATGAGTCCACCCAGACTGCGACTTACTTCGGCCGTCCCTTAATCTATCCTCACGTTTTTAACCTTTACCACAGTCTTTTCCGTATCGCTACCACCTATGGTGGCACTGAATTTAGCGGGACGGACTATCTAATCTTTTCCTATCGAACTGCCATCGCTATGTTCGAACAGGGGTGGCGACTCTACGTTCGGACAGTGGGAATTCTCGGGTATGCAAGACTCTACGACTTAGTCACGGATCTGCGGGAGAACGGATTAAGAGAAGAGGCAGAGGAATTGCACAACCGCCTGCTTGGAAAAGCCCAAGATTTGATGAAGCTCAAGTACCCTTATGCGGGAGAGTCCGTCCTCGATACCTCCGGCTTTGAGGAGGTATTCGCTGCCGCAAGGTTTATGGGTGACGATGATCATTTGGAAC